>RFMM01000084.1 GCA_009927665.1 Actinomycetota bacterium
TCAACGGGCCGGTGCAGCAACTCGACCGCGAGCGTGCGCTGGTCGCAGTCGATGAAGTTTCGAGTGCTCTCAACATGCGTGACGATGCACGATGAGTCTCGGTCGGCGGGGTAGGCGTAGTACACCTGCCAACCCTTTGTCGGGTCGTCACCGGTGTGGTCGACCACGATGGTGCGCTGATAGGCGGTGTCGCGCAAGTCGGGGTAGAGAATTGGTCCGTCACGTTTGACGATTGCCGCCATGTCATCGACAGGCCCGACACGAAACGTGTAGTCACCCTCGCGAACTTCGCGCTTGCGATTGTCGGTTGCCCGATCGGCAAAGAGCCATGTGACACCAAAGAGCAGTGCAAAAGACGGCGAGCCCGCCCACGATTGGCAACACTGCGCGACCGAGAGGTGAACGGGGCCGGCGAATTCGGCGGGTTGAGCGGGGTATCGCCACCCCCACAGTGTGCCAACAAGGTTGCGGAGCGTAGGCTTCGATACTCGTGAAGCGCACGTATCGAGTCGTCGTTGCCAAGCCGGGTCTCGATGGTCACGACCGCGGCGCCAAGACCATCTCGCGCGCCCTTCGTGACCACGGTTTTGAGGTCATCTACACCGGCTTGCACCAAACCCCCGAGCAGATTGCCGAAACGGCGTTGCAAGAAGACGTCGATGCCGTCGGGCTCTCGCTTCTCTCGGGTGCGCATCTCACGCTGTTTCCGCGCGTGATGGAAGAATTGCGCACGCGCGACATGGGCGATGTGCTCATCTTTGGTGGCGGTGTGATTCCCGAGGCAGACGCAGCGACACTCAGGCAACAAGGCGTCAGTGAAATCTTCGGCCCTGGCTCGTCGTTGAAGGCGATCGCGCAGTGGCTAGAGACGACACTCGACGAACGTGAGAAGGTGAGCAGTTAATGGACCTCTTCGAATACCAGGGCAAGCAATACTTTGCGTCGTTCGGTATCCCGATATCTGCCGGCGACGTGGCGCACACCGTCGATGAGTCGATAGCCATCGCTGAGCGAATCGGGTATCCGGTTGTCGTGAAGGCGCAAGTGCAGGTTGGTGGTCGCGGCAAGGCAGGCGGCATCAAGCTCGCGAATAACAAAGACGAAGTTCGCACTCATGCGAGCAACATCATCGGCATGGACATCAAGGGTCACAAGGTCAAGCGCGTGTGGATCGAGCGCGCCAGCGACATCGCCGAGGAGTACTACGCCTCGTTCACGCTCGACCGAGCTGCCAAGCAACACCTGCTGATGCTGTCGGCACAGGGTGGCGTTGATATCGAAGAAGTCGCAGCAAAAGACCCAACCGCGATCGTGAAGTTGCACATCAATCCGATTGTCGGGCTGAGTGAAAGCGTGGCAAAAAAAGCGGCGGTTGACGCCAAGATTCCGACCAAGGCCCAAGACGGCGTGGCGAGCATTCTCGTCAAGCTGTACGGCTGTTTCGTGAACGGCGACTGCGATCTCGCCGAGATCAATCCGCTGATTCTGAAGCCCACGGGTGAAGTGCATGCGCTTGACGCCAAGGTGAGCCTCGACGGCAACGCGGCGTTTCGCCACCCTGAGTGGCAGCCATTCGCGGCAACACAAGAACTCGACGAGCGCGAGAAGCTGGCACGCGACAAGGGCCTGCAATACATCGGCCTCGACGGCAGCGTCGGCATCATTGCCAACGGCGCCGGTCTCGCAATGAGCACGCTTGACGTGGTGAACCAGGTCGGCGGCAAAGCTGCGAACTTTCTTGACATCGGTGGCGGTGCAAACGCAGAACTCATGACCGCCGCGTTAGAGGTAATCAACTTCGACACGAAAGTGCGCAGCATCTTCATCAACATCTTCGGTGGCATTACGCGTGGCGACGAGGTTGCTAAGGGAATCGTTGAGGCGATGCGTCGCGTCACGCTGCGTGCCCCGATCGTTATTCGACTCGACGGCACGAACGCTGATGAAGGTCGTCGAATTCTTGCCGAGGCCGGCATTGCGGCCGACAAGCTCATCACCAAACCAACCATGCTCGATGCCGCGCGCTCTGCCGTAGACATCGCCAACGGAAAGGCAGTCTGACAATGGCGATCTTTGTTGACGAGAACACGAAAGTCATCGTGCAGGGGTTGACGGGCGGACAAGGCAAGTTTCACGGCCTACGTAATCGCGCGTATGGCACAAAGGTCGTAGGTGGAGTTACGCCAGGCAAGGGCGGCCAAGACGTCGAGGGCATTCCCGTGTTCAACTCGGTTGCCGATGCCGTCGCTGCCACTGGTGCAGATGCATCGTTTGTTGCAGTGCCACCCAAGGCAGCGCCGGCGGCGATTCTCGAAGCCGCAGTTGCTGGTGTGCGATTCATCGTGTGCATCACCGAAGGTGTGCCGGCGCAAGATGAGGCGCGCGTGTACGCCACGCTGAAGCGCGACTATCCGAACACGCGACTCCTCGGCCCCAATTGCCCAGGCATCATCAGCCCAGGCAAGTGCAACATCGGCATCACTGCAGGTGAAATCGCCCAACCGCCAACCAAGGGTGGCAAGAACGTGGGAATCGTGTCGCGATCAGGCACGCTCACGTATCAGGCGCTCTTTGAACTCAAGCAACAGGGCATTGGTGTCACCACATGCGTGGGCATCGGTGGCGACCCGGTACCGGGCACGTCGTTCGTCGATTGTCTCGCAGAGTTTCAGAATGATCCTGAGACGAGTGCCATCTTGATGATTGGTGAGATTGGTGGCTCAGCAGAAGAAGAAGCTGCAGAGTTCATCAAGACCAACGTCACCAAACCAATGAGTGCCTACATCGCTGGTGTCACCGCACCGGCCGGCAAGAAGATGGGTCACGCTGGCGCCATCGTCTCTGGTGGCAAGGGCACAGCCCAAGGCAAGATGGACGCCCTGCGTGCTGCAGGTGTGAAGGTCGGAGCCAACCCGACCGAAGCCGGCGAACTGATGGCGCAGATCATCAAGTCGCTCTCATAGCGCACAGTGTTTGCGCTAGGCGCACGCGATGCCCACACGGCGCGCCGCAGCTGAACTCGTAGAATTCGAGTTGCCATGCGCATCGCCGAACTGCTTGCGCGCAGACGCACCTTTTCGTTCGAGTT
>RFMM01000175.1 GCA_009927665.1 Actinomycetota bacterium
CGCAGGTCTTTCTTGAATTCGTCATACAAGGCGGGCAATTCGCTGAGTGCCTTTTCGAGCCCGTTGCTGTCGCGCTCCATGCCGCAATAGTCCCAGATGATCTTGCCGAGTTCACGATGGAACCAATCGGGCGAGCGAGTGCCCTTCACGTTGAGATACGCGCGGTAGCGATCGCGGGTCTCGGCCTCGACTCGCTTGAACTCGGGGTGATCGGTGCTGGGGATCGTCTTATTCAGGAGTGGCGCAAGACCATTGCTGATGGTGTAGGGCAACACGAAGTAACCGTCGGCCAAACCCTGCATCAGCGCACTCGCCCCGAGTCGGTTTGCGCCGTGATCAGAGAAGTTTGCCTCACCCGCGGCATACAAGCCTGGAATGCTGGTCTGCAGTTCGTAGTCGACCCACAACCCGCCCATCGTGTAGTGCGTCGCCGGATAGATACGCATCGGCACGTCGTAGGGGTTCTCGCCCGCGATGCGTTCATACATTTCAAAGAGGTTGCCGTAGCGCTCTTGCACCACATTGCGACCAAGGCGATTGATCGCAGCCGAGAAGTCGAGGTACACGCCGTTTTTCAAGGCCCGACACCCTGGCCCTTGTCGACGAGTCGCTTGGCGGCACGCGATGAAATGTCGCGCGGCGCCAAGTTGCCATACGACGGATACAGGCGCTCGAGGTAGTAGTCGCGCTCTTCTTCAGGAATCTGGTGAGCTGCACGAGTCTCGTCTGGGTTCTTCGGCACCCACACTCGCCCGTCGTTGCGCAATGACTCGCTCATCAAGGTGAGCTTCGACTGCGTCTCATCGGCTTGTGGAATGCAGGTTGGATGAATCTGGGTGTAGCAGGGGTTGGCAAAGAATGCGCCACGACGATGTGCCCGCCACGCAGCAGTCACGTTGCAGTTCATCGCGTTGGTCGAGAGGAAATAGACGTTTCCATAGCCGCCAGTTGCGAGCACCACGGCATGCGCAGCATGACTGGTGACTTCGCCGGTCAGCAGATCGCGAACAACGATTCCGGCAGCACGACCGTCGATGACGACGACGTCAACCAGTTCGGTGCGATTGAACAATCGCACACCACCCAAACCAATCTGGCGCGCCAGCTGCTGATACGCACCGAGCAACAACTGCTGACCGGTCTGACCGCGTGCATAGAACGTGCGGCTCACCTGAGCGCCGCCGAACGAACGATTGTCGAGCAGACCGCCGTATTCACGCGCGAACGGCACGCCCTGTGCCACCATCTGGTCGATGATGTTCACCGACACCTGCGCCAGTCGGTACACGTTCGCTTCACGCGAGCGGAAGTCACCACCCTTGATCGTGTCGGTGAACAGACGATGCACACTGTCACCATCGCCCTGATAGTTCTTGGCCGCGTTGATGCCGCCCTGTGCCGCAATCGAGTGGGCACGACGCGGAGAGTCGTGGAAGGTGAACGCATCAACCTGATAGCCGAGCTCGGCGAGCGTCGCAGCAGCCGAGGCACCCGCCAGACCGGTGCCGACGACGATGACCTTGAACTTGCGCTTGTTGTTGGGGTTGACCAACTTGGCATTGGCCTTGAAGTTGTCCCACTTGTCGGCCAAGACTCCTGCCGGCACTTTTGAGTTGAGCCGTGAACCTGTGGTCGGGCGGTCTTGCAACATGGTCATCGCATCACCTCAATTGACACTTACGATTCCGAGCAGTACCGCAATGGGGAATGAAACATTGCCAATCACGACTACGGCCGCGAATCCGCGCGCGAATGCGACACGCCACGCGTTGAAGCGCGGGTTGTTCCAGCCAAGTGACTGAAAGATGCTCCAAGCGCCGTGCGACAGATGCAGACCAAGCAACAGGTTGGCGACGATATAGAACAACGCCACCGGCCAACGCTCAAAACTGCGCACCACGTTGGCATACACCTCGGCGCGCACGAATTCTCCGTCAGCACCAATGGTGTTGACCACACCGAAGGTGAGATCAAGCAAGTGCCACACCAAGAACGCCACGACGACGATGCCCGACAGGCGCATCGAACGACTGGCGAGTGATGCCTCTTGGTAGTCGCGCGAGCTCTGGTACTTCACCGGGCGCGCGCGACGATTGAGCATGGTGAGCGACCACGCCGCGTGCAGGTGCAACGTCAGCATGCCGAGCAGTCCGAAGCGAAGAATCCACAACACCGACTCTTTCGGCGCCAACGGGTAGAGCAGCTTCTTCAGAAACTCTGCGTACTCGTTCAAGTCGGCGGCGCCGAAGTACATCTTCAGGTTGCCGATCATGTGGAAGAGCACGAACCCCATCAGCGCGAGGCCAGAGATCGCCATCGCATACTTCTTGCCCACGGCTGTGCCGTAGAGATCGAGCAGAAACGGTCGACGACGACGGGCCGCCACGGCGGTGCCCGAGACAGGAGGTCGTGTGGGTGCAGCGGTGCTCATATCAGGGTCGGTTGACCGAGTGAGACGCTAGTTCTGCACATTGCCAACCCCGAACTCGCCGCAGCAATTGTGGCGTGAAGCCCGTCTCACCGTCAGTCAAGCTTCACTCACCCGCAAACAGTGCTATCGCACCGCCGCAAACGGCGATTCCACGCCAGCCTGTCGCATTCTCTACACTCATTCGGACCCATAAATCGGGGTTTTGCCGAACGGCGGGCCCCTGTAAGAAAAGGACAACACACACGTGACTGCGCTCTTGGCATCAGAAGGCGGCTGGCAGGACTTCACCCTGAAGGGTGGCGAATGGCTGGTCTTGGCCCTCTCCGGAGCGGCATCGCTGCTCGCTATTGCTGTTGGATTCTTCCTCGCCAAATCGGTACTCGCCCAAGATGAGGGCACCGACAAGATGAAGGAAATCGCCTCGGCGATTCAGGTTGGCGCCCTCGCCTATCTGAAGCGCCAGTTCCGCACCATCGGCATCATTCTCGTGCCCGTAGCAGTCATCGTGTTCGTCACATCAGTCGCCATTGAAAAGCCAGATGGCTCTGAAGCGCTTGGTTTCGTTTCTTCAGGTGTCTTCCGCACGATTGCCTTCTTGCTCGGTTGCGTCGCATCAGGGCTCACCGGGTACATCGGCATGACGCTCGCGACACGCGGCAATGTTCGCACAGCAGCCGCTGCTCGTCGTGGGTCGATGCGTGAAGCGCTCGATGTTGCCTTTCGTACGGGTGGCGTTGCCGGAATGTTCACCGTCGGTCTTGGTCTGCTCGGCGCAACGGTAATCATCGCTCTGTTCCAGAACACTTCGTCGGCGATGCTCGTCGGTTTCGGCTTCGGTGGTTCGCTGCTCGCGCTCTTCTTGCGCGTGGGTGGTGGCATCTTCACCAAGGCCGCCGACGTCGGTGCCGACCTCGTCGGCAAGGTTGAAGCCGGAATTCCCGAAGACGACCCGCGCAACCCCGCCGTAATTGCCGACAACGTCGGTGACAACGTGGGCGACTGCGCCGGCATGGCCGCCGACTTGTTCGAAAGCTACGAAGTAACCCTCGTGGCGTCGATCATTCTCGGTGTCGCAGCCTTCAATTCGGTCGGGTTGAACCCGGCTCTCGGTCTCGTCTTCCCACTCGCTGCGCGAGCAATCGGCGTGCTGGCATCCATCGCCGGCGTGTTCGCCGTGCGCGCCAAAGAAGGCGAGATGAACGCACTGAAGCCGATCAACCGTGGCTTCCTCACCGCATCGATCATCACGGTGATCGGAACACTTGCTCTCGCGGTGACCTACGTCGGCAACCCAGCCAAGGGCTCCAACGCGTTTGGTGAAGCCGACAACATCGTCACCATGTCGGGCATCGGCTGGCGCGTATTCGGCGCAGTACTGATCGGCTTGATCCTCGCGCAGGTGTTGAGCCGCCTCACCGAGTACTTCACGGGCACCGAGTATTCGCCTGTCGAAGAAATTGCCGAGTCTGCCGAAACCGGCCCGGCGACGGTGGTGTTGTCTGGCACCGCCGTGGGTCTTGAGTCATCGGTGTATGCCATCGTCTGCATCGCTGTTTCACTCGGCGCCACGCTGTGGCTGGGTGGCGGCAACGTGCAATTGTCTTTGTATCTCGTAGCGCTCTGCGGCATGGGCATGCTCGCCACCACCGGTGTAATCGTGTCTGAAGACACCTTCGGCCCGGTCGCCGACAACGCCGCAGGCATCGCCGAAATGGCTGGTGAGTTCCAGGGCGAACCACGCAAGATCATGGTCGGTCTCGACGCTGTCGGCAACACCACCAAGGCCGTCACGAAGGGGTTTGCCATCGGTTCGGCAGTTATCGCTGCCGTCGCCCTCTTTGCGTCGTACATCGAGACCATCGCAGGTGAACTGGGCTTCAAGGCTGAGGGTGTCGTTGGTGACGCCATCTTTAGCGACCCGCGCACGCAAATCAACGTTGCCGACGTGAAGACCTTCATCGGTCTCTTGATCGGTGGCTCGATTGCGTTCATGTTCTCTGCCCTCGCCATTCGCGCCGTCGGTCGTTCGGCCGGCGTCGTCGTGCAAGAAGTGCGCAAGCAGTTCAAAGACGGCGGAATCATGGCGGGCACCAAGAAGCCCGACTACGGCCCCGTCATCGACATCTGCACCGCCGCATCGCTGCGCGAACTCACCACACCAGCGTTGCTTGCTGTGTTGACCCCGGTCATCATCGGCTTTGGCATCAACTACTTCGCACTCGGCGCTTTCTTGGCGGCGGTGATTCTCACCGGTCAGTTGATGGCCAATTACTTGAGCAATGCCGGCGGTGCGTGGGACAACTCAAAGAAGTACATCGAAGACGGTCACCATGGCGGTAAGGGTTCTGTTGCCCACAAGGCAGCCGTCATCGGCGACACTGTCGGCGACCCGTTCAAAGACACCGCTGGTCCGGCGCTCAACCCGTTGATCAAGGTGATGAACCTCGTATCGTTGCTAATTCTTCCGGCGGTCATCAACCTGCGCGACAACGATGCGGCACGATACGGCATCGCGGGTGTATCGCTCGCCATCTTGCTGTTCTCGATCTACCGCTCGAGCCAGAAGTCGACCAGTTTCAACGCAGCCTGATCAGCGCCTAGCAGCCGGATCAGCGTCTAGCAGCCTGATCGGCAGCGCTTCGGCCACGACGAGAGCGTCATTCTTGAGAACGATTCTGCGTCGTTACGCTCCATCATCGTGCGGTACTTGAGCGACGAGTGGATTTCGGCAGTCGCCCACGAGGTTGAGACCGATCCGGCGGTGGCGGCCGCTGCCGCGGGTCACACTGTGGCGATCACGCAGGTGGTAACCGACTCACCTTTCGGCGAGGTCACCTATCACTTGGTGTGCGCCGACGGTCGCGCACGATTCGGCGTCGGTGCGACGCCAAGCGACGTAACGTTTCGCCAGTCGTACGACACTGCGGTCGCCATCGCCCGCGGCGAATTGAACGCCGCCGAATCATTCATTACCGGCAAGGTGCGCTTTAGTGGCGATCACGAAAAGGTGATTGCCGCTCAGCCATTTTTCGCCGCGCTCGATGCCGTATTCACCCGCGTGCGGGCCCGCACCACGTTCGACTAGCGCGCGAGGCGACAGCGCAGTTAGATCAAGCCGAGCGAACGAACTGCGTCGCGCTCTTCTTTCAACTCGGCCACTGACGCGTCGATGCGTGCGCGGCTGTCGGCATCTATCGGCAGATCTTTCACAATCGTGTAGTCGCCGCCTACGCACGTGCACGGAAACGATGACACCAAGCCCTCAGGCACACCGTATGAACCGTCACTTGGCACCGCCATGCTCACCCAGTCGCCAGCCGGCGTGCCGAGCACCCACGAACGAACATGATCGATGGCTGCATTCGCCGCCGATGCCGCCGACGACGCGCCGCGCGCCTTGATGACCGCTGCACCGCGCTTTGCGACCGTCGGAATGAATGTGTCATTGATCCACGCCTGATCATTCACCAACTGCTTCGCTGGCTTGCCATCAATTTCGCAATACGACAAGTCGGGGTACTGCGTGGTCGAGTGGTTGCCCCAAACGGTCATCTTCTTGATCGCTGACACAGGCTTGGCGACTTTTGCAGCCAGTTGCGAGATGGCGCGGTTGTGGTCGAGACGCATCATCGCCGTGAACTGGCGTGGGTGGATGCCCGAGGCATGGCTCAACGCGATGAGCGCATTGGTGTTGGCGGGGTTGCCGACGACGAGCACCTTGACGTTCTTCTTGGCGCTTCGTCCGATTGCTTCACCTTGCGGCTTGAAGATACCACCGTTGGCGGAGAGCAAATCTTTGCGTTCCATGCCATCTTTACGTGGCATCGCGCCGACGAGCAGCGCCACATCTACATCGCCAAATGCCACGTTGGCGTCATCGGTGAGCACGACATCTGACAGCAACGGAAACGCGCAGTCGTCGAGTTCCATCTTTACGCCATTGAGGGCGCCGAGTGCCGGGGTGATTTCGAGCAATTGCAAGATCACCTTGGTATCGGGGCCGAGCATCGCACCCGATGCAATGCGGAAGAGAAGGCTGTAGCCGATTTGTCCTGCTGCGCCGGTGACGGCGACTCGTACGGGGTTTGTCACGGGCTGACACGCTAGACGATGAGTGCGACTAGAGCCGCCCCACCGACTGCATAATCAGATCGGCGTAAAAACGCGCACCGGCTGGTCGAAGATGGGTCTTGTCGGAATACAGATACTCCGGGTACTGCCCCGCGATCGAAAACCAGTCGAGCACCTTCACGTTGCCGTAACGCTGCGGTAAGGCGTTGATCAAGCGGTTGTTAATCGACTGGCGCGGTTCACTCGGCACGTGCACCGTGAGAAACAGCACCAGCGGTGTGTCGGCAAGCGACGCCATGATCTCATCAAGGGTTTCGGTCGAAGTCGTACTATTCGTGCCAAGGTGAATAACCACAATCGACCCAAGACGTTTCACCGACTTGAGATAGTTGACGATTTCGAGTGCTTGACGCACCGATCGATTCTTCATCGCATCAACTGTTGCGCCACGTGCCGAGAGTTCGCGCGCTGCACCAAGCATCACTGAGTCGCCAATGGCCAGCACGTCGATCAACTGGCCATCGAGCGTGGTGGTTTGTGTGACGCCACCGATGATGACTGGTTCGACCAGCGTTGTAGTTGCGGGTTCCTCGGTGCCCGACACGAGCGTCGTCGGCACGGCGCTATCGCGCGTCGAGCCGCCCAACACATCGACCACTGCCGATTCGCTGTCAGCCAGGCTCTGACTGATGTCATTCAGCTTCACGTCGGCTGTCGCGATACTGACGAAGGCGAACATCGGCAGCACTGCACCCGTGGCGACAAAGCCAGCCCGACGTCGTCGTGCGTTCAACGTTTGAGCGCTCGGGGTCAATCGTTCATCGCGCAGTCGCTCTCGCCACGCGGCAAAGCGACCGTCGCGTATTGGCATCTCGATGTAGCGATACGACAGTTCGGTGAGCGCCAACGAGAGCAGTGCGAGCAGCACGAATTCATATGGCGTCAAACCCTTGCCGGCAAATCGTCGGTACATCTGAAACACCGGCCAGTGATAGAGATACAAGCCGTATGAGCGTTGGCCGAGGTAGACCATCACCCGATTGCCAAGCAGATGGCGCGGCATCGCGGCGGTGGGGTGCACCGCCGCGGCAATCACCGCAAGACTCGCGATGCCGACGAGAAAGAATCCACCACGAAACAGCAGGTCGTAGCCGCCGCTGCCTGCGTCACTGAGTTCAACGACATCGCGAAACACCACCGCAGCAATCGCCAGCGTGCCGAGGCCGGCGAGAAACACTGCATCCATCAATTGACCGCGCGAGCCGATGGGCGAGGTGTCGAGACGCCACGGCCGCCAGAAGATCGCTAGTGCTGCCCCGAGAAAGAGCCCGCTCGAGCGGGTGAACGTGCCAAGAAAGAGGAAGTCAATGCGCGACACCGGGTGCCCGAGAAACGCCATGTATTTGTCGGGTGTTTCGGCGATGGTGCCGACAGCACCCGATCGGTAGGTAAATGCAGTAAACAGCGCGATGATGACGGCAGTCGATGCAAAGAGAAGACCTGCCAGCGGCAGTCGGCGTCGCCCAAGGCGCACCGCACCATACATGACGAGCGGCCAGATGAAATAAAACTGCTCTTCCACCGCCAGTGACCAGAGGTGACGAAGTGGAACGAAGTCGAATGCGGTGAAATATGACGTGCCCACCCAGATCTGAAACCAGTTGAAGCCATAGAAGAAGGCCGCGATGATGTCGCCGCGCAGAGCACCGAGGGCATCGCGCTCAAAAAGCGAACAGTAGACCGCAACGCCAACTAGCAACACCCATAAGGCCGGCAACAGTCGTCGCGCGCGACGCAACCAGAACTTTTTCAGGCTGATCGAGCCGTGCTGTTCGTGTTCGGCAATCAACAACGAGGTGATGAGAAAGCCGCTGATGACGAAGAACACTTCGACGCCAAGAAACCCGCCGCCGAGCCACTTCTTGTTCGCGTGGTACACGATCACGGCAATCACCGCGAGGGCCCGCACGCCATCAAGCGCGGGCACATACCCCAGTAGACCTGGTCGCTTTTCGCTCATCACTCGCCCACCGCTCTGAGCAAATTCAGCCGACCAGGCCGAGGTTGGCGTAAATCTCACGCGTCGCCGTCGAACGGTTCAACGTGTAGAAGTGTAAACCCGGGGCCCCTGCAGCGAGCAAGTCGGCGCCGAGTTGGGTGGCCACCTCTACTCCGACGCGTCGCACGTCAGCGACATCTTCGAGCGGCGCCAAACGGTCGCTCAACCAACGTGGAATCTCGGCCCCCGACATCTGCGCCATCTTCACGATCTGACCCTTGTTGGTTACTGGCATGATGCCCGGCACGATCGGCTTGTGCACACCAAGCGCCGCGAGCTCGTCACGCAGCCTCTCGTAGTGCTGCACGTCGAAGAAGAACTGGGTCATCGCGAAGTCGGCACGACGAAGTTTTTCAGCGAGATGGTGGCGATCCGACTCGCGCGATGGCGAACGCGGGTGCACTTCAGGGTGTGCTGCGACACCAATCGACACATCAAAGTGTTCGCGCAAGTATTCGACCAGATCAAGCGCATGGTGAAAATCGCTCGGCCCAGCCAGTGACGGATCGCTCGGCAGGTCACCACCGAGCGCGAGAATGTTCTCCACCCCGGCCGCCTTGTATTCACCGAGCAGCAGGTTGATGTCGTCGCGCGAATGCCCGACACACGTGAGATGCGCCATCGGCGGCACTACCCCGCTGCGCGCCAGCCCGACCACCACGTCACGCGTACGTGAGCGCGTGCTACCACCCGCACCGTAGGTGACAGAGAAGAAACTCGGCTTCAGTGGTGCCAGTTCGGTGATGGTGTTGGTGAGCTGGGCCTGCGCTTCATCGGTTTTCGGCGGGAAG
>RFMM01000182.1 GCA_009927665.1 Actinomycetota bacterium
GCCCAACAAGCGTGCGTGCCACTCGAGATTCGCTCGGGCAGCTCGATGCGCGCGATCGGCTCGTCGTTAAACGCCTTCGCGTCATAGACCACACAATGCGACTTGTCATTCGGCACGTCGCTCGTAAACGTGATGAGCCACGCGTCGTCTTCGTCAACTGCAGCAGGTTTGCGCGCCACCACCGTCTCGCTACCAAAGACGCCCTCACCAAACATCAGCACTTCTTCGCGACCGGTCTGCACGTCGTGCTTGATCAGCCCGTCGAAAGTGAACATGCCCTTGGTTGGCACCACCGAATACACGTATCTATATGGCAAGCCCGCACGCTGTTGATCGATCATGCCGAACTCGGTGATGGTGTCGCTCAAATAGCCCTCATGAACTGCACCAGTTTTCAGGTTGAACCGCCAGCGATACGGGCGCGACTTCATCGAATGCAGGTCGAGAAAGCGGAACATCTTGGCCTCGATGGTCGCATCGCTTGCCATGCGGGGCGACGGGTCATCTTCGAAGTATCCGTCACAACGACGTCATCGCCTTCTTCCCACGCGTTGATCCAGTGCAACACGAACGTAGGGCGACATTCGAACCATCTGATGTCACCCGATGCTCCATAACGCGGAATAATGCCGATACGCATCGGCATGTCTCGGTGATAGCGGGTGGCGTAGATGCCGCGCTCGATGAGATCGGCGTCCCAAAAGAGCGGGCAGTCGTTCAACACCGAATAGTTCGGGGTGAATGCCATGTCGTGCGGTAGACGAGCGCCGGGCAACTCAATCGGCACGTAGTGCACCAGTTCGCATTGCGACGACACCACGCCATAGTGCAGATACGGCGCGGTCGTCTGATAGTTGAAGAACAGCAGCTCACCCGTGCGCTCGTCAACTTTGGTATGTGCCGACACGCCTGCAGTCGGAAACTTGCCGCCCCACGACTCTTTGCCCAGGTCGGCCAGCGTGCGCGGGTCGAGTCGGTACAAGTCGCCGCACTGATAAAAGCTCGATAGAGCCACACCGGCGTGCACGACGATGTCGGTGCTCGATGAATCTTTCATGCGACCGCGCGCACACTTACCATCGCGCAGCGACCTGCTTGGTGGTTCAGCAAGACCAGCCCACAACGCCGCACCGGCATCAATCTCGGCCCGCAGCCCATCGGTTTGCACGAAACGATTGCGGTATTCCACCTCTCCGTCGCAAAACGACATCATGTGCACCATGCCGTCACCGTCGAACGGGTGATAGCGACCGATCGACTCAAAGAGCGGGTTCTCCGTGTTGCGCAAGTACACACCGTTCAACTCACGCGGCACCGTGCCATCGATGTGCATCGAACGGGTGGTGTGTTCGGAGCGTTGCGGTCGCCATGCCCCACTGCGATACGGGTGCACATCGTTCGTCGCGAGATTCGACGCGTAGGTGCGGTGCGTCGTCACGAAACGAGCGTAAACCCGCCGTCAACCACGATGACTTGGCCGGTCATATGTGGGTTGCGCACGATGCCGAGCACCGCCTCGCTGCAGTCACTGGCATATGCCGAGCGCCCGAGTGGCGACGCCTTCGAGACGAAGTCGTGCATGACACCCCAATCCTGAGTCCATGGTGTTTGCACGAG
>RFMM01000125.1 GCA_009927665.1 Actinomycetota bacterium
TCACACCGCCATCGATACTGCGTAATGAACGCCCGTCACGTAGCGGGGCGCTCGCCTGCAAGATACGCAGGTTCTTCTTGCGCGCCAACACTTCGAGTGCTTGCGGTTCAAAGTCAGGTGCAATCACCACCTCGGTGAACACCTCGCCGAGTGCCTCAGCAGTGGCGGCGGTCATCGTGCGATTCAGCCCGACGATGCCACCAAAGGCACTCACCGGGTCGCATTCGTGCGCTCGACGGTAGGCAGTCTCGATGTCGCTGGCAATCGCCACGCCGCACGGGTTGGCATGTTTGATGACCACGGCGGCCGGCTCGGTGAATCGATGCACCAACGACCATGCCGCATCGGCGTCGTACACGTTGAGATATGACATCTCTTTGCCGCCGAGTTGCTTTGCACTGCTCCACCAACTTCGCTCGCCTACCACGCGATACCTCGCACCGTGTTGGTGTGGGTTCTCGCCGTAGCGCAGCGTGGCTTCACGCTCGAGTTGCAGCGTGATGCGTTCGGGCAGTTGTTCTTCGACTGGCGCTGGGTTCGCCGCTGCAAACCAAGCCGCCACTGCCGCGTCATAGCGAGCGGTGTGGGCGAACGCTCGCGCGGCGAGAGCGTGTCGGGTCGCGGGCGAGATGGCCCCATCACGGCGCAACTCACTGAGCACTTCGCCGTACTGCGCGGGCTCGGTCACCACCGCTACGTGTCGATGATTCTTCGCGGCAGCTCGCACCATCGCCGGGCCTCCTACATCAATGAGGTCGATGCTCGGATTACTTTCGAACGGGTACAGGTTCACCACGGCGAGTGCGATGGGCTCAATGCCGTGAGCCGCCAGGTCGTCTCGGTGCGAAGGGTCGTCGACGTCGGCGAGCAATCCGCCGTGCACGGCCGGATGCAGGGTCACGACACGATGACCAAGAATTGCGGGGAAACCCGTCACCGCCGCCACATCGGTAACCGGGATACCCACGTCAGCGAGCGCCTTAGCGGTGCCACCGCTCGACAGCAGTTGCCAACCCAGTGAGTGCAGTTCGCGGGCAAACTCGACGATGCCTGTCTTGTCGTAGACACTCAAGAGTGCGCGAGGCATCGGCGCAAAGTCTGACACATTGCCGAGAGAGCCGTCAGGTGATCAGGCGACGGGTAATCGTGCGCACACTCAGCGAGCCGGTAATCACCGCAAAAATGGCGAGCGCCAGCACGTTCCACCACGACGAAGCGCTCAGCCGATCGAAACATGCGTCACGCACGAGCTCGATGCAGTGATACACCGGGTTGACATTGCTCGCAGTCTGGGCCCACGCAGGCAAGCCGCTGATGGGGAAATAGGTTCCCGAGATAAAGAGCAGCGGCGTGATGAGCGCCGATTGAAAGTAACTGAACGAGTCGATCACTTTGACGACACCCGAAATCCATTGACCAAGAAACGTGAACCCAAGTGCCGTCAAGAAACAGATGAACGGCACGAGCAGCATGGTCGGGGTGGGCGATAATCCAAAGGGAATGGTCACCACAATCGGCACCGAGCCATATACCGCGGTACGGGTCGCAATCCACAACGCTTCGGCGACCATGATCTCAGCGGCGGTGGTCGGCGTAGCAAGGATGCCGTCATAGACCTTCTGAAATGTGCGCGCGATGAACGTGTTGTACATGCCAGGGAATACCGAGCTGAAAATCACCGCCGTTGCCACCGCACCAGTGCCAACGAAAATCACGTACTTCACCCCATCGATCTCGTCAAGGAAGGCTCCGACACCGAGACCGATGCCAAACAGAAAGATGAGTGGCTCGAGAATTGCGCTGAACGTAGTGCCGCGCCAATATCGCTTGAACAGGGTCAGCTCACGCACCCAGATGGCCGGAATCGACTGCACATCAAACCTAGGCATCGAGTGACTCCCCCGTCAGCAAGACAAAGACGTCTTCGAGATTCGTGGAACGTCGCGAGTGCCGACCCCATGAGTCGAGCGTCGCCACTGGTGTCGACTCGACGCCGAGCACCGAGATACTGAGCCCGGCGCGCCGCGTTTTCAACCCAATCGCTGCAGCCTTCTCGGCAATCTCGTCGAGTGTTGCCGCCGCACCGACGTATTCGACGGCTTCGCTGCCGGCGTGCAGTCGGCGCAGCTCGCTCGGCGTGCCCCGTGCAATCACTCGCCCGTGGTTCATAATGGCGATGTCATCGGCCAATCTCTCGGCTTCTTCGATGTAGTGGGTGCTCATCACGACCGTGATACCGCTGCGACGCATGCGATCAATGATCAGCCATAGATCGCTGCGCACCTGCGGGTCAAGGCCCACCGTCGGCTCATCCAGCAGCACCACTCTTGGAGAGTTCACGAATGCCCGACCAAGCAACAAACGGCGACGCATGCCTCCCGACAGGTTGGTGACCCGCTCGTTGGCGCGGTCGGTGAGTTGTGCAGTCTCCAATGCCTGCGTAACGGCACTCTTTCGTTGGGCGCGCGGCACACGGCACAGCGCCGCCCAGAGCGCCAAATTTTCACGCGCAGTCTGCTGGTCGTCCATGTTGTCTTGTTGTGGGCAGACACCGAGCACTCGTCGAGCCGAGCGAGTATCAGTGGCAACATCATGTTCAAGCACGGTGATCTCACCTGACGCTGCACGAGTTTGCCCTGTGATCATGCGCATCAACGTGGTCTTGCCGGCACCGTTCGGCCCGAGCAGACCCAAACAGGTGCCTGGCAACACATCGAGCGACAAGTCATTCACGGCGACGAAGTCTCCAAACCGTTTGGTGACACCACGAATCGACAATGCAGGTCGTTGCAGCACCTCGTCAGGCTAGTTTCAGTGTCATGAAGATTGGCGTACAACTCCACCCGCAGGCAACGACGATCAAAGAGATGCGCAGTGCATGGCGCGCAGTTGATGAGCTCGGTGTCGACAGTTTGTGGACATGGGACCACTTTTATCCGCTCTACGGCAACCCTGATGCCGAGCACTTCGAGTGCTACACGCTGCTTGCCGCGATGGCCGCTGATACCAAACACGTCACCATCGGTGCACTCGTCACGTGTTACAGCTACCGCAACCCACAACTCTTGGCAGACATGGCTCGCACCATCGACCACATCAGCGACGGCCGTTTCATTCTTGGCATCGGTTCGGGTTGGTTTGAACGCGACTACACCGAGTACGGCTACGAGTTCGGTACCGCACCAGGCCGCCTCAAAATCTTGGAAAAGGGCATCCCCGTCATCACCGAGCGCCTCGCCAAGCTCAACCCAGGGGCGGTCAAGGGCAAGATTCCGCTGATGATCGGCGGCAGTGGAGAGAAAGTCACGCTGCGACTGGTTGCTCAATATGCCGACCAGCTCAACACGTTTGGTCCACCCGACAACTTCAAGAAGAAGAACGACATCCTCAACGAGTGGTGCGCCAAGGTGGGTCGAAACCCAAACGACATCGAGCGCACCGTCGCTGTGCGCCCCGAAGAGCTCGAGAAGGTCGACGAATATGCAGCCGCCGGTGCCGACCACATGATCGTGATGCTCGGTCATCCTTACGACCTCTCGGGCGTGGAGAAGTTCGTCGCCAAACACCGCTGATTCAGCGCGCTCTCCCCAGAGCAATAGGAATCACGCGACCATGACTGTGGTGCTTCAACGATCTGCATTCGTGCGTTTGCAAGTCGCAAATGTTTCGTCGGGCGTTGCCAATGGCGTTGTGATGATCACGGTGCCGTGGCTAGTTCTCGAACGAACCGACTCACCTGCTCGTGCTGGTTTGCTCGCTGCGCTCGTGAGCCTGCCGGGCATCTTCGTGTCGCCGATTGTCGGTGGCTTGATTGATCGCGTCGGCCGGCGCGCGGTCTCAGCTCTCTCTGACCTGCTCTCGTGTCTGTCGGTGTTGCTCTTCGTAGTCGGCGAAGTCCTCGGCACGCTCGGCTTCTTCTTGATTGCCGCGTTCGCCGTGCTTGGAGCAGTATTCGACCCTGCTGGTTACACGGCGCGCAAGGCATTGATTCCGAATGCTGCCGAAGCCTCGGGCATGGCGGTGGAGAAAGCCAACGGACGTCACGAAGGTTTCTTTGCCGTCGGCTGGATGCTCGGACCCGCAGTCGGCGCATGGTGCATCGAGGTGGGTGGTCCGATTCTGGCATTCGCATTGACGAGTGGCATGTTCTTGCTCGCTGCAGCTTCCGTTCGATCGATGCGTGTTCACGAACGACTGGCAGCACATCACGAAGAGCACGAGCACTTCTTTGATGGATTGCGCTCTGGGTGGCGGGTGTTGCGAGCCGATCGCCCATTGTTCGTATTCACCATCGGCCTCACGCTGATGAGTGGCATGTACATGCCGATTGATACGGTGATTTTTCCCACTCATTTCGAATCGCTCAACGATGCGGCTGGGCTGGGCGCAGTGATGTCGGCGATCGCGTTCGGTGTGGTGGTGGGTGCGTTCGCCTATGGGCGACTTGCCAAGCGACTTGCTGCACCGGTCTTGTTGCGCATCGTCGTGCTCGGCTCAACACTCGCGCTCTTGCCGATGGGACTCTTGCCTTCCACCACGATCTTTGTTGTCTTTGCCTTTCTCACGGGCATGGCGTGGGGGCCTTTCAATCCGCTGTGGAACAGCGCCGTGCAACGACGCATCGAACCCTCGTCGCAAGGGCGGGTCTACGGCCTGCAGATGTCGCTCATCTATGCGGCACCACCCCTCGGTCAACTGTTGGTTGGTTGGGGCATCGAGTCGTTCGGGTTGCGCGCGACATTCTCGGCTTTGCTTGCATTGTTTGCCGTCGCGTCTCTGATGATTGCGACACGTCGCTCGCTGCAGTCGTTGTAGCTACGCTGCC
>RFMM01000086.1 GCA_009927665.1 Actinomycetota bacterium
ACTCGACGGGAATCCGCAAGTCGACGACGGTTCCACACGGGGTGTCGGCAGCGTCGAATCCGGCATCGCGCAACTCGCCTGAAGTTGCTGGTCGCATCGTGATGGTGCCACCCAACTCGGTGGTCACCAGCGTGCGAACAATCGACAGACCGAGCCCGGTTGCCGCACTCAACTCGAACCCTGCATCGACGCCTTTACCGTTGTCGATGACTCGCAGATGCAGCGCATCGTCGTCGGCATCGCGCTGCATGAAGACTCGAACCGTGCCGTCACGGCGTTCGTGGTCGAACGCGTGGTCAACGACATTCTGCAGCAGTTCAAGAATCACCACGCTCAGTGGTGTCGCGATCGTTGCGGGCAGGCGCCCCGCGTCACCTCGCACCTCGAAACGCACGGGGCGATCACTCGACTGCAAACTCTCCTGCGTCAGCTGAATGAGCGGGCGCACAATCTCGACGAATGCGATGTCTTCACCCGGCTCGCGCGACAACGTCTCGTGCACCAAGGCGATGGTGCGAATGCGACGCACCGAGTCGGCCACCGCAGCTTTGGCTTCATCGGATGAAAGTCGGCGCCCCTGCAGTCGTAGAAGCGACGAGATCGTCTGCAGGTTGTTCTTGACTCGATGGTGAATCTCTTTGATGGTCGCTTCTTTTGTCAGAATCAAGCGGTCACGACGTCGCAGTTCTGAGACGTCACGCATCAACACCAGCCCACCCGTCACGTTCACGCCGCGCGCGCCACGCTTCAAGAGCGGCATCGAGCGAACGAGCAGTGTGACATCGTGGTCTTGGTCGAGTTCTTCGACCACGGGCTCGCGGCGTTCGAACGATGCCCGAGCAGCGTCGTGGGCGAAACCGAGTTCAGCCAGACTCTGACCCACGGCATTCGTGCGAATACCGATGCGATGCAACGCCGATACGGCATTTGGTGATGCGTACCTCACGCGTGCGCTCGCATCGAGCACGATTGCGCCGTCGCCAACACGCGGTGCAAGACCCGAGTCAGCGACTCGCCCCGCGAATGGAAACAAACCTGTCGCAATCATCGTCGCAAAATCGTCGAAGAGCGCCAGGTAGGTGCGCTCGAGTTGCCCGGGTCGGCGACCCGACACGGTCGACACCTCTCGGGTGAGCACGGCAATGACCTTTCCTTCGCGCACGACGGGAATCGCCGTCATGTTCACCGGGTCGGGATAATTCGCTGGCGTGATTTCGCCCTTCTGAATCTGCGTAGTCTGCGCCGCCGCCGCAATGTAAGGACGATCATTGTCGTCGACGTATTCACCCACCAAGTCGGTGTGATACAGCGTCTGGCCAGTTGCAGCGCGCACTTGGGCCACCACCAACCAGTTCGTTCCGCTCGCCGTGACCACTGGCGCGTACAAGATCAGATCGGCGAACGAGATGTCGGCGAGCATCCCCCACTCGGCGATCAGCGAGCTGAGATGTTCAACGTCTTCGTCGCCCAATTGTGTGTGATGAGTCGTGAGCTCGACAAGTGTGGGCATGCCTAGTCACCATTCTTGTCGGTCACGGCGCCGTCGTAGGTGCGTGGGGTCGAGCTGATGCTGGTCCCGAGGTGGGCCAGTGCCGCAATATCGGTGATGTCACCCTCTTGGGTCTCGCAATACAGCACATCAGCACCCCAACTCATCACGACAGCAACCTGTGCGGCTTCCTGCAGGGCCGCGGCCGCCATAGTTTGCTCAGCTTGCGCCAACGCAGGCACCGACGTATCGCTTGACATCGCCAGTCGTTCAGCACGCTGCGCAGCACCGGTGGCAAGGCGCATCGGAATCAGCCGATTGAGCAGCACGACTGCCAGTTGATGAGAGCGGCGACGCAACTCGCGCACGAGATAGTCGGCTTCTCTCAGTGCGACAGGTTCGGCACTCGAGACCACCAGGTATCGAGTCTCAGAATGTGCCAACAATTCACCGACCCGGCGCGCTCGGTCGACTACTGGCTGCTCCATCGTGCGAAACAACGTGAAGAACTCAGCGATGTCAGCGAGGAATCGTGCGCCAAGAATTCGGTCGGCGACGATAAAGAACGGCCGCGACGCCAATGAGAGCACTCGCGACTGCGCTGGGGCGGTAAGCAGCTTCAACAGCCGGCTCGAGAAGAACTGCTGCATGCGACGCGGAGCATCGAGCACAGAGAGCGCGCTTCGCGACGGCGGTGTATCAACGATGACGAGGTCGTACTTGCCCGACTCGCGCGCTTCGAACAATCGCTCGGTAACGACGTAGTCGTGGCTGTGCACGAAGCGCGAAGTGAGGGTGCGGTACAACTCGTTGGCCAGCACCTTGTCGCGGGTTGCGACGTCTGGTGCATGGCGACGAATCATGTCATCCCAACTCGCCTTGGTGTCGATCATCGCCATGGTCAGCGAGCCACGCGAGCCCTCAATCAACACGGGCACCTCTGCGTTGCCGAGTGCCTGCAAGCCCAACGCAGTGGCGAGACGCCGCGCTGGGTCGACAGTCAACACCAGCACCCGCTTGTCGGTGGTCTGTGCCGCGAGAACTCCGAGAGCCGCTGCCGAGGTGGTCTTGCCGACACCCCCCGGGCCGCACACCAGGATCATTCGCGAGTCGGTCAGCAAGGTGTGCACCTTCTGGTCGATCATCGGTGGTCTCGCAACATGATTTATGCGTGCTCACCCAGCACTCGATCGATTTCGCCGACAAGGTGTGCGACGATCGCCGTTGGCACTCGATGGCCTGCCTCCGCGTCACCGCTTTCCGCTGGGGCTTCGCTCAATGTCTCGACGTTGGCAAGTTCGAACGCGTCAGCGAGCACTTTCGCATGGCCTTCTGCGGCAGCGCGGCGTGCAGCCAACCACTGAACCACCGCGCGGGTCTCATCGGAGACCGTTGCGCTGCTCGCCACCGCGGCTACTGCCTCTCTCGCCGGCTCAACCGGCATGCGATTGACCACCACACCCGCAAAGTTCACCGGCGTCGCCTTGGCCATGCGTTCACGCAATTCAAGGGTTTCAACGACGGGCATCTCTTCGGGTGTGACGACCGCAAGCACAGCTGATACTGCGTGGTCGTGCAGCAGATCGCTCATCCATTTGGTTTGGTCGGCAATGATGCCGATGCGCACGAGCGCAGCAAGTGCATCGGGGGCCGATACCTGGGCCACGAAGTGACCACTCGCCTCTGAGTCGGCGATGATGAGGTCGTAGTTCTTCTCGCGCACCTCGTAGCAAAGTTTGCCGATGGCCAAGATTTCCTTCACGGCAGGTGCCGCATTGGCGACGAAATCAAAGATTCGCGCCAACGGAGCAAGGCTGCCGATGATCGGCACTCGCAGATACAGCTTGATGTATTCGCGCAGCGAGTCTTCGGTGTTCATCGCCATCGCCGACAAGTTCGGTGCAACGGTTACCGGTTCGAACGCGAGTTGCTCGTACCCGAGATAGGTGGCAAGTGAGCCCTTGTCGTCCATCTCGCAGACAAGCACCCGCTTGCCACGACTGGCTGCCACACGTGCGAGTGCTGCCGCAACGGCAGACTTGCCAACGCCGCCCTTACCTGTCACGAAGACGAGGCGGCGCTCGAGCAGCGCCTGCAGTGTCAGGTGCCGAATCCCAGACGGCGGTCGCCGTCTGGCGAACCGAATTCAACGAACGCAATCTTGTCGGCGGGTACCGCGACTTCGCGACCACGCTTGTCTTTCAGCCACAGCACCTCGACCTTGCCGGCCAACGCCGCCTCGACGGCGCTGCGCACGGCGCTGCGCGTCTTGTCGTCGCTTTCAATTTCGAGCGCAATGTCTCGTGCCGAGTGGGTGACTCCGATGCGTAGGTCCATGGTCACCAGTGTGGCAGGTCAGTTGACCTTGAGTGCCGAACTGAACACTTTCTTCGGCTTCATCGCCGCCACCTGTGCGGCAAGGTCGGCGAACACTCTGCCCACCTCGCTCTGCGGCGCGACAGCGGCAATCGGTCGTCCGTCGTCGCCGCCTTCACGCAACGCACCGACGAGCGGAATCTGGGCGAGCAACGGCACGCCGAGTTCTTCGGCAAGCAATTTGCCCCCTCCGCTGCCGAAGAGTTCGTAACGCTTGCCGTCGTCGCCGGTGAACCACGACATGTTCTCGATGACTCCGCGCACGGTCATGTTCACTTTCTTCGCCATAGCTGCCGACAAACGCGCCACCTTTTGTGCGGCTTCTTGCGGAGTCGTGACCACATACACCTCGGCACGTGGCAGGTATTGACTGAGGCTGAGGGCGATGTCTCCCGTGCCAGGCGGCATGTCAATCAGCAAGAAATCGGGATCATCCCAAAACACGTCAGTGAGAAATTGCTCGAGCGCTTTGTGCAGCATCGGACCACGCCAGACCACTGCCTGACCATCGGGCACGAAATAGCCGATCGAGATGCAACGAACTCCATATGACTCAGGTGGCAAGAGCATCTGGTCGAGCGCAACGGGCGGACGATCGGCACCGAGCATGCGCGGAATCGAATAACCGTAGATGTCGGCATCAACAACACCGACTTTGTGGCCCGCTGCTGCCAGAGCGACCGCGAGGTTGGTGGTAACGCTGCTCTTGCCGACACCGCCTTTGCCAGAAGAGATCAGCAGTGGACGCGTCTTGCTGCCGGGCTGCGCGAACGGAATCGCACGCCCTTGTGCGTGACCTTGCGCTGGTGCACTGCCTGCTGTTGCCGCAGGTGATCCGTGCAGCTTCTCGCGCAGGGCTGCGCGCTCATCGTCAGTCATCACGCCGAAGGTGAGCCGAACATCGCGGACTCCTGCCATGGCGAGCAATGCAGTATTCACTCGTTGTTGAATCTCGTTACGCAACGGACAACCCGCAATGGTGAGCACAACCGTCAAAGAGATGACGTCTCCATCGACAACGACATCGCGCACCATGCCGAGGTCGACGATTGAGCGATGAAGCTCGGGGTCGTGCACTGGGCGAAGTGCGTCGATCACGCTGTTCGTCGAGACTTGACCCATGGTGCGACGGTTAGGCTAATCATGTGGCACGCAACAATGTCACAACGAGCAGCGTGACGAACGGCGCATTCTCTGCACAAGTCTCGGCGATTACCTCAGCGTTTGGTGATCCCACTCGTCGGGCTGTCTATCTCTTCGTTCGCGAATCACGCGACGGAGCAACCGCCGCCCAAGTCGCCAAGAACTTCGATGTGCATCCGAACGTCGCCCGTCATCACCTTGACAAACTGACCGCTGGGGGCTATCTCGAAGTGCAAGTGGCGCGCGATGATCGCACGGGTGCGGGTCGCCCATCAAAGCGCTATCTCGTCGTCGCCTCGTCAGAGCCAATGCAGTTTCCGGTGCGCAGCGACGATCTCGTGCTGTCACTGTTGGGTCGAGCAATTGAGCGGCTACCCCGCCACGAAGCTGAGAAAATTGCCGAAGAAGTTGGTCGCCAGTACGGCCAGGTCATGGCAGCTGGCTTGGTGGGTGACGACGAGATTGCGGCCGGTCAACGTCGCTCGGTCAGCGTTGCAGAAGGTTGCCGACGCGCTCACTGCGCATGGGTTTGCTGCACACACCGAACAACGCCAGAACAAACTGCGCATCATCAACAACCATTGCCCGTTCGGTGACGTCGCCATCGAACACCCGGTGATTTGCGCAGTTGACCGAGGCATGGTGAAGGGAATGCTCGACACGTTGTACGGCGAGACATCGCCCGAGACTTCGGCGTCGCGTCCGCAGGGCGATCGATTCTGCGAAACGACGCTGGCGTAGCGCGGCCAATCACTTCA
>RFMM01000186.1 GCA_009927665.1 Actinomycetota bacterium
GCACTCGTTGTAGTGGCAGTCGTTTCAACTGCGATGGCGTCCGGTGGGTGCGCCACCGAAGTCTTGCAAGCACCAACCTCAAGCGCCGTCGAGATTGCCACCACCACCCTGGCGCCTTCGCTCGACGGCTCGTCGCTCGACGAACTCACCACCGTGTTGCGCGATGAAACGCTCGCACTCAGTGAAGCAATGCTCGGCAGTGACACGGCGGCTGCACGTGCCCATCTGCAGCGCATCAACGAAGCGTGGTCGTTAGTCGAGCCGCAGATCGCCGCTGAATTCGGCGAGTTTGCCGACCAACTGATTTACGATTTGACTCGAGTCGTTGAACTGGCGCGCAGCGCGGTCGAGCGAAATCGACCAGCCGACGCCAGTAAGGCGGCAAAGTTTCTCGAGTTGGCGTTGCAGTCACTCGCCGCAGTCAACTAATCACGCAATTCGGTTGGCAAGTCGCGACTCGTCACGACTACCAGCCGTTGCGTCGATCGTGTCAGCGCCACATACAACCCGCGTGGCCCCACATCGGGGTGCTCATACATCGCAGTCGGCTCGACGACAATCACGGCATCCATCTCGAGACCTTTCACCACGCCAACGGGCACGACGGTGAGGGTCGCTTCAAGTGCGCTCGACCCTGCGCGACCGTGGGCCACGCCGGCTGCATCAAGCGCGCTCGACACCGCATCAGCCATGTCGTCTGGGCACACGACGGCAATACGACCGCTATCGAGTGCGCCAACAAGCTCCTTTGCCTCACCCGTCACCTGCGCCAACAGCGCATCGGCATCGACACGCACCACGCGCGGCGCCTCATCGGCTTCGCGCACCGCAGTGGGAGCACTTTGCCCTGGTGCAGCCGTAGCCAGCAGTCGACCCGCGAACTCCATGATCTCACGCGGAATTCGATAGCCCACCGACAACTCGGCGACGCGTGCAGCGCGATCTTTGGGCAGCAACTTGAGCACGGCGTTCCAGTCACTCGGCGCGAATGGTCCGGTCGCCTGAGCGATGTCACCGACCACGGTCATAGCCCCCGACGAACGGCGTGACGCCATGCGCAACTGCATGGGGGTGAGATCTTGCACTTCGTCGATAACGATGTGTCCGAAGGTGGCAATCTCATCTGCTTCGTCGATGACTCCACCTTTGCGCGGTCGTGGGCCAAGCAACTCACGCGCTTCGTCGAGTAGCGCAGCGTCGGCATCGCTGAAGATCGCCTCGTCGCGCGAGGCAGCGCGGGCACGAAACAGCGCTTCGGCCTCTTGGTCGGTGAGCACGTCTTTTGCGGCCGACTTGAGCAAGGCCCGCGAACCGAAGAGGTCGTGCAGCAACTCGGTCGGCGACAGCGACGGCCAAATCTGAAACATCAAGCGACGAAACTCGGGAATCTCACGCAGTCGCGCCCGCGCCTCACCAAGGTTGTACTCAGCGTCGCGCATGCTCGGCATGAGCATCGACACGATCTCACCTTCAACCTTGCGACACATGTCGTTGTGGCGACCGCGACGACTGCGGGCCGCCTTCACCACCCGACGTGACGCCTCTGGTGTCAACCGCAGGTAGCTGGCGCCGTACGGCAATTCAAACGTGGTCTTCAGCATGCGCTGTCGATCACGAATCGCCTGCTCAAGCACTTTGATCATGCGCAAGTCGCCCTTCACTCGCTTGGCAAGTGTCGAGTCGACGGCCCCGAAGCGCGCTTCGGGCACGAGGTCGGGCAGCACGAGTTCGCGCACACCCGACTCGCCGAGCGACGGCAGCACGCGTTCGATATAGCGCAAGAACACTCGGTTGGGTCCGATGACGAGCACACCCTGATCGGCGAGCGGAAACCGATAGGTGTAGAGCAAATACGCCGCGCGATGCAGCGCCACCACGGTCTTGCCGGTGCCCGGCCCGCCTTGCACGACCAACACCCCTTTGTTCGGCGCGCGAATAATGACATCTTGTTCGGCCTGAATGGTGGCGACGATGTCGCCGAGTTGGCCGGTGCGTCCCTTGCGCAGAGTTGCCAGCAGTGTGCTCTCGCCGCGCAACCTTGGGGCATCAAGACCGTCGTCGCGACCGATGCCGAGGTGCGATGCCCCAAAGAGCTCGTCTTCAATCGCGACGAGTCGACGCTCTTCCATCATGAAGTGCCGGCGGCGCACAAGGCCCATCGGTTCGCGACCCGTGGCGCGGTAAAACGGCTCGGCAATCGGCGCCCGCCAGTCGACGATCAGTTGATTGCTCTCGGCATCTGCCACTGCAATGCGCCCAATATGGAAGGCCTCGGTCGCCCCATCACCCGACTCGGCATCAGGTTCAGGTTCTCGATCGATGCGCCCAAAGGCCAGCGAGGCATCGCCAATGTCCATCTGGTTCAGCACCTGCACGAGGCGTTCGTCAAAGTAGTTGCGCTCGTATCGCTCTTGGTGAGTGCCTCCCACACGGCCCTCGTTCAGATTGCGGATATTCAGCGCCCGCTCGCGGCTCTCGACGAGCGCGGCATAGGCACGGTCGATGTGCGCTTGTTCCGCTGGGAGATCGGGGTGCTCTCGCATTTTCGGGGTTTACGAACTCTACCGTCGCAAGATTTCGTGCACGATTTGGCACCGAGGTGCACACCACGGGCAGGATGCACATGGTTCCGAGTCGGCACCGTGCGTGCCTGCACTATCAGCCATTGACCGACAAGGAGCCCTTCATGTCCCGTTCACCCGACGCGCGTGTCGCCCCATACGTTCGTTCCGCCACCTGCGTGCGTGTTGCCACATGCTTCGTTGCAGCCGCAGGTCTGCTTGCCGCTGCGAGCGTGCTCGCTGCATGCTCACAACCACCAGAGGCGTTGGTCTTCAACCCGCCAATCGAGGCGACAGACGGTGCGGTCGGCAAAGACAACATCGGCAACGACGACCTGGCAGAGCTCGGCATCGACGAAAGCACGCTGACCGACGCGGTGAAGAAAGAGATCGAAGCCACTTTTGCTGACGCAACAGCCAGCGAGACCACGCTGTTGAGCGACGCAGGCATTCACTTTGCACCACTCATGACGGAGTGGATCAACTGCTTCAACGCACCCGACAAATGTCGCATCGCCAAGATCACCGCGCCTGACTCACCCGAACGCTCTCGGCTGACAGAAGCAACCGCGTATTACACCGCCGAACAGCTGCGCACCAGACCCGGCGAAGGTCGCCTTGAGTGGGCGATCGAATCGGCGCAGGCGCCGAGCAATGACGCGCTGCGACTCGTCACCTGCGAGTACGACACGCGCATCTACTTCGACGTGAGCCTCGCCGACACCGAGCTGGGTGACATCATCTTTGACAGCACGGTGTGGACTCGCCGCGTCGAGTGGGGTCTGCGTCGCGTTGATGACGCGTGGCGCATCGAGTCACGACGCATCGAACGACGTTCACCCGTCGAGCGCTTCTGCCAACCATGAGCCGACGTTTCGCGCTCGCCACCGTCATTGTGGTCTCCGTCGCAGTTCTCGCCGGCCCAGGTCGCGCACTCACCGACCGCCCCGCCGACGCTGGCGTCGATGGTGAGCACATCTTCGCCGGCGTGTCATATAACGGCCAAAGCACCTATGAGTCGTGCCGTTGGGCGGTGCCCGAAACCACCTACCGGTTGGGCGTGCGCGCCGGGCTTACTACGCGTGAGTGGAACGGCACCACCTGGCATCTCTATATCTGCGAACGCGACGAAGATTCATCGCTCGTCTGGGTGCCCGACATCAGCGTCGAAGAAGTCATCGAGTCATCGCATCAAATGGTGCGACAACAGGTACCCACGCTCGATTGGTCGATTTCCCCGGCACCCGAACGCGCTGTCGTTCTCTTACCTGTTTGGTTCTGGGTGCCAGATGTGCTCTGGCGGCCCGTGTCGGTGACGGCATCGGTGCCGACTCCGCGAGGCGCCGTCACGGTCACCACCACCGCCACGCCGAGCTCCTTACGATTCGAGCCAGGTGACTCGGTGGGCGAAGCCGTCGAATGTGATGGTCCTGGTCTCGCATGGTCTCCGCTGCTTCCAAGTTTCACGCAGTCAGAGTGCAGTTATGAATACACGCGGCCCTCTTCGTTGCGCAGCGATGATCGCTTTCGCGCACGAGTCGAGGTCATATGGCAGGTGCGGTGGCGCAGCAATCTTGGCGGAACGGGCCGACTGCCCGACATGCGCACGGGTCGTGGCGTGTCGTTACGGGTACGCGAGCTGCAAGCAGTGGCGGTGCGGTGAGCAACGGCGCCCTTTGCCGAGTGATCTTGGCTCGATGGTGGGTGCCGGTTCGTCAGAAATCCTTGCGATCGAAGTGACATTCACCGAAACGGTCAGTAGTGTGAACGCCACGGCGTGTCATTCCGCGCGCCAACAACAAAGAAATGAGTAATCATGCCAACCGGTACCGTCAAGTTCTTCAATGACGAGAAGGGTTTCGGATTCATCTCTCGCGATGGCGATTCGGATGTCTTCGTTCACTTTTCCAACATCGAAGGCACCGGGCGCCGCACGCTCCTCGCAGGTCAACAGGTCGAGTTCGAACTCGGTCAGGGCCGCAAGGGTGTCGAAGCGCACAACGTCAAAGTCATCGGCTGACGTGACGCGGGGCATTGCTCCGCTTCCCTTTCTCACGCGAACAGGAAACTGATCGTGCCCATGAACCTTGCCCGCGACCAGATCATCGTCGAGCGTCGCTACGTCGCCGTCTTCGGCACGGTGAGCGACGAGTCACTGACCAAACTTGCCCAGGCACTCCCCGAATCACTGCGCGACCCGTTCGCTCGTGCGGTCGGCTTGCG
>RFMM01000049.1 GCA_009927665.1 Actinomycetota bacterium
GACACTCGCTACAACGAACCGGTTACAGCTTCGTGATTTCAATCGTGTCGTATCGGTCACTCGACACCACCCGCACTCGAACGCCGTTCGTCTCAACAACATCGCCGACGGCGAGAATCGCATCAAGCTGTTGAGGAGCAGAACAGTTGGGCGGGGTTTGCAAACCTCTCCCAGCTGGCGCGACGAGCGCCTGAAAGCCTTCGCCGTGACCCAAAGTCATATCGGCGGTGTACACGATCACTCCCCGTCTCTCCCGCCACGCTGCCGAGCTGCTTCCCGTGCCATCACAGTCGTACTTCTCATTCGGCCGACGTGACTCAACGACGATGACCTTGGTCGGTGATATCGGAATCATCGTCGCTTTGACGCCGGTCACCCGATCATCAATCGGAACCAGCGCCACCCGAGTGCTGGTCAGTTCGGTCGACGGCTTGCAATAGATCTGTTCGTCTCCCAACCAACCCATCACGAATCGCAGCCAAGCGCTGAGTGTTCGTGATGGCCCGTCTTGATTCGCCATGATGTCGAACCCAGAGAACGGGCCGCCCGGAACATCGAACTGCCGATTCGTTGGGTTCATCCACCACTGTTGATTTTGGTCATAGAGATCAGGCAGAGGAAACATGTGGCCCATTTCGTGTGCCCAATACGACCAGAAGTTCTTCCACTGCCGCTCAAAGTAGGCGCCAGCAATCATGTAGTTCACAATTCGGCCCTCGTTGGTGAGATATCCACCGTTAGAACCAAACTCGCTGTGGCTGAAACCCTGTACACCCTCTGCCATGAACGTCTGACCCTTTGGCAAGATGAACGCCACAGCCCTGACGGCGCCGAAGTCAAACACCGGGTCGGCAGCGGCAAAACCGGCACTCGCCAACGTGTTGTCATTGCTCCGCGATCTCGACATCACGTAGTCGGCAGAAGTACCAGGCATTCTCACCCATGACTGATGTACCTTCCACTCGATTCTCACGCGGCCACCTGACACCATGTCGTACCAATCGGTGACGAGTCGCATCTGGTCAGCCACCCTGCTAAGCACCCCAGAGTCGCCAGGTACGTCAGAGAAATCAATGGGAATGAGTGCCAGCGTGAAGGTTCCCTTCGATGCGAAATTCTGTTCAATGACTGGAAACCCCGCAATGAGGTGGCCATAGGTGCGCCGTTGCATACTCTGATCACGCAAGCGACAAAGATCGGGTGGCGAACTTGCAAGAGTTGGAGCTCGATACGGCTCGATGGTCGTTGTTGTCGTGCTAGTGGTCGTACTGGTCGTCGTACTGGTCGTCGTACTGGTGGTCGTGCCGTTCACGGTGGCCGGCTTGACCGCTCTCTTCCACCGCAACACCTTGCCCACAGGTCGACACACATAGGTCACCCCACCAACACTGCGGCTGGTCGCCTGTCGTGCGCATCGAGTGTCAGCGATAGATGCTGTGGGTGGCTCTGACACCGCAGGCACGACCGAGGCAATCACCGCAGCGACCGACATGACTGACTGACACACGATGCACATACAGGGCCCCGTCAGATACTAAAACTCGCAGATAGAACGACG
>RFMM01000155.1 GCA_009927665.1 Actinomycetota bacterium
TCGGTTGAACTGATGCAGAGTTACGCCGCCTCGTGGACAAAAACGCTCTTCAAACTGAGGTTTCCCACCGCAGTGCCCTACATGGTGCCGGCGTTCAGACTCGGTGCTTCGGCATCGGTAATTGGTGTGGTGGTCGCCGAAATCTCCACTGGCTTGCGTGGCGGCATCGGTCGTCTGATCATCGAATATGCACGCGAAGCCACCGGAGACCCCGCGAAGGTGTACACGGCGATCTTCGGTGCGGCTGCGCTCGGTCTGGTGATGGCCGGTGGAGTCGTTGCAGTCGACGTCATCGTGATGCGTAATCGTCCGAAGGAGGCCACCGTATGACCGCTGTCAGCGTGCGAAACGTGAGCAAAGTGTTCAATCAGGGCAAGTCCAATCAAGTCGATGCACTCACGAACGTGGCACTCGAGGTGAAGCAGGGCGAGTTCGTTTCGCTCATCGGCCCCTCCGGTTGCGGCAAGTCAACCTTGCTGCGGCTCGTTGCGAACTTGCTCGAACCGACGTCGGGCGAGGTCAGCGTCAATGGCAAGTCGGCGGCGCAGGCCCGTCTCGATCAGGACTACGGCATGGCGTTTCAGCAAGCGGGTCTCTTTGACTGGCGAACGGTGCGCAAGAACATTGAGTTGCCGCTCGAATTGAAGGGCTGGGACAAGAAAGATCGCACCGTGCGTGCCGACGAGATGCTGCAGCTCGTGCAACTGCCCGAGTTCGGCGACCACTATCCGTGGCAGCTGTCGGGCGGCATGCAGCAGCGCATCGCAATTGCACGTGCACTTGCCGCGCATCCGCCTCTGCTGTTGATGGACGAACCGTTTGGTGCGCTCGACGAAATGACCCGCGAGTACATGCAGGGTGAGCTGTTACGCATTTGTGCGGCGACTGGAACCACCGTGCTCTTCGTGACGCACTCGATCCCCGAAGCGGTGTATCTGTCGAATCGAGTCGTGGTGATGTCGCCACGCCCTGGACGAATAACCAAAGTGGTCGACGTATCTCTCGGTGGCGAACGCAACGAAGACACGCGCAACCGTGCGGCGTTCTTCGAGTCAATCACGGCGGTGCGTGAAGGACTGCGCGGTATGCACGCCGCCCACGTTGGCTTGGGCAACGACGACCGATGAACTCCAGCATCGCGAGTGGAGCCGCTCGATGAACCGCATCGCTGCCACGCTCGGCAAGGTGCTGCCGGCCGTAATCTTCGGTGCACTCTTCCTCGGCGTTTGGGAGTGGGCGGTGAAGTTCTTCGAATTGAAGCCGTACTTCCTCACCGCACCGAGCAGCATTTGGCAACAATTCACCACGAACCTTTCGCTCATTGGCGGCGCTGCCTCGGTTTCTGGGACGAATGCGTTCGTCGGTCTATTGGCTGGCACGCTGCTGGGCGTCGCGATGAGTTTCGTTTTGAGTCGATTTGGTTTCCTCAATCAGCTCATTACGCCGCTGGCGGTGGCACTGAACGCAATACCCATCTTCGTACTCGTGGCCGTGCTCAACAACATGTATTCGATTACGAGCGAGATCCCACGTCGAATCATGGTGACTCTCGTGGTGTACTTCATCGTGCTGGTGAATGTCGCACGCGGACTCACTCAGGTCTCAACTACCCACGTCGAACTGATGCGTTCGTACGCCGCAAGTGATGTGGCGATTCTGCGCAAGGTGCGCATTCCAAACGCCGTGCCATTCCTCTTTACTGCGCTGAAGATTGCGGCCCCAGCTGCAGTGATCACCGCATTCGTCAGTGAGTACTTCGGCGGCTCGCAAAACGGCTTGGGTAGCCGAATCTCCAGCAACATCGCCAACTCGAAGAATGCCGCGGCGTGGGCCTACGTGTTGGCCGCTTGCCTGCTTGGGCTACTGTTCTACATAGTCTCCGTAGTAATGGAGAGCCTCAACCGCAAGGGTGGGGCGAAACAATAACAACAACATTCGGGCAACAACCCGAAGGGGGAGAAACAGAATGAAGCGATCAGTACGAGTTGCCTTTGCTGGCATCGCCGCGCTGTCGTTGTTCGTT
>RFMM01000149.1 GCA_009927665.1 Actinomycetota bacterium
TCGTCGAGCAGCACCACCACGATGTTCGGCGAAGCCGTTGGTGCCACCTCATGGTCGGGCCACGACGGGGTCGACTCGGCAAACGTGCGCCCGATCGTGCCGGCGAACGGTGGCCGAGTGGTCTGCGCCATGCGGGCAACGGTAGTGAGCGCGGCGCTAGTGCAACGAGGCGAGTTGCCCCACTACCTTGGAAGGTCTACACAATGAAGTGGGGGAATCCGGCATGGGCCGTGTAATCAAAGCAGCGCTGCTACAAACCGACTGGGCTGGCAGCAAAGACAAGATGATCGACAAGCACGAGGTGGCGGCGCGTGAGGCGGCCAAGCAGGGTGCGCAAGTCATGTGTTTTCAAGAGTTGTTCTACGGACCGTACTTCTGTCAGGTGCAAGACGCGAAGTACTACGACTACACCGAGGCGATTCCCGACGGCCCGACCACCAAGCGATTTCAGAGCGTGGCAAAAGAACTGGGGATGGTGCTGGTACTGCCGATGTATGAAATCGTGCAGCCGGGTCTTTACTACAACACCGCCGCAGTGATCGACGCCGACGGTCGCTATCTCGGCAAGTATCGCAAGCAGCACATTCCGCAAGTGAAGGGTTTCTGGGAGAAGTTCTATTTCACCCCAGGCACCGATGGTTATCCGGTATTCGACACCGCAGTCGGCAAAGTTGGTGTCTACATCTGTTACGACCGGCACTTCCCAGAAGGTTGGCGGGCACTCGGCTTGAACGGAGCCGAACTCGTTTTCAACCCGTCGGCGACGAGCCGCGGTTTGTCGGAATACATCTGGCGTCTCGAGCAGCCGGCGTCGGCCGTAGCAAACATGTATTACGTCGGTGCGATCAATCGCGTCGGCATCGAGGCGGAATACGGCGACGACGACTTCTATGGTCAGAGCTACTTCGTCGACCCAGAGGGCAAGTTCGTCGGTAACGTCGGCGACCCGCACAAGCCCGAATTGATCGTGCGCGATCTCGACATGGACAAGATCAAGATGGTGCGCGACCGCTGGGCGTTCTACCGCGACCGTCGCCCCGACGCGTATCCCGAGCTCGTGCGCCGTTAGTCGAAGAGCAGTGAAGTAGTCAGCACCACACGTATAGAGATAAGGAGACAGTCATGGCCCGCACCCTCATCAAGAACGGCACGGTAGTGAGCCCAACGGGCCGTCACGACCAAGACGTGCTGATCGACGGCGAAACGATCGTCGCTCTGTATGCGCGCGGTCAGGCCGATGCGATGGGCGTGACTGCCGACAAGGTGATCGACGCCAAAGGGAAATATGTCGTGCCTGGCGGCATCGATGTGCACACGCACATGGAGCTTCCGTTCGGTGGTACCGCGGCGGTAGACACCTTTGAGACCGGCACGATTGCCGCTGCGTGGGGTGGCGTTACGACGATCGTCGACATGGCGCTGCAGCGTTACAACGAAAATGTGCAGCTCGGTTTGGCTGAATGGCACCGCAAAGCCGGTGGAAACTGTGCAATTGACTATGCATTTCACCAAATCATCGGCGGCATCGACGAACAAGCGCTGAAAGACATGACCTACCTGGTTGACCACGAGGGTGTCACCAGCTTCAAGTTGTTCATGGCATACCCGGGCGTGTTCTACAGCGACGACGGCCAGATTCTGCGTGCAATGCAGACTGCAGCCGAAAACGGCGCGATGATCATGATGCACGCCGAGAACGGCATCGCCATCGATGTGCTCGTGCAGCAATACCTGGCGCGCGGCCAGACCGACCCGAAGTACCACTCGTACTCACGCCCGAGCCTGCTTGAGGGCGAGGCGACGCATCGTGCCATCGTGTTGTCGAAAGTGGCGGGAAACGTGCCGCTGTACATCGTGCACATGTCGGCTTCTGATGCGCTGAATGAAGTTGCAGCCGCGCAACATGAAGGCCTCAACGTGTTCGCTGAAACCTGCCCGCAATACCTCTATATGACGCTCGAAGACCACCTCGCGCGTCCCGGCTTCGAGGGTGCCAAGTTCGTGTGCTCGCCGCCGATTCGCTCGAAGCATGATCACCATCATCACCACGCCGACTTGTGGAAGGGTCTGCGCATGAACCAGTTGGCGATCATCTCGACCGACCATTGCCCGTTCTGCATGAAAGACCAGAAAGAACTCGGCCTGGGCAATTTCAGCAAGATTCCCAACGGCATGGGCGGTGTTGAGCACCGCATGGAGCTGATTTATCAAGGCGTCGTGCAGGGCGAAATCTCGCTCGAGCGTTGGGTTGAGACCTGCGCCACGACTCCGGCGCGCATGTTCGGCATGTATCCGCAGAAGGGCATCATCGCGCCGGGCTCTGACGCCGACATCTTGGTGTGGGACCCAACGAAGAAGACCAAGATCGGCATCAACGACAAGCACCACATGAACATGGACCACTCATCGTGGGAGGGCTTCGAGGTCGACGGAAAAGTCGACACCGTGCTCTCGCGCGGCATGGTTGTAGTTGAGAACGACTCATTCAAAGGCCGCAAGGGTCACGGCAAATACATCAAGCGCAGTCTCAGCCAGTACCTGCACTGAGCCGCGACAAAGGAGCATCGCATGAACCGCATCGGCCACTGGATCAATAACAAGATGGTGCTTGGCACCTCGGGTCGATCAGGGGTGGTGTTCAACCCTGCGACGGGAGAACAGCAGGCAACGGTCGACTTTGCGAATGTCGCCGAACTTGACGCCGTCGTCGCCGTAGCCAAGAGTGCGCTGCCGGGTTGGCGTTCGACGTCGTTGTCGCGACGGGCCGAAATCATGTTCCGCATGCGCGAGTTGGTTGATGCCAACCGAAAGGAAATCGCCAACATCATCTCGCTTGAGCACGGCAAAGTGCCGGCCGACGCGATGGGCGAGTTGGCACGCGGACTAGAAAACATCGAGTTTGCCTGCGGAATTCCGGCCTTGATGAAAGGCGGCTATTCAGAGCAGGCGGCTGGCGGCGTTGACGTGTATTCGATTCGCCAACCGCTTGGTGTGGTGGCGGGTATTACGCCGTTCAACTTTCCGGCGATGGTGCCGATGTGGATGTTCGCCAACGCCATCATGTGCGGTAACACGTTCGTTTTGAAGCCGAGTGAAAAAGACCCGTCAGCGTCGATGTTCGTTGCCGACCTGCTTCGTCAGGCTGGTTTGCCCGACGGAGTGTTCAGTGTGGTGCACGGTGACAAGGTGGCGGTCGATCGCATTCTTGAACACCCTGATATCGCCGCGGTGTCGTTCGTCGGTTCGACGCCGATTGCCAAGTACGTCTACGAGACCGGCACGCGTAACGGCAAGCGTGTGCAGGCGCTCGGTGGCGCGAAGAACCACATGTTGGTGCTGCCCGATGCCGACCTCGACATGGCGGCTGATGCCGCCGTGAGTGCGGCCTATGGTTCATCGGGCGAACGCTGCATGGCAGTCTCGGTGGTCGTCGCAGTCGACACGATCGCAGATGCGCTCGTCGACAAAATCAAGACGCGCATTCCGAACATCAAAGTTGGCCCGGGCACCGACCCGTCGGCTGAGATGGGCCCGCTCATCACCCGTGAGCACCGTGACAAGGTGTCGGGCTATGTGAAGAATGCGGCCAAAGAAGGTGCAAAGTCGTCGTCGATGGCACGGCAAAAGAAAAAGACCCCGGCTTCTTCTTGAACCCGAGCCTCATTGACGCTGCCAAGCCCGGCATGAAGTGCTACGACGAAGAAATTTTCGGCCCCGTGTTGGTGGTGTCGCGCGTGCACTCGTATGACGAAGGCATGCGAATGATCAACGACAATCCGTTCGGCAACGGCACGGCGATTTTCACCCGCGACGGCGGTGTGGCGCGCCAGTTTCAGTTTGACGTGCAAGTCGGCATGGTCGGTGTGAATGTGCCGATTCCGGTTCCGGTGTCGTACTACTCCTTCGGTGGTTGGAAGGCGAGCCTCTTCGGTGACCAGCACATGTACGGCCCAGAGGGAATCAACTTCTACACCCGTGGCAAAGTCGTGACGTCGCGTTGGCCCGACCCGCGCACCTCGAGCGTCAACCTCGGCTTTCCGCAGAACCGTTGAGTCGAACGATGGACATCGGCGTCGTACTTCAGACCACACCGCCCGCATCGCGGGTGATTGACCTGGCGAAGAAGGCCGAGATGTACGGCATGACGCACGTGTGGACCTTCGACAGCCACATCTTGTGGGAAGAGCCCTACGTCATCTACAGCCAGATTCTCGCTCAAACCAACAACGTGATTGTTGGGCCGATGGTGACCAACCCGGCGACGCGCGACTGGACGGTGACCGCCAGCGTGTTCGCGACGCTCAACGAGATGTTCGGCAATCGCACCGTCATCGGCATCGGTCGCGGTGACTCGGCGGTGCGGGTCACCAATGGCAAGCCCACGACACTCGCCACGTTGCGCGAGAGCATTCACGTGATTCGTGAACTTGCAAATGGTCGCAGTGTTGAATACAACGGCTCGAACATTCGGTTTCCGTGGGCCAACAAGAGCCGTTGCGAAGTGTGGGTGGCGGCGTATGGCCCGAAGGCGTTGCAGCTGACTGGTGAAGTCGGCGATGGGTTCATCTTGCAGTTGGCTGATCTGTCGATTGCCGAGTGGACCATTGCGGCGGTGCGCAAGGCCGCAAAAGACGCAGGTCGCGACCCCGAGAGCGTGAAGATCTGCGTGGCTGCACCCGCCTACGTCGGCAGCGACATGCAACACATGCGCGACCAGTGCCGCTGGTTTGGTGGAATGGTCGGTAACCACGTGGCTGACATCGTCGCGCGCTACGGCGAGAACTCAGCGGTGCCCAAGGCGTTGACCGACTACATCAAGGGGCGACAGGGCTACGACTACAACGAGCACGGTCGCGCCGGCAACTCGCATACCACCTTCGTGCCCGACGAGATCGTCGACCGTTTCTGCATTCTCGGTGGCGTCGACGAGCATGTTCGCCGCCTAAAAGAACTCGCTGCCCTCGGTGTCGATCAGTTCTCGATCTATTTGCAGCACGACGGCAAAGAACAAACGCTCGAGGCCTATGGCGAGCGAGTGATGCCGGCGATCGCCGAACTTGCGCGCGCCAAGCAATGACCTCAGTCGTTCGTCGTGCTCTTCAGCGAACCGCGATGTTCGTTGCTTCACTCGCACTGGTGGTGGTGGTCTGGGAGACCTACAA
>RFMM01000162.1 GCA_009927665.1 Actinomycetota bacterium
AACGCCGAGATGTCGCACGAAGACGGAATGCTGTCGGAGATTCTCGTGCGCAACGGCTACAGCACGTTCTGTGTCGGCAAGTGGCATCTGACTCCGCCATACGAACATCAGATGGGTGCGCGTCGTTGGCGTTGGCCGCTTGGTCGCGGCTTTGAGCGGTATTACGGATTCCTCGGCGGCGAGACCGACCAGTATCACCCCGACCTCGTCTACGACAATCACGAGATTGATCCGCCGGCAACCCCGGAAGAGGGCTACCACTTCACCCAAGACATGGCCGACAAGGCAATCCTCTTCATGAATGATGCGCGCGCCGCGCACCCGACGAAGCCATTCTTCTTGTGGTTTGCGCCGGGTGCGTGTCATGCACCGCATCAAGCGCCAGCTTCATTCATCGAGCCATACCGCGGTCAGTTCGACAAAGGGTGGGACGCGTGGCGTGACGAAGTGTTTGCCCGACAAGTGCAGTCGGGTGTCATGCCGAAGAACACGACGTTGAGTGAACGCCCGCACTGGGTGCCGGCGTGGGATTCATTGTCAGCTGACGAGCGACGTCTCTATGCGCGAATGATGGAGGTCTACGCCGGGTTTCTCACGCACACCGATGCGCAGGTTGGCCGTCTCGTTGATCACCTCAAGGCACTCGGTGAATTCGACAACACGATCTTCGTCGTGATGAGCGACAACGGTGCTTCAGCTGAGGGCGGACCGAAAGGCTCGTACAACGAGGTGTTCTTCTTCAACTTCGTACCTGAAAGCCTCGAAGAAAACCTGAAGCGAATCGACCTGCTCGGCACACCACATGCCCACAATCACTACCCCTGGGGTTGGGCATGGGCAGGCAACACGCCGTTCAAACGCTGGAAGCGCGAGACGCACGAAGGCGGCGTCACCGATCCGCTCATCGTGCACTGGCCGAAGGGCATCACCACGCGCGGCGAAGTGCGACATCAATACGCACACGCTGTCGACCTCATGCCAACACTGCTCGACATCTTGCAGATCACACCGCCTGATGAAATCGCCGGCGTGAAGCAAACACCAATCGAAGGCGTGAGTTTCGCCCACACGCTGCATGCCGCCGACGCACCCACCAAACATCGCCAGCAGTACTTCGAGATGATGGGCTCGCGAGCGATGTATCACGACGGCTGGAAGGCGGTGGTCTTTCACCCAATGGCTGGCCTCGGTTACGACGGCAGCGACCCGACCATCGCCTTCGACGACGACCCGTGGGAGCTGTACCACGTCGACAACGACCGCGCCGAGGCACACAACCTCGCGCACGAACACCCCGAGAAGCTGCGCGAGCTCATCACACTGTGGTGGCAAGACGCCGAAGCACATCGTGTGCTGCCACTCAACAACCAGCCAGGCAAATTCGGCGATCGGCGACAGAAGCGAGAGCGCTACGTGTATCGGCCGGGCATCGGTTCGCTACCCCGTGCGGTCGCACCAAACCTGCACAACCGCGGGTTTCGCATCACCGCCGAAGTCACCTCGCGTGGTGAAGTTGGCGGCACCATCTGCGCGCACGGTTCTGCCTCAGCTGGCTACGCGGTGTTCGTGCGCAACAACCGCCTGCACTACCTGCACAACTTTCTCGGACTGCGACAGTTTGAAGCGGTGGCAGAAGTTGAGATTCCGGCTGGCAACCACCGATTGATTGTCGAATTCTCAGCGACGGGTCGTTTCAAGGGTGATGTCGCTCTGTTCTACGACGACCTTCCAGTCGGCAGCGCAGAGATCGGCGCAACGGTGCCCTTCTTCTATGGCACCGCCGGATTCACCGTCGGTTACCTGCGCGGTCATTCAGTGATTCCGGGTGAACATGCGCCGTTCACGTTCACTGCGGGTGGGTTGCACCAGGTGATCGTTGAGCCGGCAGGCTCGTCATGGCGCGACCCCGTTCGCGAAGATCGCTCGGCACTCGGCACGCAATAGGGGCACCGCACTTTTGCACGGTGGCCTTGGTGCGCCACACTTGACTTGATGAGTGAACGCACCATGCGGCCGAATGTCTTGCTCGTGACGCTCGATCAGTTTCGCGGCGACTGTCTCTCGTCGCTTGGGCACAAGGTGGTGCGCACGCCGAACCTCGACGCGCTCGCCAAAGAGTCGACGACGTTCGCGCGACACTTCAGCCAGTCGGCACCGTGTTCGCCAGGTCGCGCCAGTTTGTACACCGGCACTTACCAGATGAATCACCGAGTGTGTTTCAACGGCTCGCCGCTCGATGACCGGTTCGACAACGTCGCGCGCTCTGCTCGACGCGTCGGCTATTCACCCGCGCTCTTTGGTTACACCGACCAAGGTGTCGACCCCCGCACCACGACCAGCGCCAATGACCCACGATTGTCGTCGTACCAACACATACTGCCGGGTTTTGACTGGGTGCTCGACCTGAGTGAACCCTATGTGCCGTGGCTCGCACATCTTCGCGCTCACGGCCACGACATCACCGATCACGTTGCTGCGTTGATCAGCGAACCTGAGCGCGACGAATCGTTGAGCATCACGGCGTTTCTCACCGACACGTTTCTCGGGTGGCTAAATGATCGCGGCGCTCATGGCCCCGGCGCTAGCAACACCCGCGCGCCGGCACGCCCGGCCGACACGCCATGGTTCGCGCACTTGAGTTTTCTGCGACCGCATCCGCCGTATAACGCTGCGGGTAAGTGGAGCCGTGCGTACGACCCCGGGGCAGTCGACATGCCGATCACACCCGCGGCAGATCGTCACCCGTTTCACGATGCTGTGATGCAGCTGCCCGAGGCGTCGGCCCCGCGCACCGAAGCAGGCATGCGCGAGATGCGTGCGCAGTACTACGGCATGATCGGCGAAGTCGACCATCACCTCGGTCGAATCATCGAAACCTTACGTGAGCGCGGCGAGTGGGATCGCACCGTAATCGTCATCACGGCCGACCACGGTGAACAACTCGGCGACCACGGCCTGCGTGAGAAGCTCGGATACTTCGAGCAGAGTTATCACATCATCGGCATGGTGCGTTCGCCACAACACACCGGCGGTCACGCGCGGGTGGTGCGCGCATTCACCGAGAACGTTGACGTCTTCCCCACGTTGTGCGACCTGATCGAAGCACCGATCCCAGCTCAATGCGACGGGCGCTCGCTCGTGCCGTGGTTGTCAGGCGACACACCCGACGACTGGCGGGAGATGGCCACGTGGGAATACGACTGGCGGCAGATCTACATCGACGACGACAAGAATGGCTCGGCGTTGAACTGGCCGCATGATCGACGACTCGAGCGACAGAATCTCTGCGTGCAACGCGACGAGACGTCTGCGTACGTGCAGTTCGGCAATGGCGACTGGTTGGCGTTCGACTTGGCGACCGACCCGACGTGGCGAACGCCAATTACCGATGCTGCTCGTGTGTTACCGCTTGCCCAACGCATGCTGACCTGGCGGTCACAACATGCCGATCGTCGATTGTCGGGCCTCAAACTCGAATCGGGCGGAATCGGCCGCTGGCCCGATGGCGTCGCATGGCGCGAGTCGCGTTAGCCAACTGCGCCTGCCGTTCGCGCTAGCCCACTCGCGAGCGTCTCGCCTCGCGCCACCGCGGCATGCCGACAATCACCGCGAGAGACAGTGCGAACATCGCAACTGCTAACCAATCGACAAATGCTTCGTCGGCAAGTCGAATCAGCACCACCACCATCAGCGCGATCGAGCCGGTCGAAACCCCGCGCAGAAACGCGCCGAACAGTTTCGACCGTTGCGACCACTGCACCACCCGGTCGACGAGCCCGGCGAATACGAACGAAGGCCCGAAGATGCCAAGCGTTGCCACGGCCGCACCGGCAAGACCTGCGAGGTGCCAACCGATGAAGGTGGCCGTCGTGAAGACGGGGCCCGGCGTGAATTGACCAACCGAAATCGCATCGAGCAGCACGTCTGAAGAAATCCAGCCTCGACCCACAACTTCGGCATCAAGGAACACCAACAAGACGTATCCGCTGCCGTAGATCACTGACCCGATTTGCAAGAAGACGAGAAAGATCTGCCACAGCGGCACGTTGAGCGTCACCGTACTGGCGACGACGAGTGGCGCCAAGAACGAATTCGTGGTGCGCATCTCGGGTCGTGCGCGCAGCGCCACCGAGCCTGCGCCGACGATCGCCAGTACCAACAACTCCGGAACACCAACGACCGCACCAACAAGTGCCAGCACCACAATCACCGCATCGCGAACGTCGCGCACGGCGGTGGTGCGCAGCTTCCACAACGCGTCAAGTACGAGTGCGGCAACGACAGGAACCACCCACCGTCGAATGTCGGCGATGGTCGCGCTCGTCAGCACATCTTCATACACCCAGCCGATCGCGCACACGATGAGAAAAGCAGGAACAATGAACGACACTCCGCCCGTCACGAGCCCGCGCCAGCCCGCGCGTTTGGCACCAAGCGCCATCGCCATCTCGGTTGAGTTCGGGCCGGGTACCAATGCGCACGCCCCCACCATTCGCGCGAACTCGTCGTCACTCACCCAGCCGCGCTGCTGCACTACGCGCGTGCGCATCATTGCGATATGCGCGGCGGGTCCTCCGACTCCAATGACTCCCAACCAGCCAAAGAGACGCAGCACTTCGACGAGTCGACCGCCTAGCGGCGCCGAAGCGCCGGCACCGCCGCCATCTCGCGTGCCGCCATTTGCGCCACCACCACTTGCGCCGTCGCCCGTGCCTCCGTCAGATTCGGTGCGGTCGGCCATGTTCGGCAAGGCTAGAGGTGTGAAGTTTCGCTGGGGTATCGCCGGCACTGGGCGCATCGCGAGTGACTTCGTCGATGGTCTGCGTCAGGTGCCCGATGCCGATGTTGTCGCCGTTTGTTCACGCAGCAGTGATTCGGCGCGCGAGTTCGCCAACCGTCGCACAATTGCTCGTGCTTACGGGTCATACGAAGCGCTTGCCGACGACCCGAATGTTGACATCGTTTATGTCGCCACGCCGAACTCGCGTCATCGCAGCGACACCGAAATGTACCTTCGCGCTGGCAAACACGTGCTCTGCGAAAAACCGTTCGCACTCAATCTGACCGAAGCGAAGTCAATGGTGCGCACCGCGCGCGATAGCAAGCGGTTCGTAATGGAGGCGATCTGGAGCCGCTTCTTGCCGGTCTATGTTGCGCTCGGCGCAACCCTCGAGTCGCAACCGCTCGGCCGCGTCACGCGGGTGGAAGCCGACTTCGGCTTCGTCGCCCCCACCGATGCACACCACCGACTCAATGACCCAGCATTGGGTGGCGGTTCGGTGCTTGACCTTGGCATCTACTGCTTGCACGTCGCACGATTCGTGCTCGGTGGTCACGAGTCGGTGCACGCCGTCGGTGAACTCAACAACCAAGGCGTCGACGTCGACGCCACATACACGCTTGGCTACGCAAGCGGCGCCACCGCAGTGTTGCGCAGTTCGCTAAAAGTCGCCACACCGTGTGTCGCCACGATCACCGGCGAACGTGGCACCATCACCGTCGAACGACGCATGCACGTGTCACCCGGCTTCACTGTCGCGCTCAACGACAAGGCCGCCGTGTATCACCGCCATGATGAGAACGGTCAAGGCCTGCGACACCAAGTTTTCGAAGTGCATCGCTGCATCGAACAAGGCTTCATCGAAAGCCCTCGGCTCAGCCACGCTGAGACACTCGCGTACGCCGAGACGATGGATGAGATTCGCCGCCAGTTGGGCGTTCGCTACGCGAGCGACGCTGCCGCAACATGAGTTCGGGCGCGCACTCGCGCCACGGTGTCGTTGCCAGCGCCGACGGCGTCGCAACCCAGGCAGGCGCCCACGTGTTGGCACTCGGCGGTAATGCGGTTGACGCCGCCATCGCGACGAACGCCGCGATGGCCGTGGTGGCGCCGCATCTCTGCGGCATGGGCGGCGATCTCTTCGCGCTCGTGCACACCAACGGCACGGTGCACGCACTTGACGCAGCAGGGCGAGCCGGGAGCGGCGTCGATTCCGCCCAACTACGCGCCGAGGGCCACCGCGAGATGCCCTTTCACGGAGACCTTCGTTCAGTCACCGTGCCTGAAGCAGTTGCCGGATGGGTGGCGCTTCACGAACGCTTCGGCACGTTGCCGTTCAGCACGTTGCTTGCTCCGGCGATTCGATTGGCAGAAGAAGGTTTCCCGGCTTCGCCCCTTCTGGTGGGTTCGTTGCAGTTGATGCCGGCTGCCTACAAACCGAACTTCACCGAACTTGCCAGCCAAGCACTCACCGCGGGCTCGCCCGTTCGGCGCGAAGGTGTGGCGCGCACGTTACGTGCGATTGCCGCGGGTGGCGCTCATGCGTTCTATTGCGGTGAGTTCGGAGACGGTCTCGCACGCATGGGCGCGGGTCTCTATTCTGCGAACGATCTCGAATCGGTGAGCGCCGAGTGGGTGAAGCCGCTCACGCTTGCGGCGTTCGGCCATGGCATCTGGTCGATCCCTGCGCCTTCTCAGGGATACCTCTTTCTTGCTGCGCTCGGTGTAGCTGAGCAGTGCGACCTGCCCGACGACCCAAACGATGCGCAGTGGGCGCACATGCTGGTTGAAGCAACCACTGCGGTCAGCCACGATCGCCCCCTCGTCTTGCACGACCGTGCCGACCTGGCGGCAGTGATTCCCTCACTTGTCGCGCGTGCGTCGATGGTCGACCCGTCGCTTGCTTCGGTACGACCAGTATCAGCGAGCGATGGCGATACGACCTATCTCTGCACCACCGACCGCAACGGCATGGGCGTGTCACTCATCAACTCGAACGCCTCAGGGTTCGGTTCGCTCTTGGTCGAGCCGTCGACCGGCATCAACCTGCACAACCGCGGGCTGGGGTTTTCCGTCGAGCAGGGTCACCCCGCTGAAGTTGCCCCAGGCCGCAAGCCACCACACACCTTGTGCCCTGCGGTGATCACACGTCGCGACGGTTCACTTTTCTCGGTGCTCGGCACGATGGGTGGTGATGCACAGCCACAGATTCTGTTGCAGATCATCACACGAATGTTGCGCCACGACCAGTCACGCTTCCCGTGGGAAACCGTGAACGCTGGTCGCTTCGCCTTGCGTGGCCCGAAGACCGGGTTCGACACGTGGACGGCGAAGAGTGCGCCGGTGGTCAATGTCGAAGGCCACGCGCCCGATGCATGGGCGAGTGGCTTGGCCGACCGTGGTCATGCCGTTGAGCGACGCGGTCGCTTCGACTCAGGCTTCGGTCACGCGCACGCCATCGTCATTCGCGATGACGGCACGATGGCTGGGGGTGCAGATTCTCGTAGCATCGTCGGCACATGCGCGGGGTTATAACCGCGGCGAACTTTGCCATGAGCGTGTGCTCGCCAAGCTGACGCTCAGGGATCGTCGCGTTCAGCCGACCTTGTATGACACCTCGGTCACGAGTGGCTTGAAGACCGCATCGCCCTTGGCCGTTAGCCGCAATGTGCACGTGCCGCGTGCCGCGAATCGCACGGTCGTGGTTACCTTGCCTCGCGCCACAGTGCAAACGTTAGGAGTCGTGCTCTTGACCCGCACATCGACACCTTGCTCTGTCACCATCGAGTCGGAGCGCAGATTCATGCTTGCACCAACCCGCACCGATGCCCCGTTCTTCGCCAGACCAAATGAGCGCATCTTCAACTCTTGCTGCGCCAGAAACACCAACGGCACGACGGTGTCGAGAGCAGTGTCGCTAAGACCACGGTGGTCGCGATATACGAAGAGAAAACAGTTCCACGCCCCACACTCATAGCCCGTCGAGCCCACAGTCACCTTCTCGCGCACGGTAAACGTGAGTGGTGCCGATGCGGGCTGCGAGCCGCGCGAACCATCCATCGAGGCCCAAATCATCACGTCGGTTTGCTGCAGACTGCCGTTGCACTTCAAACCCGTCGCAGCGCGCTGACCAATCACCGGCTGATAACACTGTTGAACATACACGCCCTGAGTGGCGGGAACACCCGTGAGAGTCACCGTGATCTGGTCACCATCGCTCAGCGAAATCTGCTTGCTTAGCGCCACCGCGACGGCGGCAGAAGCCGGTGTCGGCACTGCGAACAATGAAACAAGCAGTGCGGCAGTGAGTGCAGCAAAGATACGGCGTGGAGATGTCATTGGGGTGACCTTTCAGTGATGGGAACGTATGTCGACTGGCTACGAACCAGTCGTGAAGGTAATTGCCACGAAGACGTCTTGTGAACGATCATCGCGACGAGTGTGATCTGCGAACGTCACCACACCGCACTTTTCTTTCGTGCAGTCAATGGCATCGCCTATCGCTCGTGCCAACAAAGTTACGGAGAACGATCCGTCGCTAGCGAAGGGGACGGTGAGACCTTTGGCATACGCGGGCGGATTTGTCGACACCCATTCCGAAACGGGTGACGAGCCGTCAATGTTCACACCACCAACACAGCGGCGTGCTTCAGTCCACGCAGCTTGATTGCACACGATCACATAGACGCCTTTGGTCACGTCGTATCCCATGCCTCGCACGGTGATGCGCGTGCCCGCCGGATCAAGACCCGATGTCTGGCTCACCGAAAGTCTGGGTGGCCCGACCACTCGAACGGTGGTCGGCGGCGCAAGTGTCGTTGTCACGAGTGTGGTCGTTGTCGTCGTCACTGCGACGAGCGTGGTGCTTGTCGTCACCGTCGGCAGCACCGTCGTCGGCACCACTGCGCCGAGCGTGGTTGTCACTGCTGGCACCGTGGTGGGCAATGTCGTGGGCACTGTCGACGACATCTGCGCACCAATCGTCGAGGTCACGGCCTGCACCGTTGTGGTCGCTGCAGGCGCACCGGCCGTGTCACTCGATGACGTGTTACGTAAGACCGTGTCGCTCGATGACGTTGCACCGCCACAGGCCATCAGTGCCAGCGATGCTGCGGCACTCAGCATGAGTAACCGACGTCTCATCACTCGACGCTGTCGCAAAGGGACCTCGCTCGTACCCTGAAGGGCGATGTTGCGGCGGGTCATGATGTGCTCGTTGCTCGTGGTCATTGCAA
>RFMM01000207.1 GCA_009927665.1 Actinomycetota bacterium
CTGATCTCGACCGCGTGATTTTCACCAAGCCGTACCCGCCGCAGATTGCTTCAACCTATTCGGCGCGGGTTGGTGGCGAAGCAGGCATCACTGTGCTCGACGGTCTTGAATGTTGGATCTACCAGCACGCACTGCGCCACATGGGCGAAATTGAATACGCGCGCCATTTGGTGGGCTTGCGCGGCATGACGTCGTAACGCAGCAGCACAAAGCAACATAGCGACGCGCCATGTCGCCGCGTGCCACGCGCCCAATTACCGCGTGCCACGCCACCGCGCTCTACGCCACGCTGATGCGACTCACCGCCAGCATGCTGCACCAATAAAAGTCGCGTCGCGTGCCACACGCCGGAAACACCACCGACTGAATCGGTGATGCCGTGTCGACTCTCGCCTTCTCGACACCTGTTGCAATGTCGCGCACCACCACCTGCTCGATTCCGCGTTCGACGTCGTGGTGGGCCGACACCAACTCGCCCGAGTCGGGGTACCACAACATGTGTGACCCGTGGTTCTGAGCGTGAGACCACAGCGGTCGCACCGAAGCATCGTCGTAGGCGAACCCAGCCAAGATTCCATTGCCACTGTCGAAACCCACCACAATCTTTCGTTGGTCATCGACCACCGGTGGGTTCGCCACCACTCCCCCAGCAAGACCACAAATCTCGGTGAGCGACACCCGAAAATCGTCGAGTCGCACCCGCACCAAATGCAACGGGGCAGTCGCGACACCGACACCACGCAAGGTGCCGGCGAAGCGATGGGTGCCTTCACCGTTGTCGAGAAACCACGCGCTGCCGTCGGCGATCACGGCGTCCCATCCGAAGCCCTGCCCGGCGAGTTGTCGATACGTGCCATGACGGCGGTCGAGCAAGAGTGAGGTGCCATTCCATTGAGCACGCCACAATGCGGTCGTGCCCACCACATAGACGTCATTGTCGTCAGCCGAGAGTCGCGCGATCGAAGCCTCGGGCATATCTAGCGTCGCAACCACTGCCAGCGAGTCGGGTTCGAGAACGACAAGCTGCGTGGCAGCGAACGGTTCACTCACCTCCGCGCCAGGGCGTGAGCCGCTGAAGTCTTTGGTGACAAGGTGACCGTCGGGCAGGGTGACGAAACTGTTGTAGGGGCGGTGACGCGGCAACTCGCGAGACGCCAGCAGTTGCAACTCACGACTCAAGCGATGCGCATGGTTACCGAACACCACGTAGAGGTCGCCGTTCGCATGCACAGATACTCCCCCAGGCCACGCCGGCCCACCAGGCAGCTTTTCACTCGATGCCAGTGGTTCAAGCGTGACGGGGTCGATGCGTTCAACCCACGAAACTGCATCGTCACCGCCAGTGTGGCAAAGCAAAAACACTTCGTCTTGGCTGGCAACCACCACCATCGTGGCAACCATCACGGTGCGACTCGTCAAGCGCAGCGAGTCACCTGATTGCAGCGCCAGCCGCGCACCAGCGACGTATGACCTTCGTCGCACGCCACCGTCTTCGTGGCGCCAGGTGTCGTTCATTGCCGGGCCGCCATAACTGCTTCCACCGTATGCGACTCAGAACGGTGACTCAGTGGTTCGCCTTCGGTAGTCTCGGGGCGTGCGTCGACGCCAAACATCGGCAGTCATCTCTGCTGTGCTGACGTGCGTTGTCGCTGTCGTGTTGGCTTCGTGCACTTCGGCTGGCCCACCTGCCGTCGACTTGTCTGCATCTGCAGCGAACGGCCTCAAACTGTCGCAGAACAACGGTTGCGCTTCGTGCCACGGCAGCGACTTTGGCGGCGGCACGGGCCCAACCTGGCAAGGCATCATCGGTCAAACCGCCGCGTTCAAGGGTGGCGAGTCGGGCGTTGTCGACCGCGAGTATCTCATCGAGTCGATCAAGTATCCCGACAAGAAGAAGCGCGTCGGCTATTCGGTTGTGATGCCGTACAACAACCTGACCGACGCCGAAATCTCCGACATCGTTGACTACATCGAAGCCCTGTCGAACTAGTC
>RFMM01000045.1 GCA_009927665.1 Actinomycetota bacterium
GTCGTCGGGCGGATCCGCGATCAGCTTCCCCTACACGCACGGCCAGACCGCGAACTTCACGCTGTATGCACAGTGGACGGCGCTGAGCGCTCGCACTATCTCGGTTGATGGGGCGTCGTATTCGGCAACCTACAACCGATACGCGGCGGCGCCCACGCTGACCAGCACTGCCTCGGCAGGGGCTGGCGCGAAGACTTATACCAGCTCGACAACCAGTGTTTGCACTGTCGGTGCCGCAACCGGAGCAGTTGCCTTCGTCACCGCTGGCGCATGCAGCATCACGGTGGAGATCGCAAGCGATGGTGTCTATGCAGCGGCAACATCGTCGGCGATCTCAATTTCGGTGACGTACGCAATTGGTGACACAGGCCCTGGTGGCGGCAGGATCTTCATCACCCCGTCGACGGCCGGTAACTCGTCGGGCAACTATTTCGAGGCCGCACCGAACACATGGAATGCCGGATCTGACGGCAACAACCGATGGTGCAACATCACCAATGGAGCAATCGGCGCGTCGGCCCAGGGCATTAACATCGGTACCGGTCAAGCGAACACCAACGCCATCGTGGCGTACTGCTCATCGGGTGCGGCGGTTGATGCTCGTGCCTACAGCGGTGGATCGCTTACCGACTGGTTCTTGCCGTCAGAGAATGAGCTGAAGCAACTCTGGGTGCAGGCTGCGGTGACTGGCGTACCGGTGACCAAGACACAATGCTGCCCAGGACCGGCAACTCCATCCACCAACTCGTATTGGTCATCGACCGAGATTGCTGCTGGTCGCCCCGGCTCAGTGTTCGGATCAGCGCGAGAGGCTTACCCGGCGAGCTCGTCGAGTGGGTCTGACAACTGGGGCAAGCAATACGGCTTCAACGTACGGCCGGTGCGCATGTTCGCACCGATCAGTTAACGATCGTCGCTCTTTGTCGTCGGGCGAAAAGCGGTATCTAGTTTCTGTACCAGCGTGACGAAATCTTTCGGAGCGATGTCGGGCATTCCTGCCAGCGTGAGACTTGAAAGCCCGATCGGAATCGCAAGGAAGATTCGCGCCAACAATCGAACATTCAGCGAGCCATCAATTCGCCCATCGTCGACAGCCTGTTGAAGAACCGCCTCATATTGAGTTAGCAGTGCGGAGACTTGTGGTTGAAGATGTTCCTGTGAGTCTTCGTCACGCCATGCGACTCGAAGTGCTTCAAGCAAGAGCTTTTGGGCGTCGGTTGGCCCCTTGTCGCCCCCCTGACGTGGTGCAAGTGCGGCGACAAGCATGAGCCAGTGGTTGGGTTGGTAGCCGACTCGTTCGCTGATGTCGGGCTTGGCAAGGTAACCGGCATTTGATTCTTGCTGACTGTTGAGTGCAAACTCGAGTGCAGCATTGAACATGGCGGCTTTGTCATCGAACCAGTTGTAGATCGCGCCCACCGTCATGTCGGCACGCGCGGCAATGTCAACGAGACGGGCATGTTCATAGCCCCGGTCAGCTATCTCGGCGATGGCTGCACGAAGCAGTTTCTCGCGACTGACCACCGCCCACGGGCGCCGATCGCGACCGTCGATATTGACGATGTTGGTGGGCTCGCTCACGACCCTCTCAGTCTGCCTGGGCTCATACTTGTGCGGCGGGCGCGAATGTCGGTCAGAATGGGAGAGTGCT
>RFMM01000043.1 GCA_009927665.1 Actinomycetota bacterium
GCGCGCGTCGGCCATCTGTGCTTCGGTCGGACGCCTGAAGATCAACAACATGGCGATGCCAGCTGCCAAGTAAATTCCACCATTCATTGCCCATGCACCATGAATCTCTGTTTTCGAGACGTTGAGCACGTTCTCGCCAGCACGCCTTGCTGTTTCGATTCGCGCCAGAGCCGGAGCAGCGACGGCGAGTGAGAGTGCGGCGCCAAGAGCCGTGCCTACTTGCCGGAATGTGTTGTTGAGCGCCGAGCCCATTGCGAACTGCACCGGCTTCAAGAACGCCGTCGCCGACGATGAGAGTGTTGAGATTGTAAGGCCAACGCCGACGCCTGTGATCATCATCCAGGGCAAATATCGGGTGAGGTATTCCGGAGAATCTGGGATTGTCGCGTTGAGACCGAATGTGCCCAAGCCAAGTAGACAAGCGCCGACGAAGAGCACACGCGAATGCCCGAATCGGTCAGCGTATTTTCCTGCGAATGGGGCGACGAAGGCGGCACTCGTTGGCCCAGGCATCGTGGCAAGACCAGAATGCGCGACGCTGTAACCCCAGACGGCTTGCAACCAGAACGTGTTGAGTAACCACATGCCGATAAAGCCCATGCTGAAGAGCACACCGGCAACGTTCGCTGCGACCACGAAGCGCAGACGAAAGAGGGAGAGATCAAGAATTGGGTTGGTTGTCGAGTGGCACCGCAAAATGAACCCTAGACATAGCACAGCGCCAAGAAAAATCGCGCCAATGGTGCCAGTGTCCACCCAGCCCCATACTTCACTCTGCGAGATGCCAAGCACAACGAGAGCGACACCAGAAAAACCCAAGATGGCACTTAGGTAGTCAACCTTGCGCTGCGCATTGGGGTCGCGAGTTTCTTTCAACAACCGTTGGCCAATAATCACCGTCACGAGCGTGAAGGGAATGTTCAGGAAGAACAGCGATCTCCACCCGAGTGTGTCGACGAGAATGCCACCGATTGATGGTCCGAGGGCTGCAGCAAGACCACCCGTTGCGCCCCAAATAGCGATGGCTTGCGTGCGCTTTTCAACCGGAAATTCGGGCAGCACCAGCGCCAAAGAAGCTGGCGAGAGTTGGGCTCCACCAAAGGCCTGCACGATGCGGGCGACGACGAGAAACCACGTGGCGGGTGCAACACCACAGAGTAGTGATCCAAAACTAAACCACAGCACGCCGCGCAAGAAACTGCGCTTGCGCCCGAACACGTCAGCGAATCGACCGGCAGTCAGGAGTGCGGCCGCGTAAGCGATGGCATAGGCCGAGAACACCCAGGTCAGCAAGCTGCCGCCGCCGAGTTCCTCGCCAATCGTGCGTTTTGCAACGACAACTATGGATAAGTCGAGCGATACGAG
>RFMM01000048.1 GCA_009927665.1 Actinomycetota bacterium
AAAACCGCAGGTCGCAAGTTCGATTCTTGCCGGGAGCGCCACCCGAATCTCGTGGTCACTACGTCACCTCAGCCCCGACCCGCACCGTCTGCAAGAAGCGCGTCAGCGAATGCCTGCAACGTCGGAAACTCCCAATGCGGGGTCACCGGTGCCGCGGCTGGTGTTGCGCCGAGCGAACCCGCGGCCGCCCGTTTGGCGCCGTAGCGATTGATCCACACCGTGTGTAGGCCCACGGCTTGGGCAGGAACGTGGTCATGAAACAGACTCTGTGCCACGTGCAAGTGCTGGTCAGGCGAAACACCCAGTGAGCGCGCGGTGTCAAGCAACACCTGAAAGTTGTGCAGATCGGGCTTGTATGAGCCGATGTCTTGGGCGGTGAGAATCGCATCGAACGTGATATCGAGCCGTGCGTTCGACCCGGCGAAGCTCGCGTTGTCGACGTTCGAGAGAATCACCAACTTGCATCGTGACTGCAAGGCGACGAGCGCGTTGTGACTGTCGGCGAAGGCTGGCCAGTTCGGCACTGAGGCTGCAAATGTGTGTGCGTCAGCTTCGCACTGCTCTGGTCGGGTAGTCGGGTCTGGCAACCCCAGACTCGTCGCCATGCGTCGCCAGGTCTCACGCAGAATGACGGGATACGTCCAAGTCGGATTCGCGTCTTGCACCTTCGTTTCATGCGATGCAAACAGCGAGAGAACTTCTGTCTCTGTCGGGTTCACACCATATGGTGCAGCAAGTCGAGCAACGGTATCGGTGATTCCGAATTCCCAGTCGATGAGCGTGCCATAGCAATCGAAACTGAGCAGGCGAGCGTCAGCGAGGCGCATGGTCTTTTGACGCCTCGTCAGCGTGCCGCGCTGCACTGCACGCACAACCCGAGCACATCGAGCCTGTGGCCCTTGGCGGTGAACTTTGACTTGCGGGCGGCCTTTGCGAGGGCTGCGTCAATCGCTCGCTCGGTTGCGTCTGACACCACGAAGTCGCCGACATAGCCGCACTTCATGCAGACCAGGTGATGGTGGTGGCCGATCAGTTCTTCGTCGAGCTCATAGCGCACGACACTGTCGTTACCCGCGACACGACGCACGACACCTTCGGTCTCAAGGTCAGTGAGGTTGCGATACAACGAACTCTGGGTGAGACGCGACGCGCGTTTCAGCACCTCGGCGACGCTTACGGGTCGGCCAAAGTCGAGCAGCAGGTCGACGAGCTGTCGGCGTCCGCGGGTGTAGAGCAGCTTGCTCTCGCGTAGGCGTGCCACCACCAGCGTGTGCACTGACTCGCGACTTTGCTTCATGCGTACGAGCGTAATTCTCAGCGCACTAGGTTTGGGCGGTGGTGCAGCTGGCAGGAATCTATGTTCCGAGCACACTCGAGTGGGTTCGTGAACAGATTGAGGTGTACGAGCGCACCGGCGGCCGAGAAGCGTCGACGCTGCGTGATACGGGAATTCCGGTGATCATCGTTGCTATGCGTGGTGCGAAGTCGGGCAATGTGCGCAAAATTGCACTCATGCGTGTTGAGCACGCGGGCGAGTATGCGCTCGTGGCGTCGAAGGGTGGGGCGCCAGACAACCCTGACTGGTATCAGAACCTCGTCGCGCATCCTGACGAAGTCACCGTGCAAGACGGCCCCGAACCATTCTTCGTGCGCGTGCGGTTAGTTGAAGGCGCCGAGTATGACGTCTGGTGGCAGCGCGCGGTGGCGGTGTTCCCGCAATACGCCGTATATAAAGACAAGACCTCGCGGAGAATTCCGATGTTCGTCGCATCGCCAGTTGCAGGTGACTCGCGATGAACCTCTTCGTGCGATGGCTGCTGCTCACGTTTTCGGTGTGGCTTGCCGACCTCGTCATTGCCGGCATCGACATCTCGGGCGGCTTCTTCAATCACCTCTGGGTTGCAGCATTGTTTGGCCTTGCCAATGCCATTGTGGGCAACCTGATACGCCTTGTTGCGTTTCCGGCACTGATTCTCACACTGGGGGCTTTCAGCATCGTCGTGAACGCGTGGATGCTGATGCTCGTAGGCGACCTCAGTGATTCACTCGAGGTGTCGGGGTTCTGGCCAGCATTCTTCGGCGGCCTCATTATCAGTGTCGTGTCGACGCTGACGAAGGGTCGCACGAGAGGCGACTAGCC
>RFMM01000047.1 GCA_009927665.1 Actinomycetota bacterium
TGACTTCATCAATCAACAGCCACATTGTTGTCTGAGTTAGGGTGTTTTTGTGATTGAAGGCTTGCAGTCTCGCTATCTAGATGAAAGTGAATTGAAGAAATTAGGAATCAAGTCGGTTGGTGAGAATGTTCTCGTCTCAGAACACGCCACCATAGTGGGGTTGGCGAATGTAACTCTCGGGAGCAACATCCGGATCGACAGTCACGTTGTGATATTGAGCCGCCGAGGTCCACTAGAAATCGGAAGTAATGTTCATATCGAGCCTGCGAGCTCCATCGTCGCTCATCGAGGAGTAAAGCTGGGAAACTACTGCACCATTTCCCATGGAGTCCGGCTTTATACCGAGTCAGCCGACTATTCCGGGGCCTCGTTCACCAATGTCTTTCCTGATGGTCGATTTCTTAATCCCAAAGCCGGACCGATCATCGTGCACGATCACGTCATCATCGGCGGCAACAGTGTGGTCATGCCCGATGTAACGATTGGCGAGGGAGCTGCCATCGGTGCGCTCTCTTTCGTGCGTGAATCTATCGAGGGATGGGGAATCTACGCGGGGAATCCTCTTCGCAGGCTCAGCAATCGAAGCACTGAGATACGTGAGATTGCACAGAAAATAGAAGCTGGAGAGCTCTAGTTGCTTCAGTGAGGCAACGACGATGTGAGGTCTTCGGCAAAGAGGTCGAGTTGCGTCGCGGTGATCCCGGGGTGCGTATAGAGCTCAACTACGCGTCCGTAGCAGAACTCATAACTCACGGGCAGTTGTAGATCTCTGTAGCTGATACCACGCATGTTGCCGGTGTATGACGGGTGCTCCCATGGCAGCCCGCGAGCTGGCGGCGTCTCTGGATTGAAGTGAGGATGACGATTCAACGGCGGGAAAGCCTTGCGCATTGGGTAGCCGCGCTGCTCAAGATAGGCCATGATCCGGGTCGAGTCTTCGTTGGTGACATCCAACTCAATTGCAACGGCGTAGTACACACCCACCTCGTGCTTGCGGGGGTGACGAATTCGAATCTTCGGGTGACCATCGAAAACTTTGGTGAGATAGTGAGCCGCCCACGCCCGTTCTTCGTTGTGTGGCCCGAGTTTCCGTAGACCAATCTGACCGAGGACGGCCGCAAACTCGGTCATTCGATAGTTGTAGCTGAGTTCTTTGTCGCCGAATGATCGTAGGCGCCAAGTTTGTCGGCAAGCATTCGTCGTCAGTGCATAACTCCGCCCCGTCACCCGTGCTGATGGTCTTACGCTGCTGCAAGCTGAAGACACCCATCACGCCGAATGTGCCAACCATCTTTCCGTTCACTGATGCTCCCGGCGCGTGCGATGCATCTTCGACGACTGGAATGCCATGTGCCTTGGCAACTTCGCAGATTTCAGGAATTCGCGCTGGATAGCCGAGAATATGCACTGGAAGAATCGCTTTGGTTAGCGGAGTTATCGCACGTTCGATCAGCGCGGGATCCATGCCGAGACTTTCAGACTCGATATCGATGAAGACAGGTACTGCGTTTTGCATGAGGATGCACGACGAGGAGGAGATCCACGAACAGGGTGTGGTAATTACTTCATCACCCTCGCCGATATCGAGCGATGCGAGGGCGAGGTGCAGGCCTTGAGTCGCGTTACCGATTCCGACAGCTCGTTTTGAACCGAGAAACTGGGCAAAGTCTTGCTCAAACTTCTTCACCTGAGTTGCGGCAAAGAGTTGCTGCGAACGAACTACATCAGCAACAGCTGTTGCCTCTTCTTCGCCAAACTGTGGCCAGGTGGGCCAATCAACCTTTGTAATCGGCGTATTCACGAGTGAGAGGCTAATTGGAGAG
>RFMM01000107.1 GCA_009927665.1 Actinomycetota bacterium
GCTCTCGGTGTTCCGCAGGCTGGTCAGCGGCTCATTTCCCTTAGTCAGGGCGCCATCGATGACGCCCTGAAAAATATCGGCAAGGCGTCAGCGATTCTTCGCGTCGCATTCTTGTACGTGCGTGGCACCGCATCGGTGTATCTGCTTGGTGGTTCAGGTTCGGGCGCCGACGAAATCATCGCCGCAGCCGGTGGCGTCGATGTCGGCGCACTCAACGGTCTGGCCGCTTTCACGCCACTCACTGCCGAGGCCATCGTGCAAGCAGACCCCGACGTCGTGCTCGTGATGACTCGCGGGCTCGAGTCGGTGGGAGGCATCGACGGGCTGCTCGCCTTACCTGGGGTCTCAAGCACTCGCGCCGCAACCACGCGTGCCGTGATCGCCGTTGACGATGACCTACTACTCTCTTTTGGTCCCCGTACTGGTGCGCTCATCGAGCGGCTGGCGGAGATTCTCCGCAGTTTCAGTAGCGACGCATGACCACCGCCCGCCGCACCAACGTTTCAGCTGTCGGAATCTTTCTGGCGGCACTCTTTGCGATGACCGCGTTGCTCTCGCTAGCGACAGGAGCATTTCGCATTCCGCTCGGTGATCTTCTGCGCATCATCGTCGACGGCCCGGCTCGCGACACCGTCGACTCAATCGCCCACGACGTGTTTTGGCAAGTGCGACTGCCGCGCGTGGTATTGGCGGTCGTCGTTGGTGCAAGCCTCGCTGTGGCTGGCGTGTTGATGCAGGGAATCTTTCGCAATCCCCTCGCCGAACCAGCAACCGTCGGTGTGTCGGCGGGCGCTGCCGTCGGCGCGGTGCTTGCAATCATCGTCGGGCTGAACCAACTGCCACTCGGTGTGCAAATTGCCGCGTTTCTCGGTGGCACGTTGTCGACCGCGCTCGTCTATGTGCTATCGCGCACCGACGGCAAGACTGAAGTCGTCACGCTGATTCTCACCGGCATCGCAATCAACGCCTTTGCCGGAGCAGTCATCGGCTTTGCCGTCTTCGTCGCCGATGATGACGAGATTCGCAGCGTCACCTTCTGGAGCCTCGGCACACTCGGCTTAGCAACATGGAAAGCAGTTGGTGTGGTGATTCCGCTCGCCATCGTCGGTCTGGCTGCCAGCGTCGGTTTTTCGCGTGTGCTCGACACCCTCGCCCTCGGCGATCGTTCGGCGGGCCACCTCGGCATCAAGGTCGAACGGGTGCGACTGCAAGCAATTGCGGTCGTCGGGCTCTTGGCATCGAGCGCCGTTGCCGCCACCGGAATGATCGCCTTCGTTGGGTTGCTCGTGCCGCACATCATGCGCTTGGTGCTCGGGCCACGCCACCGACATTTGCTGTGGACTTCCGCCGTGCTCGGCGCCAGCGTCACCTTGCTCGCCGACCTCGCGGCGCGCACGCTGCTGTCGCCCGCCGAGTTGCCGCTCGGTGTCGTGACTGCCTTGATTGGTGCACCGTTCTTCCTCCTGTTGCTGCGCAGCACTCGTCGCAGTCAAGGTGGCTGGGCATGAGCGCGTCACTCTCAGCGCGAAACATTCGCGTGGTGCGCGGTGGCACCGTGCTGCTCGACGGTGTCGACCTTGAAGTACGCGCTGGAGAACTCATTGCCGTGCTCGGCCCGAACGGTGCAGGCAAGTCGACATTGCTCGGTGCGGCAGCTGGAGACTTTGCCCTCTCGTCCGGCTCAGTCGACATCAACGGTCGCAGCCTCGCTGACTACGCACCGCGCGACTTGGCACGTGTTCGCGCCGTACTGCCACAACAGATCACCATCTCATTTCCCTTCACGGTGCGCGAAATCGTGGCGATGGGTCGCAGCCCATGGCTTAATGATGACGACGACGCACGTATCACTGCTGCAATACAACGAATGGACGTCGCCTCACTCGCCAACCGCACGTACCAAACGCTGTCGGTTGGCGAACAGGCACGAGTCTCGATGGCCCGCGTGCTGGCGCAAGACACACCGCTCTTGTTGCTCGACGAGCCCACCGCCGTGCTTGACATCGGTCAACAAGAACGCTTTCTCGCGATCGCTCGTTCACTCGTTGATGAGGGCCGCGCTGTCGTTGCGGTTTTGCACGACCTCAATGTCGCCATGAGATATGCAACCAGCGTGGTGGTGCTGCATGAGGGGCGATGTGTGGCGAGCGGTTCGCCGCAAACGGTGCTCACACCGGCGCTGCTCAGCAATGTGTATCACCAAAAGATTCAGGTCACCACGACTGCCGACGGTCGTTCGGTGATCTTGCCCGAGCGCCACTAGCGCGACGATTCGCGCGGCAATGCCGAGCCGCGAGAGAACGCCACTAGCGCGACGACTCGAGGCTCGCCATACGGCGAAACTGCTCGACCACATCGGGGCTCTTGTATGTCGCATCGCGTGAGCGATACACGGTGTCGACGTTTACACAGATGCGCCCGAACTCGCCCCAGTTTCCATAGGCCCCGAGTGCGATGTCGCGGGCGGCATCGAAGGCATCCATACCGTGGTCTTGGCGCGTTGATGCTTCACTCAACACAAACGAGAGGTAGTCGCGCACCTGCACAACGCCGGCGTTGTCAGTGATCGGGCCATGACCAGGCACCACCACCTCGGCACCGAGCGACACGATGAGGTCGCAGGCGGCAATCCAGTTTTCGAGCGGCCCCGCCCACACGATCGGTGTGCCGTTGATGAAGAGAATGTCGCCCGTGTACACCGTCTTGGCGTCGGGCACGTGCACGATCACATCGCCGTTGGTGTGGGCAGGCCCCACCTCAATGAGTTCGACGACTCGTCCGGCCACATCAACATCGAGCCGACCTTCGAACGTGCGCGTCGGCACCGTCAAAGTGATGCCGTCGAAGTCGAAATCACCAAAGAAGCGGCGGAACAACTCGCCTACTTCACCAGGGGCCTTGTTGAGCGCGGCCAACATTGCGGGTGGCACATGTTGCATCTCTTCGGCGGCGGCCCGCGACGCGATGATCTCCGCCCCGGCGACACGCTCGTTGCCGTAACAGTGGTCGCCGTTGGCATGGGTGTTTACGCATGTGGTGATAGGTGCACCGCGCGTCAGAGGTGACATGGCGGCGAGCATCGCATCGGTGAGTCGCAAGTCAAAGAGCGTGTCGACCAGCAGCGAGCGTCCGTCGCCAACGACAAGCCCGGCATTGCTGTAGCCCCAGCCACCATCTGGCTGTAGGTACGCATGACAGCCGTCGGCGACCTCGTGAACTCCGAGCCGATAGTCAAACATGGGGTCAGTGTACGCTCGCGCCATGTCTGATCTCGTGCTCGACTCATTGCGCCGGCGCATGCGGGCGATCTTCTCGCTCTACGAAGATGCCACCGCCACGATGGACCTGCATCATGTGAACTATCAAGAGCGCGAAGGTGTGCTGCCGATTGCCTTCAGCCTGTTTCACATCGTCAACATGATCGACGCATCGTTCATGTTGCTGAGTGGCCAAGCGCCATTGTGGAACGACGAGTGGGCCAAGCGAGTTGCTCCGGCAATCAACGATCACGGTAAGCACCGCACGGTCGAAGAAATGGTGCACCAGCAAATCGGCGATTACGGCGCATTCAAGCAGTACATGGCAGAAGTGTTCGCACGC
>RFMM01000100.1 GCA_009927665.1 Actinomycetota bacterium
ATCCCCACTGTGGTGCTGTCGCAACACCGTCGGCGGGTCGACTACCTAGTTACCTAGGCCGCGCTACGTCTTTCCGAAGTGTCATCAGTCTTTCCTGACGTCAGCGTGCTTTCCCGCTGTCATCCTCCGCTTCTGTTGCCGGGCTGCGGTGGATCGGCCCCGTGCGACCTTGCGGCTCACGAGTGCTCTCCGACACCTAATGAATTAGGCGGCGAGAGCGAACTGCTTGTTGGCAGTTATGTGGTTGCCCCGTTTTTCGAGTCTGAGCAACTCGGGTCGCACGCTCGACCAGCGACACTGACGTCGAAACCTGTCAGCCCCGTTGAACTTGCGTAGCTGTATAAGTGTACGCACGGTAACCACACGACTGTGCGGGGCGTGTCAGCGCGGGCCGCACTCGCGGGCAGCCGTTGTCTACTCGGGCTTGGGTAACACGGGCTTGGACTACTCGGGCTTGCCGCGACGCTGGCGCCCCATCGCGCGGCGCATTTCGATCTTCGATTCTTTTTCGGCGATTGCCGCTCGGCGGTCTTCTTTCTTGCGGCCTTTGGCCAGTGCCAGGTCGACCTTCACTTTGCCGCCACGCAGGTGCACGTCAAGAGGCACGAGCGTGAGACGTTCTTTCGCCATGCGCTCGGCCAGGCGGCGAATCTCGGTGCGGTTGAGCAGCAACTTGCGCGGGCGCACTGGTTCGTGCGCGCCGACACCGTGACTGAACTTGTAGGTGGCGACGTGCATGTTCTCGAGCCACATCTCGCCGTGCGAGACGTGGGCATACGCCTCGGCGATCTGCACTTCTCCGGCGCGCACACTCTTTACTTCACTGCCGTGCAACACGATGCCAGCCTCAACGACATCGACGATCGTGTACTCGTGTCGGGCGCGCCGATTGCTCGCGAGCACTGGGTTTTCTGCATCGTTCTTCGCCATGTCAGTGAATTGAGCCTAGGTAGCGTCATCGTTGTGCAGTCGCGGCGTCTCGTGATCACCGGCGACGTCGAGCAACAAATTGTCGCACACGCGCGTGCGTGCAAGCCACAGGAGATGTGCGGGTTGTTGGTCGGACACACGAGTACCGACAGCGACGTCACCAGCGCAGGCACCAACCGTGTGCTCGAGTTTCACCCGTGTCGCAACGTGGCGGCTTCGGCGATCGTCTACACCCTCGACCCGAAGGATTACATGCGCATCGAGCAGTCGGCCGACGACCGTGGGCTCGCCGTGCTTGGCGTCGTGCACAGCCACACCCACACCGAGGCCTACCCGAGCCCGACCGACGTTGCCCAGGCACTTGACCCGCTCTGGAACTATGCGATCGTCAGCTTGAAATATGACCCACCGCGGCTGCGCAACTTCCGCATCGTGGCAGGGGAGATCAGCGAAACCGCCATCGACACCATCTAGTTCGGCATCGGCATCGCTTGACAAAACGGCTCGTTGCCGCGCCGAGCCGCGTTGGTGTGACGCCTACCTGCCCCGCCAACTCGGTGCGCTCGTCGCCTCGCCGCTAGATTGTTGACTATTCCCGTCAGATTTATCACCATTCTGACGCGAACGAGTTCAACCCCCTGGAGCACGACATGACACCAGCCAACGCGACACCCATCGCCGAGCGCTCGTCGTCGAGCGTGCTTGAACTGATTGGCAACACGCCGATCGTCGAGGTCAGCCAACTGTCGCCGTCGCCTGACGTGCGGCTGTTTGCGAAACTTGAAAGCCAGAACCCGTTTGGTTCGGTGAAAGATCGCATCGCCAACGCGATGATCAAGCGCGCTTATGCGACCGGGCGCTTGGTGAAGGGTCAACGCATTCTCGAGCCGTCATCGGGCAACACGGGCATCGCACTTGCGGCGATTGCACGCATCACGGGCAACCCGATCACCATCTTGATGCCCGAGAGCGTCTCGATCGAACGTCGCCAGATGCTCGAAGTGTTCGGTGCAGAAATCATCCTCACGCCTGGGGGTGAAGGTTCGAACGGGGCAGTGCGTCGCGCTGAAGCAATGGCAGCAGAACACCCTGAGTGGTGCTTCTTGCATCAGTATTCGAATGAAGCGAACCCACGCGTGCACTACGAGACCACTGGGCCCGAGGTGTGGCGCGACTGCCCGCAGATCACGCATTTCGTCGCTGGGTTGGGCACCAGTGGCACCTTGATGGGCGTCGGCCGCTATCTCAAAGAGCAGAACCCCGACGTGCAGATCGTTGCCGTCGAGCCACCACTCGGCGAACTAGTGGAAGGTTTGCGCAACCTCGATGAGGGTTACATTCCGCCCGTGTTCGAATTGTGGAAAGGCCGTGAGATTCTCGACCGCAAACGCATCGTGCGCCCGCGCGAGAGCATTGAGATGACACGCCGCCTCGTGCACGAATGCGGCATCTTTGCAGGCATCTCGTCGGGGGCGTCGTTGGCCGGTGCATTGAAAGTGGCGAATGAAGCCGTCGAGCGGGGCGAGAGCGCCAACATCGTCTTCATCGTGTGCGATGGCGGATGGAAGTATCTCTCGACCGGCGCCTACACGATTGATCTCGACACCGCCACGGAAAACGCCGAGAAGGTCATCTACTTCTAACGAGTTCGCGGCGCATTCCTCTCGTGCGGTGCGCCTGCCGGGCGTTCAGCCGCCAGCGACGAGCGCAGCAAGCCCGACCAGCACCACGGCTGCACCGCCAATACGGCGTCGATGGTCGGCTTCACCGAGCAGCTTCCAACCCGCAAAGGCGGCGATAAGCACGCTTGATTCGCGTAGCACCGCAACATAACCCACCGGCGCTTTGCGCATCGCGAGTAAGACAAGGCAGTAGCTGCTGAGCGTTCCCACGGCGGCAATCGAGAACCGTGGCCACTGGTAAAGCAAGGCGCTCATCGCTTCACGTCGACGGCTCGCGAAGGTCCACGCACTCACTGACACACCAGTCGCAACCATGATGCTGAGGGCATACGCCGCCGGATCAGCCGACTCGCGCACGCCCGTGGCGTCGATTGCTGTGTACACACCGATGATGAGCGCTGTCGCTGTTGCGAATCGCATTTGGCGCAACGAGCCGCGCGAGAGCAAAAAGAAACCAATGCCAGCCACCACGATGCCCGTTGCCGTGAGCCACGACAACACATCATTGAGCAGCAGCACCCCAAGCACGGCTGCGCCAACGGCACCACCACCGCGCGCGATTGGGTACGACACCGAAAAATCTCCGGTGTTGTAGGCCCGCACCAGCAAGATCGAGTACGGCAGATGTGTGACGCCCGACAGCAGCGTGAACTGCCACGCGAAATCAGGGCGTCCGTCGATGATCCACCAGACTCCGAGAGCGCCGAGCGCGATGAGCATTGCGATGAAGAACTGACCCCACAATGCAAGGCCCGAGTCGACGTTGCGTTTGACGGCGAGGTTCCAGCCGGCATGCAGGCACGCTGCTGCAAGTGCCATCAGTGTTGCGGTCAACACAGCATCACCCAAATGAACGCTGTTGACTGCACCTCGCAATAGCCTAAGAAAGCAATGGTGGATGCACGCGAACAGCCGATTGGCGTGTTCGATTCGGGTTTCGGCGGGCTCACCGTCGTGCGTTCGCTCATCGATTTGATGCCGAATGAGTCGCTCGTCTACATCGGTGATACGGGTCGGTATCCCTATGGCAATAAACCCGCCGCCAAGGTGCGCAACTACGCCCTCGAAATCGCCGACAGCCTCATACGCGACCATGGCGTGAAGGCCATCGTCGTTGCGTGCAACACTGCCGCCTCGGCTGCGCTCGACACACTCGTCGACACGTTGCCAGTGCCTGTCATCGGCGTGATCGAGCCCGGAGCACGTGCCCTCGCTCGTGTGACGCACAACGGCAAAGTCGGCGTCATCGGCACCGTTGGCACGATCGCTTCAGGTGCCTACGACGCGGCCGTTGAGGCCACCGGTGCTGAGGTGGTGCTCACCTCGGCAGCGTGTCCGGGTCTCGTCGAGTTCGTCGAACGCAATCAGGTCGATGGTGAAGAAGTTTCGTTGTTGACCGAACGACTGCTGTCACCGTTGAAGAGTGCCGGGGTCGATGCGTTGTTGCTTGGGTGCACGCATTATCCATATCTTGCGCCAGTGATACAGCGAGTGATGGGCGACGGTGTCGTGCTCGTCAGCAGTGCCAACGAAACCGCCTTTGCCGTGCGCGAAATGCTCGATGCACACGAGCTGGCCGCCCCTAGCTCGCAAGTTGCACAGCGGCGGTTTCTCTCGTCGGGCGACGTTGATGCCTTCGCCACGCTCGGTCGGCGTCTGCTGGGCCCCGAACTTGGCGAGGTCGCGGCATGGCATTCTGGAGCCGCATCATGAACACTCAACGCCCCGACAACTCGCGCCCCGACGGCCGTCGCCCCGACGAGTTGCGACCGATCACCTTCCAACGCGACTTCACCGAGATGGCGGCGGGCAGCGTGCTCGTGTCGTTTGGCCGCACGCGCGTGTTGTGCACCGCCTCGATTGACGAAGATGTTCCACGCTGGATGAAGGGCTCGGGCAAAGGTTGGGTCACCGCCGAATACTCGATGTTGCCTGGCTCGTCACCCGAGCGTGTCGACCGTGAGGCCGCGAAGGGCAAGCAGTCGAGTCGCACCGTGGAGATTCAACGCCTCATCGGTCGCGCGTTGCGGTCATCGTGCGACATGAAATTGCTGGGTGAACGCCAAGTGTTGCTCGACTGTGACGTGCTACAAGCCGATGGTGGCACCCGCACCGCCAGCATCTGCGGCGCCTACATCGCACTGCATGATGCGCTCGCGCGCGTGGTGGCCAGTGGCGCAATCAAACAGCATCCGCTGCATTCGCTGTGCGCAGCGGTGAGTGTGGGCATTCACTCGGGTACGCCAATCATCGACTTGCCCTACGTCGAAGACTCAACTGCTGAGGTCGACATGAACGTCGTGATGCTCGCACCGCTACAGGGTGGGGTGGCGCGATTCGTCGAAGTGCAGGGCACTGCCGAAGGTCAAGCGTTCAGCCGTGAACAGCTCGACAAGCTGCTCGCGCTCGCCGAAGGTGGTCTCGCCCAGGTGTTCGAACAGCAGCGCAGCGTGATCGCCGTGCCGCCCGTGCCGCGCGCGTGATGCGGCTCGTTTGCGCCTCGGCCAACCCCGACAAGGTCGCCGAAATTCAAGAGTTGCTGCGTGGCGTCGCTGAGTTGTTGCCGCGCCCGATCTCGGTCGGTGACATCGTTGAAGACGCCGACACCTTGCTTGGCAATGCACGCCTCAAAGCTCGCGCCATCTGTGTCGCCACGGGGTTGCCTGCAGTAGCCGACGACACTGGTCTCGAGGTCGATGCGCTCGGTGGTGCGCCCGGTGTGCATGCCGCGCGATACGCGGGCGCGTCTGCGACGTATGCCGACAATCGCTCGAAGTTGCTCGCCGCGTTGCGTGATGTCGACACCGCCCAGCGCACTGCTCGGTTTCGCACCGTTGCACTCGTGGCGTACCCAGACGGCAGCGAGCGTTTCGCCGAGGGAGTCTGTGAAGGCGTGATCAGTGACCGTGAGCGTGGTTCGCGCGGTTTTGGTTATGACTCGGTGTTTGTTCCGCTTGATGGTGATGGTCGCACGTTCGCCGAGATGTCAGTCGACGACAAGCATGCGCTCGGCCACCGCGGTCGGGCGTTTCGTGCCCTTGCTGCCGCCGTGCGCGCCAACTGACACAGCGTCACCAGCCGCGCAGCGTGTGTGGTCGCGTCACCAGCCGCGCAGGTCGATTGGCCAGCGGTCGAGCACCTCGTCGCCACGCACCAGCCACAGGTGTTCGTGCATCGCCATCGTCGGGTCGACATGGGCTGGAATCACGCGCACACGCGAGCCCACCGTCGGCTGCGCCGCGCGCACCGGGCTCGCCGCGCGCACCGGGCTCGCCGCGCGCGATTCCACCTTTTCGGTCGCAAAGGTGATGTGCTCATCAGAGCAGAACCACACCTTGCAACCGGCAATCGACGGGTTGCCGTGATCCATTCCGAGACTTTTCAGACCCACGTCGGCGACGGCCCACTTCTCGTGCGATGACACCACCGTGCCGAGAATCGAAAGTGCTTGCCGAAACGGCAAGCCGAGCGTGCCGTAATACGTATCCATCAAGGCATATGACCCGGCTTGCACTTCGGTGACGCCGGTGTCAGCGCGGTGTTCGGCATGCACATCGTGGTTGCCGGTGCCGCCAGCCGAGATCACGTCACCGCCAACGTCAAGTGCTGTTCTGTTCAATACCTCCATCGCTGACAGCGTCTCGCGACGTTGTGCCGCACGGTCGTCACTGACCATCAAGTGACCCTCGTAACCCATCACGCCACGCACGACGAGACCTCGCCGACGAGCGGCATCTGCGAGTCGCCCCGCATCACTCGGCGCACAACCACAGCGTGGTAGGCCGATGTTCACGTCGATGAGCACGTGACGAATGCCAGCCTGTGCAGCTGCATCGACGGTGACGTCAGAGTCGACCGCAACAGTGATCATCGCTTGATCTTGCAGCGCGGCGAGTTCGCGCAGTCGCTCGACGTCGACCACCTCATTAGCGAGCAGCAGGTCGTCGCCCAAGCCGGCGCGCGCCATGCCGATCATCTCGCGCACGGTGGCACAGGTGAAGTGTCGGTGACCGTGCTGTCGTTGCAGGTCGGCGAGGGCAGTGCTCTTGTGGGCCTTTACGTGTGGTCGCAGCAGCGCACCCGGCAGTCGAGTGGCCATCGTGGCAAGGTTGTGTTCGAGCGCATCGATATCGACCACCGCGGCAGGGGTCGCAAGGTCGTGCACGCTCGTCATTCGTGCCGGCGGAGAGACTCGAACTCTCACTGGCGGCGTCCTAAGCGCCGTGCCTCTGCCATTGGGCTACGCCGGCCCGCTTTCGTTCAGGGTAGTAGTGCCGCTGGTCGTTTGACAGAATGTAAAGGTGACTGCCACCGCCGCGCCGAACACTCAGCACGGTGCGTCGAGTGCAACCACAGCGTTGAGCGCGGCAGCAATGGTCGACCAGCTCGGTCTCGCCGATCGCGTCGTCAACGAGCAGGCGCTCGCCGCGAGTGTCGCGCGTTGCCGCGAACGCAACGTGGTGATGCCGACATTCGCGCAACTCGCCGACCCACGCAAGATTGATGCATCGATCACCAAGGGTGTCGACAAGAACGCGCCTGATGCCCGCAACCTCTTTCGCGTGCATTGGTACAACAACATGGCGGGTGAACGTGTCGCCGTGCCCGATCACATCGTGTTGCCGTCGTCGCTCACCGGCATCGAGAGCCCGATCATCGTGGTGTTTGGCGATCGCTTCCCGATGATCACTGCCCACAAGGTGCTTGCGGCATACGCGTGTCTTGCGCCGCGCATCATCACTGGCCAATTTGACCCGACGCAACATCGCGCCATCTGGCCTTCGACGGGCAACTACGCGCGCGGTGGTGTGGCCATCAGCAAGATCATGGGTGCGCGCGGCGTGGCGGTGTTGCCTGCCGGCATGTCGCAAGAGCGATTCGATTGGCTCGACAAGTGGACGAGCGATCCGAGCGACGTTATTCGCACGCCGGGCACCGAGAGCAACGTCAAAGAGATCTACGACGCCTGCAACGAGATGCGCAAAGAACCGCGCAACTTCATCTTCAACCAGTTCTGCGAGTTCGCCAACCATCTCGTGCACTGGCAGGTCACTGGCAACGCGCTGGCTCACGTGTTCGACACGGTGCGTGCCCGCACGGGCAACGACAAGTTGCGTCTCGCAGCATTCACCAGCGCCACCGGCTCGGCGGGCACCATCGCTGCGGGTGATCGTCTGAAAGAACTCTTCGGCACCGCCATCGGTGCAGTCGAGGCCCTCGAGTGCCCGACGATGCTCGAGAACGGTTTCGGTGAACACAACATTCAGGGCATTGGCGACAAGCACATTCCGCTCATTCACAATGTGATGAACACCGACCTCGTCGTCGACGTCTCTGACCGCGCCACCGACGAACTCGACGTGCTCTTCAACACCGACGACGGGCTGCGCTATCTGCACGAGCGCAAACACGTGCCCGAGGCGACGCTGCAGGTGCTGAAGCACTTCGGCTTTTCGGCCATCGCCAACGTGATCGCCGCGATCAAGATCGCCAAGATTCGCGGGCTCGGTGCGAATGACGCGCTGATCACCATCGCCACTGACGGCGCCGACCTGTATCCGAGCGAGCGCCGCAAGACCTTGGCCAAGCGCTTCAACAACAGCTTCGGCACCACCGACGCAGCTGAAGTGTTTGCCGAACATCTCGGCTCGGTCAGCACCGACAACATGATCGATTGCAACGAGCGTGACCGCAATCGTGTGTTCAATCTCGGCTACTACACCTGGGTCGAACAACAGGGCACACCGGTGGAAGTCTTCGAGGCGCGCCGTTCGCAGACGTTCTGGCGTGACTTGCGCCGCTTCGTGCCCGCGTGGGATTCGATGATCGACGACTTCAATCGTCGCGTCGCCGGATAATGTCGCCGCACCGCAGCGGCCGACGATGAGTGACGTCACGTTGCCGCGCGCCAATCCGCGCGCCAAGCCGCCCATCGTGCGCGGGCTGCGGTGTGCGGCATGCGGCACGCGTGTGGCGGTGAAGACGGCAATGTCGTGGCGGTGCCCGAACGCGACGGGCAACGATCGTCATCACGTGCTGCTGATCGAGAGCGACGTTGCACCGCTGCGTCGCACCAAGCACGCCAACCCGTTCATCGCATTTCGTCGATACCTCGCCTGGGATGCCTTCGCCGACGCCAACGGCATGAGCGAGGCCGATCGCGACGCACTGATCGCAGAACTTGACGCCACGATCGCCACCGTGGCTGGCACCGGTTTCGTCTTTACTCCCTTTGCTCGCGCTGATGCGTTGTCAGATGCGCTCGGCTTTTCGCAGAACGGTGGGGTGTGGGTCAAAGACGAAACGCACAACGTCGCTGGTTCACAGAAGTCGCGACACCTCTTTACTGAGTTGCTGCACCTCGTGGCTGCCGAGCGTCTGGGTCTTGCGCCGTGGTCGAGCGCCGATTCGCCCACGAGCGCTGCGCCAGCCAGCCGACCACCGCAGAATCGTCCGCCGCTCGCCATCGCCAGCTGTGGCAACGCCGCGTTTGCCGCCAGCACCCTCGCGCGCGCCGTCGCGTGGCCGATTCAGGTGTTCGTGCCCGAGCACGCCGATGCTGCACTCGTCGCGCGACTGCGTGGCCTCGGTGCCGATGTGGTGCATTGTGCACGGCGCGACGATGATCAACCCGGCGACCCGTGCGTGCATCGATTTCGCGAAGCGGTGCGTGACGGTGCGATTCCGTTCGGGGTGCAGGGCCCTGAAAACGCGTGGTGTCTCGACGGTGGTCGCACCATCGGCTGGGAGATGGCGTATGTCGCCGAACACATGGAGCCCCCGCTCATCGCGCGACTCTTCGTGCAAGTCGGCGGGGGAGCCTTCGCCGCGAGCCTTGCCGAAGGTTTTCACGCAGGTGGCACGCGTGCTGCGTTGCATGCGGTGCAGGCCGAAGGTTGCGCGCCACTCGCTCACGCCTGGCAGGAAAGCGCCAAATACAAGACTGCACTCGATGCAGCCGGTCACTGGGATCAGTGCATGGTGCCGTGGTCTTCGACGCCAACATCATTCGCCGACGGCATTCTCGACGACGAGACCTACGACTGGGTCTCGGTGTGTCGTGCGATGCGGGCGAGTGGCGGTTCGCCCGTGGTGGCTAGTGAACAGCACGTGCGCGATGCCTATGCGCTCGCACATCGCACCACTGACATCGACGTGAGCCCGACCGGTGCATCGGGGCTCGCTGGTCTGCTTGCTGCCCGTGATCGCGTGTCGAATGAAGAACGCGTCGCCGTGGTGTTCAGTGGCATTCGTCGCGAAACACCCAAGCCTGCGTGAGCAGTGCACGCCCTGCGAAGCGTTAGCCTTGCGCGCATGACATCACCGCTTCTGCCGGCCTCCGCCCCGCTTCCTGCACTGCCAATGGCGCTCGACGGCGGCATCGATGCTCGCGGCGACATCTTCAACCGCCTGCTGAAGAGTCGCGTGATCATGCTCGGCTCTGATGTCGACGACGCGGTTGCGAATCAGATCTGCGCACAGTTGTTGTTTTTAGAAGGCGAAGACCCCAAGAGCGACATCTGGCTGTACGTCAACTCACCCGGTGGTTCGGTTACCGCAGGCATGGCAATTTACGACACCATGCAGTTCGTTTCGTGTGATGTCGCCACAGTGTGTGTCGGGCTTGCCGCATCGATGGGGCAGTTTCTGCTCACCGCTGGTGCGACGGGCAAGCGCTATTCGCTGCCAAACGCACGCATCATGATGCACCAGCCGCTTGCTGGTCTGCGGGGTCAGGCTGCCGATATCGCGATTCAGGCCGAGCAGTTGGCATACACCAAGCGCCGCATGGCTGAACTCACGTCGCACCACTCGGGCAAGAAGGTCGAAGACATTCAGCGTGACTCTGAGCGCGACCGCTGGTTCACTGCCGAGCAAGCCAAGGAATACGGCTTGGTCGACAAGGTGATCGTCAAGCGCGGCGAGATTCGCTAATCCACACCGCGCGCTACGGCAGCGTCGTGGCGACCGTCTCGGGTGTCAGCGTTGGCACCTGCACGGCAAAGCCGGTCGACAAATCGACTCCACAGGTCGCCGCCGCATACATCGCTGCTCGGTCGGCTGACGTCTCGGCGAGATAGGCGGCGTCGGCCAGCGCCTGCACGCTCTCGGTGTCACCCACGTTGACTTTGATGCGGCAACGAAGACATCGCGAAGGGCGATGAAGTCAGCCTCCACTTCGAGTGGTGCAACTTCGGCAAGCCGTTCATAGTGCTCGACGAGCCGTTCAACTTCGCCGTTGCTGGTCGGCGGTGAGGTCATCTCGTCGATTCGATCGGCGAGCACACGACAGAAGTTTGTAGCGGTGCGGGGTGTTTCGGCGCACCCGAGCGCGATGAACGACAGAAAAACTGCGACCGCCAAAGCGCGACGCTTCACACCATGCGAGTGAAAACCCATTGCCGTTCAAGTCTCACAGGTGGCGGTCGGGGAATTTGGCATTCATTGCGGCGCCGGTTGCGATCATCAGCAGTCGTCGCACTGGCAGGCCCAGCAATTACGTCAACAGTCGGGGAGGTAGACGGGTGTTCGCATCGGCGCGTTCTACCACGTTGCTTGGTGTCGTCGGTCGTTGTGTCGATGTCGAGGTGCACGTTGGCATCGGCTTGCCGGGTTTCACCATCGTCGGTCAGCCCGACGAAGTGTGTCGCGAAAGCCGCGACCGCGTGCGCGCCGCGTTCTTGTCGCGCGGTTTCGTGTGGCCCAATCGCCGCATCACCGTGAATCTCGCCCCAAGCGGTGAACGCAAGGGCGGCTCAGGGCTCGACTTGGCGATTGCAGTCGCCGTGCTCGTCGCCGACGAACAATTGCCGCCGAGCGTGCTCGACGGCCATGCGTTCGTCGCCGAACTCGGGCTCGATGGTTCGTTGCGTGATGTGGTCGGCGCTGCACCGTTGGTTGCTGCAGTGCGTGACCGTGCCGTCGTGGTGGCTGCTGGCAATGGCGCTGCAGCTTTGGCTGCTGGTGCGCGCCGGGTGCTCGTGGCGAGCGACCTTGCACACGCCGTGGCGTGCCTGCGTGGTGATGACGAGTGGCTTGCACACGACGGCACGTCGGCGTCGCCAGCACTCGAGTCGCTGCCCGATCTTTCTGATGTGCGTGGCCAGCCCGTCGCGCGACTCGCACTCGAGATAGCCGCCGCGGGTGCCCATCACCTGTTGTTCGTCGGGCCTCCCGGTGCTGGCAAGTCGATGCTCGCTCGACGACTGCCGAGCATTCTTCCGCCGCTCACCGACGACCAAGCGCTCTCCTGCACGATGGTGCACTCAGCGGCCCACACTGCGCTGCCGAGCACTGGTCGCATCGAGCATCCCCCGTTTCGCGCCCCGCATCATTCGGTGTCACTCGTCGGAATGATCGGCGGCGGCACTGCAGCGATGCGCCCGGGCGAGGTGTCGCTCGCATCTGACGGCGTGTTGTTTCTCGACGAACTCGGCGAGTTCGCCCCGAGCGTGCTCGATGCCTTGCGCCAGCCGCTCGAAGAGGGCGTCGTTCGGGTTTCGCGAGCGCGCACGACGCTGAGTCTGCCGGCGCGCTTTCTGCTCGTGGCGGCAGCGAACCCGTGCCCGTGTGGTTCCGGCGCCCCTGGTGTGTGCGTCTGCGACGATGCCGCTCGGGCTCGATATCTGCGCCGCTTTTCTGGGCCACTGCTCGACCGATTTGATCTTCGCGTCAGCGTCGGCTTGCCGCACGTCGATGATCTCGTCGGCTCGCGCACAGGTGAAGCCTCAGCGGTGGTGCGCCATCGGGTTGCGGTCGCTCGTGCCGCCGCCATGGCACGGCAAGGCACCGTCAACGCGGCACTCGCCATCGATCAGCTCGATGTTGCGGCCCCGCTCACGCCTGCCGCTCGCGCCGTGTTGCGGCGTGAACTCGAGGCCGGTCGGTTGAGTGGTCGGGGGCTGCACCGTGTGCGACGAGTCGCACGCAGCATCGCCGACCTGCACGGTGTCCACGAGATTGTCGCAGAAGACCATGTTGCGCTCGCACTACAAATGCGCACTGCGCTAGCCACGCTCGTCGGGGGTTCGCGGTGAGTTCACCGCAACACGGCAGTGTCGGCAACTATGACGAGTCGACCGTCGCCGCCGCACTCGCGTCGCTCTCGGGTGTCGGCCCGGCTCGTCTGCGCACACTGGTGGTGTCACTCGGCGCCCACGATGCATGGCGCACGGTGCGCGGCGAGTTGCCCGCCCGTGACCACATCGCTGCATTGTTGCGCGACGGCGACCTCGGTCGACTCTGGTGTCGCGAAGCCACACCAGAGTTGCTTGATCGCACGGCCGCTGCGCTATCTGCTGGCAACATGCGAGTGCTGCTCATCGATGACCCCGAGTATCCGCCCGTCTTGCGCAACGATCACGCGGCACCTGCGGTGTTATTCGTTCGCGGAAACCTCGCAGCGTGTGCGGCACGCCGTGTTGGCATCATCGGCACGCGGTCGGCAAGTGCGGCTGGTCGTCATTTCGCACGACGACTTGGCACGCAACTTGCCGCAGCGGGCGTTGCGGTCGTCTCGGGCTTGGCGCGTGGCATCGACGCCGCCGCCCATCGCGGGGTGCTAGAGCCCACCGACACATCGCCACCCGGTGCGCCAATCGGTGTGGTCGCCTCTGGGCTCGATGTGGTGTATCCGCGCGAACATTCTGCGCTGTGGCACGACGTGGCGACTCGCGGGGTGCTGATGTCTGAGTCACCACCAGGGTGCAAACCCGACGCGTTTCGATTTCCGCTGCGCAATCGATTGCTCGCAGCACTCAGCGAGGTGCTCGTCGTCGTTGAATCGCGTGCCACCGGTGGCTCGATGATCACCGTCGAAGAAGCAGCCAAGCGAGGCGTCACCGTGATGGCGGTGCCGGGTTCGCCGCACGTCGCGACGAGCGAAGGCGCCAATCTGTTGTTGGCGCAGGGCTGCGCGCCGGTGTGCACCGTCGATGACGTTCTCGTGGCACTTGGTCTTGATCATCGTCGAGCACACCCGCAACGTGACCCGCGCCCCACACCTTCGGCCGCCGATCGCCGCGTGGTCGACGCGCTGCTCGCACGACCGCTCACGTTTGATGATCTCGTCGCATCACTCGGCGAGCGTGCAGTCGATGTTGCCCTCAGCCTTGGGCGACTCGAGGCCAGCGGTTGGGTCACCTGCACCGCCGGCTGGTGGGAGGCGCTGCTCGTCGCATGAACCGCGCGAACTACCGTTTGGCAGGTGGCAGTCTCTTCTCTCGACCTCGATCGCTGGAATCTCGACGCCTTCGTCGTCTCGCTGACCGCCGCGGCCCCGAACACCGTCGGTGCCTATCAGCGCGATGTACGTCTTTTTGCCGAGTGGGTCGCACGCCAAGGGGTGCACGGGCCGACAAAGGTAACCAAGGCCCACGTTCGGTCGTACGTCGCTTTTCTCACCACGAGTCGCCTCGCGCGTCGCAGCATCGCCCGCAAGAAGGCGGCGCTGACGAGATACTTCGGCTGGCTGACACGCAACCGCAAGATCAAAGTCGACCCGACCCTCGGTGTGAAGACGCCCGCCGATACGGGTCGCCTGCCGAAAGTGTTGACCGCCGAGCAGTTGCGCGCGCTGCTCGAGACGCACCCCGAAGAGCATCCGCGGTGGCGTCATCTGCGCGACGATGCGGTCGTCGAGTTGCTCTATGGCAGCGGTCTGCGTGTCAGCGAATTGTGTTCGCTCGATATCGACTCGATCGATGCTCGGCGCGGCACGCTGCGGGTGATGGGCAAGGGTTCGAAAGAACGCATCGTGCCCGTGAGCAAACCATCGGTCGAAGCAGTGCGCGACTGGCTGGCGTTGCGCCGCGACGTGGTGCGCGAGGCCGACGCGAGCGATTCGGTGGCGCTGTTCGTGAATCACCGCGGCAGGCGCATTTCTCCGCGCGATGTGCGTCGTCTCATCGACGATCGTGCGTTGTCGCCAACTCATCCCCACGCGCTACGACACACGTTTGCTACGCACCTGCTAGACAACGGGGCCGACCTGCGCGCGGTGCAAGAACTGCTGGGCCATGCCGATGTGGCAACCACGCAGCGCTACACCCACGTGAGCAAAGAGCGACTGAAGACGGCGTATGGGGCGTCGCATCCGCGCGCATGAATCCACGTGCCGAACGACTCGATGTCGACACCGCGTGGCAACGCTGGATCAACGACAAGCAACCCACCGCCCGCGACTGGCTCGTCGTGCACTACGCGTCGCTCGTGAAGTTCGTCGCCGGCCGTATCTCGGCGGGTCTGCCCAAGCGAGTCGAGACGAGTGACTTGGTGAGCGCCGGCATGGTCGGTCTGGTGCAGGCCATCGATCGATACGTGCCCCGCCCCGACATGAAGTTCGAGTCATACGCCGTGCCGCGTATTCGCGGAGCAATTCTCGACAGCCTGCGAGCGCTCGACTGGGTGCCGCGTTCAGTGCGTGCTCGCTCACGGCAGATCGAGCAGGCGATCGTCGAGTTACAGAACTCACTCGGCCGGTCGGCCACTGAGGCAGAGATTGCACAGCGACTCGGCATCGGTACCGACGAACTCAATGAGTGGCTCACTGATGTGGCGTCGAGTGCGGTTGGTCCGCTCGATCACGTGGCGCTCGACTCGCAAGCGCCGGTCGACGCCTCAGATTTTCAGCGGGCCACCAACCCCGACACCGCGTTCGAGTCGGGCGAGCTGCGCCGCACGATGCGTGACGCGATTCGCAAACTGCCCGACAACGAACGCACCACGCTGTTGTTGTATTACGAAGAGAACCTCACGTTCACCCAGATCGGTGAAGTGCTCGACGTGTCAGAAAGTCGCGTCTCTCAGATTCACGCCAAAGCGGTGCTCACGTTGCGCGCAATGCTGTCGGCTGCACAGTTCAACTGAGTCGGCGATGATTGCTCTCGTTGTTGCCGCATGTTTGACGCTGCCTGCGAACGCCACGGTCATCGAGGGGTTTCGTGCCCCTGCGTGCGAGCGTTGCGCCGGCAATCGTGGCATCGAATACGTTGTCGCATCGTCAACGGTGTCGGCTGGCGCACCCGGTCAGGTGGTCTTCGCTGGGGCCGTCGGCGGTCGCAACTATGTGGTCGTGCGCCACGCCGACGACCCGCGCGTGCGCATCACCTATGGGCGGCTGGTGTCTCTGGCAGTGCAGCAGGGCGACGAAGTGCAGGTCGGCGCCACCCTCGGCCACACGATGGGCGAGCTGTATGTCGGCGTGAGAGTCGGGCAGACCTATGTCAACCCGCAACCACAGGGTTCGACTTCGACCCCGCGTTTTCGCACGACGCTGGGTGCGGGTCGCGGTTCGTCGGGCCAACTCGGTGGTGCCTGTGGGCCGCGCGAGAGCCGATAGCGTGCAGCGAGGTCGCAACCGCGACTGTGTTACCCACAACTTCATCCACGATTCGCAACCTGCGGTCGCTTCGGCGCCACGAATCGTGTCTCAACCGCACGGAGGTCAACAACATGGCAATCGTCAGCATGCGTCAGATGCTTGAGGCAGGTGTTCATTTCGGACACCAGACCCAGCGGTGGAACCCGCGAATGCAGCGCTTCATTCACGGTGAGCGCAACGGCATTTACATCATCGATCTTGAACAAACGCTGGTTCGCGTCGAGACCGCCTACAACTTCGTGCGTCAATTGGTCTCTGGCGGCGGCGTGGTGCTCTTCGTCGGCACCAAGAAGCAAGCGCAAGACCCCATCAAGAATTACGCCGAGCGCAGCGGCATGCCCTACATCAACGAGCGTTGGCTCGGCGGCATGCTCACCAACTTCGGCACGATCAGCAAGCGCGTCGCCAAGATGATCGAACTCGAGCGACTTGCGGCCTCACCTGACTGGGCGCAGATTCCGAAGAAAGAAGCGTTGCTGATGTCGCGCGAACTCACCAAGTTGCAGCGCAACTTGTCGGGCATTCGCAACATGGTGCGCCAACCCGACGCAATCTTCGTGCTTGATACGCAGACCGAGCACCTCGCGGTGACCGAAGCGAACAAGTTGAATATTCCTGTCATTGCGGTCGTCGACACGAACGTGAACCCCGACCTCGTGCAGTATCCGATTCCGGGCAACGACGACGCGATTCGTGCGAATGAGTTGATGACGCGCGTGATTGCCGAGGCAATCGCTGAAGGTCGCTTCATTGCCGAAAAGGCAGGCGGTCAACTGCAGAACCCAGCCACCGCGACCATCGACAACGCCGAGTTCGCCGCCGAGCAGGCCCGCGCTCGTGTCGAGGCCGCCGCAGCGCAAGCTGCGCGTGACGCCAAGTTGGCAGGCGAGGCGAACTAATGGCCATCAACGCCAAAGACGTGCAAGCCCTGCGCCAGGCGACTGGTGCCGGAATGATGGACTGCAAGAAGGCCCTCGAAGAATCCGGTGGTGATGTCGAGGCAGCAAAGAAGTGGTTGCGTGAAAAGGGTTTGTCGGCGACTGCCAAGCGAGCCGATCGCGAGAACACCCAAGGTGTCGTCGCGTTGTCGATCGAGTGCCCGCTCGCAGCCGTCGTGAAGTTGAAGTGCGAGACCGACTTCGTTGCCGCCAGCGAGCAGTTCGTCGCTGAGGCAGATGAACTCGCCAAGCTCGTGCGCGCCAAAGGCGTCTCAGCCGTCAGCGAGCGTGCGAAGCAACTCGAAGACCTGCAGATTCTGCTCAAAGAAAAAATCGAACTCGGCGAGGTCGTGCGATTCGAGGCTGCCGCCGGCAACATCATGGATTCCTACCTGCACTTGCAGGGTGGCCGCGGTGTCAACGTGGTGGTGGTGGAGATGAGCGGTGCGAGCGAAGAGTTGGCGCACGACATTGCCGTGCACATCGCCTTTGCGCGCCCGAAATACCTCACCCGCGACGAAGTGCCCGCCGAGGTTGTGGCCGCCGAGCGTGCGACGCTCGAGGTCGCCACGCGCAACGAGGGCAAGCCAGAAGCAGCAATCGCCAAGATCGTCGACGGCAAGCTCAATGGCTTCTTCAAAGACTTGTGTCTGCTTGAACAGCCCTATGCCAAAGACGACAAGAAGTCGGTGCAACAGGTCATTGGCAGCGCTTCCATCGTGCGATTCACCCAAGTAGAAATCGGGTAATCTCGTAGTCGGCATGGCTCCACGCACCCAGCCCCGCTGGAACCGCGTCGTATTGAAATTGTCGGGTGAAGCACTCGCCGAAAAGACCGGTTTCGGTCTCGACAACGCCGTGCTCGAACAGCTCGCCCACGAGTTGAAAGGTGTTCGCGACGAGTTCGGTGTCGACATCGCGGTTGTCGTGGGTGGCGGCAACTTCTGGCGCGGCGCCAAGGGCAGTGGTCGCGGAATGGACCAGGCGCAAGCCGACTACATGGGCATGATCGCCACGGTGATGAACGGTCTCGCGCTGCAAGATGCACTCGAGCGAGTGGGGCAGTACTCGCGCGTGATGACCGCCGTCGAGATGCCGAAAGTTGCCGAGCCGTACATTCGCCGGCGATGTGAGCGGCATCTCGAGAAGGGCCGCATCGTGATTCTCGCCGGTGGCACCGGCAACCCGTTCTTCACCACTGATACTGCTGCTGCATTGCGTGCCGCTGAGATCGAAGCCAAGGCGATTTTGAAGGGCACGCACTCGGGGGTCGACGGCATCTACACCGCTGATCCAAAACTCGACAAGAACGCCACGCGCTACAAGCACCTCACCCACCTCGAGGTCATCAACAAAGGTCTGCGCGTGATGGACTCGACCGCCATCACCTTCTGCATGGACAACAAACTGCCGATCGTCGTGTTCAATCTGCTGCAGAAGGGCAACTTGCGCGCGATTCTGCAAGGTGACGAGATAGGTACGCTGGTCGCGTGATCGACGAGACGCTGCTCGAGTCGCTCGAGAAGATGCAAAAAGCCGTTGAGCACGTGCAGCACGAGTTTGTGAACGTGCGCACCGGTCGGGCTTCACCGCATCTCATCGAGAAACTGAACGTCGACTACTACGGGGCACCGGTGCCGTTGCAGCAGCTCGCGTCGTTTCAAGTGCCCGAAGCGCGAATGCTCGTCGTCAAGCCGCATGACCGCACGGCAATTGGTGCGATTGAAAAGACGCTGAGTGCCGCCAACCTCGGGGTGAATCCGAGCAACGACGGCCAAGTGATTCGTCTGGCGTTCCCCGCCCTGACCGAAGAGCGCCGCAAGGAATACGTCAAGGTCGTCAAAAACTTGGCTGAAGAAGGTCGTGTCGTCGTGCGGGCGGTGCGCCGCGACGCGCGCAAAGCACTCGAGACCGCCGAAAAAGACCACGACATCTCTAAAGATGAACTCGAGCGCGCAGAGAAAGAACTCGACAAGATGACTCAAGAGCATGTTGACATCATCGACAAGGCATCGGTTCGCAAAGAGCAAGAAGTGATGGAGGTCTGACCATGTCTGACGATCGACGCGACGACTCTCGCTCAACACGTCGAGACGACACGCAGTCTGACGACACCACGGGGCGCATTCCCGATAGTTCGCTTGATTTCGGCGACGAGTTCGGTGTCGTGAAGTTTGCTGACGCTGACGACTCGCAGCCAGCGATGAGCGTCGACTCGACCGACACCGCAAAACTGCCGCATTGGAGCGATGCGCCTACGGGCGAGTCGCCCCGTTTCACCGCTGAACAGCCGATCACGCCAGCCTCGACGACTCCGCCACCGGTGCGGCAACCTGCTCGCGAGGGCCGCGTGCGCATCGGTGTCGACCCGACCGACCCCCGTTCGCGGCCGCGCTCTGACACGCATCCGACCATGCGTCCTGCGACGAACCCGACCGTGCGTGATCGCACGAATCCGGCGACGCGTGATCGCACGAATCCGACCGTGCGTGAACGCGGTGGCAGCGAGCGTCAAGGCAACGGCGACGTGAGCGGCGCCGAGCGACGTCCGGTCATTGGTGACCGCCAGCCACGCCGACCAGCGCCCGTGCGACCCGAACAGGTGCGCCGCCGACGGGCCGAACGCTCTGACTCTGGCACGCAACCGCGACCCGTCGGGCGCGACCGCAATCTTGGTTCGGCGGTCATTGTCGGCGCGGTGCTCGCCGCGCTCTTCATCGGCACCTCGATGGTCGGCCCGGCTGCGGTAATGGCTTTGGTTGTCGTGGTGCTCGGTGTGGCTGCGCTCGAGTTTTTCGTGCAGACCACGACTCGTGGCATCAATGCACCGATGATTATTGGTGTCACGGCGTGTATCGCTGCACCTCTCGGCGCGTATTACATGTCGCATCTCGCGATGACGATGGTGGTGTCATTCGCCTTTCTGGCGGGCGCCATCACCTTGATTGGCTCTCATGAAGACGAGCACTCAGGTGCGCTGGTCTCGCTCGGCGGACTGATGTTCGGTGTGGTCTATGTCGGATTGCTGGGCGCCTACGCCGCAATGGTGCTGCGGATGTCGAATCTGACGCCCGCCTTGCCTGACGTCGGCACCGACACGCTCTTCATCGCCGTGCTGGGTATCGCAGCGAACGACATCGGCGCGTACTTCGTCGGCTCAGCCATCGGTCGCACGCCGCTTCGCCAATCGATTAGCCCCAACAAGACGTTTGAGGGTCTCATCGGCGGCACCATCGCCACGTTCGCCGTGGTGGTCGTCATCGGCATGCAGAGCGACACGTGGAATTCTCTCACCGAGTGGCTGCTGCTTGCCCTCGTCATCTCGGTGTTTGCCCCAATTGGTGACTTGCTCGAGTCGGTGGTCAAGCGTGCACTCGGCATTAAAGATTTCGGCACGGTGCTGAAGGGTCACGGCGGCGTGCTTGATCGTTTCGACGGTGTGCTCGTGTGCCTGCCGGCCGTGTACTTTCTCGCGGTGACGCTCGCCCCCTGGTCGAGCTGAACCGCGCGTCGTGACGCTCAAGGTTGCCCTAGCGGGCAGCACCGGTTCGATTGGCACCCAGACGCTTGATGTCGTTGCGGCATCACGCGGTCGCTTCGAAGTCGTGGCGCTCGCCGCCGCGGCGAACGAGGCGGTGCTGCGCAAACAGATTGCCGAGCATCGGCCCCGAACGGTGGCGGTGGTCGATGACGCCGTTCGCTCACGGCTGGCCGCTGAGTATGCAACCGTCAATTTCGTGCGCGATGTTGCCGAGATCGTCGACGAAGCAGATGTCGTTGTGAATGCGGTCGTCGGGTTTGCTGGTTTGCCGGTGACGATCGAAACCCTGCGAGCCGGCAAGCGACTTGCATTGGCCAACAAAGAAAGTCTCATTGCGGCGGGTCCGGTGGTGCAGCCACTGCGGCGTGTTGCCGGTGCCGAAATCGTGCCAGTCGACAGCGAACATTGCGCGCTACATCAGTGTTTGCGTGCTGGTGCTAACGCACGCGAGGTGGCGCAGCTGCAACTCACCGCGAGTGGCGGGCCGTTTCGAGGGCAGACCGCCGCCCAGTTGGCGTCGGTTGATGTTGCGGCTGCACTTCAGCATCCGACATGGTCGATGGGCCCAAAGATCACGGTCGACTCATCGACCCTGATGAACAAGGGCCTCGAGGTGATCGAGGCGCACGAGCTGTTTGGTGTCGAGTACGACCGCATCGAGGTGGTGGTGCATCCGCAGTCAATCATCCACTCAATGGTGACCTTCACCGACGGTGCCACCATCGCGCAATTGTCGATGCCCGACATGCGTCTGCCGATTGCCTATGCGCTCGCGTGGCCCGAGCGCTTTGATGTGCAGTTCGGCGCGATCGCTTGGGCGTCGCTGCAACGACTCGACTTCGAAGCACCCGATCGCACCACGTTTCGCTGTCTTGACCTCGGCTACGCAGCCGGTCGCGCCGGCGGCTCTGCGCCGGCATGGCTGAGCGCTGCCAACGAAATCGCGGTAGATGCGTTTCTCTCGGGTCGCATCGGCTGGCAACGCATAGCCGAAGTGAACGATGCCACGCTGCAGCGACATGACGGCGCACCGCTGCACAGCGTCGACGAGGTGCTCGTTGCCGATGCGACGGCGCGACGGATTGCACGCGACATCATCGCAAACTCTCCACAGCCCGCGGGTACCGTGGGCGCGTGATTTCCGAACACACCCCGCTTAAAGAAGATCGAGTTCCACTTCCACTTTCTTTGCTTGGCATCGCGGTCATCATCGGGCTGCTCGGCTGGTTGGCCGTAAACAATCTCTGGACCTTCGTCTTCGTTCTCGGGCTCATCATCTCGGTGTTCTTGCATGAAGTCGGCCACTTCGTCACTGCGCGCGCGACCGGCATGCAAGTGACCCAGTTCTTCATGGGCTTCGGACCCCGATTGTTTTCGTGGCGCCGAGGTGAAGTCGAATACGGCTGGCGCGCCCTACCAATCGGAGCCTTCGTACGCATCGTCGGCATGAACAACCTTGATGACTCTGAGGTCGTCGACGAGAGCCGCACGTATAGCTCGAAGTCGTTTCCCAAACGGCTGCTCGTCATCTCGGCGGGCTCGCTGATGCACATGGCCATTGCGTTGGTGCTGTTCGTCGGTGTCTTCGTCACTGCCGGCCGCTGGGGCGAAACGGGGCGTGTCGTGGTGCTCGATGAGCCGTATCCGGCAAGCGCCGCTGAGGCGGTCGGAATTCGCACTGATGATCAGATTGTTTCGTTTGGCGGCACCGAAGTGTCGTCGACTCGCGAGTTCGTCGACGCGGTGCGTTCGCGTCAACCCGGCGATGAGGTTGCGGTCGTCGTTCGCCGCGGCGACAGTGAGCTCACGCTCGATGCGATGCTTACTACCTTCCCCGGTGGTGAACCCGTCGAAAACGCTCCGGCGTTCTTTGGTGTCGCAACATCATCACGCGACTATGTGCAACTGGGGGTCGCGTCGGCAGTGGTGCACGCGGTGCGCGATATCGGCGGTGCGGCGGTCGACTCGGTGCGTGGGGTGTTCATCGTGCTGAACCCGGTGAATGTCGCCACCAACCTCACGAGCGAGCGAGCCGACCCGCTCACCCGACCGAGCACGGTCGTTGGTGCAAGCCATCTCGGCGGCGAAATCGGTCGCGAAGAAGGGTGGAAGGGCGTGCTCGTCTTGTTGGCGTTGGTCAACGTCTTTGTGGGTGTTTTCAATATGTTCCCCGTGATGCCCCTCGACGGTGGTCATGCCTCGGTGGCGATCTACGAGCGAATTCGCTCAACCAAGGGTCGCCGATATCACGCCGACGTGCGCAAGCTGGCCCCCGTCGCCACGGCGGTCGTGGTGTTGTTGGTGATGCTGCTCGTGGCAGGCTTGTATCTCGACATCACGCAACCGCTCGGCTGACCGCATGACCACCCCCAGTAACTCGCCAGTCGCCA
>RFMM01000053.1 GCA_009927665.1 Actinomycetota bacterium
GCTGGCCGACGAGACCGTCGTCGATCAGGTTGAAGGCGAACTTCAACATGCGTTGCGCAGTCGGGCTCTTCGCGTTGATCTCTCGTGCCCACTCGAGCGCGACCTTCTCCAATTCAGCGTGTTCGACGACCGCATTCACCATGCCCATGCGGTGGGCTTCTTCTGCCGAATACTCACGGCCGAGAAAGAAGATTTCGCGCGCGAACTTCTGGCCGACCTGACGCGCGAGATACGCCGAACCGTAGCCACCATCGAAACTCGCGACGTCGGCATCGGTCTGCTTGAACTTCGCGTGTTGCTTGCTCGCAATCGTGAGGTCGCACACCACGTGCAGGCTGTGCCCACCGCCGACCGCCCAGCCGGGCACTACGCACACGACAACTTTCGGCATGAAGCGAATCAGCCGCTGCACTTCAAGAATGTGCAGTCGACCCGTGCGTGCGGCAGAGATGGTGCTCGCGTCGTCGCCATCGGCGTATTTGTACCCATCTTTGCCGCGAATGCGCTGGTCGCCTCCGCTGCAAAACGCCCAGCCGCCATCTTTCGGTGACGGACCATTGCCCGTGAGCAGAACGCAACCCACATCGGGTGTTTGTCGAGCGTGATCGAGTGCGACGTAGAGTTCGTCGACCGTTTGCGGGCGAAACGCGTTTCTCACCTCGGGGCGGTCGAAGGCGATGCGCACCGTGCCTGAGTCAACGCTGCGGTGGTAGGTGATGTCGTTGAAGTCGAAACCGACGACGTTCTTCCAGGCGCTCATGTCAAACAGCGGTGAGATGGAAGCATCGTCTGTGCGCGGCACCTCTTCAGTGTGTCAGAAGTACGGCTCGTTTCCATCGTGTGGCGTCGAGTTCGGATACGGTTTCTTGCAATGGTTGATGAACGTTTTCTTCGCCCGGCCGACGAGGGTTCTCCACGCGCTGCTGGTAGTCGTCGCTCACGAGAGGTGAGTATTCGGGCAATTGCACCGTTGCGCGATTTTCTCCGTACCGAATCGAGCGGTGCGCTCTTGCTGGTGTTCGCTGCGGCTGTTGCCGTGGTATTGGCCAACTCACCTTGGGCTTCTTCCTATGAGTCTTTTTGGTCACATACCGTGCAATTGTCGTTTGCGGATTGGGGAGTCGGGTTAGATCTTCGCCATTGGGTGAATGACGGACTCATGACGTTGTTCTTTCTGGTAGTCGGACTCGAAATCAAGCGTGAGCTCACCGATGGTCACCTGAAATCGATTCGCGCCGCGCTCTTGCCGTGTCTCGCCGCTGTGGCTGGCATGTTGGCACCTGCGCTCATCTACCTCGCCATTGCGGGTGGCGTCGAACCGCGAGGCTGGGCAATTCCGGTTGCGACCGATATCGCGCTCGCAGTGGGTGTGCTCACCCTGGTGTCAAGTCGAATTCCGAGTGGAGCCCGCGTATTTTTGCTGACGTTGGCAATTGTCGACGACATCGGCGCCATCGTGATCATTGCGGTGCTCTTCAGCAAGGGGACGTCGCCTCGCTGGTTGGGTGCCGCAGTCGCGTGTGTTGCCTTGTCGGTGATGCTACGTGCACTCAAAGTGAACGTAATGGTGCCCTATCTCGTGCTTGGTAGTGCGCTCTGGCTCGCACTGCATGAATCCGGCGTGCATCCGACGATGGCCGGGGTGATCATGGGCCTTCTGACTCCGTCAACTCCCTTGGCGCAGTCTCGTCTTGTCGATATTGAGAATCCACCGACCTCCGAAGTTCAGGCAATCGAAACCAGTGCGCTCGACAGTGGCAGCAACCCAACTGACCGCGCCGGCGCTGATCTTGACCGCGCAGATGGCAGCGTCTCGATTGCAGAGTGGCTGCAGCACCGATTGCACCCGTATACCAGCTTGCTGGTCGTGCCCCTCTTCGCGCTCGCCAACAGCGGAATCACGTTGTCGTTCGAGGCACTCGTTGATGCCATGTCGTCACCGCTCGGCCTTGGAGTCTTCTTCGGATTGGTAGTGGGCAAGCCGGTTGGTATTTTCGTCTCAACCTTCTTCGTGGTGCGACTCAGAATCTCGGAAATGCCGAGTCGCGCGCAGCCACGACATATCTTCGGCGTCGGATCAGCTGCAGGTATCGGCTTCACTGTTGCAATGTTTGTTACGGAACTCGCGCTCTCCAACGAACAAGACGTAGCTCAGGCGAAAATCTCGATCTTTGCTGCAGCCATCTGTTCAGCGATCGTTGCCTTGGTGATTCTTCGCAGCAATCCATCGGTTCACTTCGAAAGTGAGGAGAGGCAATAGCAACTGCAGCCAGTGACGTGCTGACACGTCGCCCTCCGATTGTTTTCCTCGCCGTGCCGGGCGTGCGGGTAGTCGCGCTGAGGGCTGACTCAGCCGTGCCGATTGTCGGGGCGGAAGTTTTCGCGCTCGGCAGCCTCGCGAATTGTGGCGAGACCGTAGAGAAAGGCACCGGTCAACACGATGAAAAAGATGACGCATCCGAAACCGAAGATCGCACCCTGCGACATCGTTAGTCCTTACGTGAGCCTGAGACAAAGATGAAGGCGCCAAGCGCCAAAATTGACGGCACCCAGAGCCCGACGTAGATGCCGTTGAGGCGGTCTTCTTGAGTGCTGTCGTTGGCGAAGTACAGAAAGACGCTGAAGGCGAAACTGCCGCCAGCAGCCAAGAGTGTGGTGAGTCGCAAGATCGCGTTTGGCTTCATGCCCCTGACCATAGTGCAGTTACAGCACAACGCGGTGCACCGATCGCACTACTTCAGCGCGCACGTCAACAGTGCAT
>RFMM01000151.1 GCA_009927665.1 Actinomycetota bacterium
TCGCGTCAGTGTTGCGTGAACAGCTGATGTGCCGGTGAGATGGCGTCGAGAGCGTCGGCAGCAAGAATCACCGCAGCACCGGTGTAGGCGCTGACTTCATTGTCAGGGAAGCAGATGCCCTGCGGCCACACGATGCCGGTGAAGTACGAGCCATCGTCATTGCGATGCACCGTCGTGAGTGCAAGCAAGTCGCTGGCAGTTTCACGGTCATTGATTGCCGCATAGGCGATTGCACACTCGGCGGTCTCTGATGCGGTCACCCACGGCTCGTCGTTGACGCAGCGAATGCCGCGGGCGTTGGCACCGGTGGGTTCTCCTTCGAGAAAGAAGGAATTCCACGAGTCATTGAGGCGCAGTTTGGCGGCGTCGTCGATGAGCGCGCCCGTCAAGACGGGGTAGTACCAGTCCATCGCCCAACGAGTTTTCGGCTCGAATGAATCGGGCGAGTAGTTGATAACGGCGTCGATCGCATCGGCCGCCGCACGCCAAAGCGGTCGAGCCTCACCGACCAACGCTGCGACGTTTGCGGCGCAGTGAAGTGAATGGCGAATCGAACTGCAGCCGGTGAGCAAGGCGTAGTTCCACGGTTCGCTGTCGGGTTCTTTCGCCCACAGAATCGTGCCATCTTTGCGTCGCATGTTGAGCACGAACTCGATGGCTCGCTCGACGGTTGGCCACCAACGTTCGATGTCATCTTGACGTTGTGTGCACTGCCAGTGATGCCAGACACCTGCTGCAACATAAGCACAGACGTTTGAGTCAAGTTTGGCGTCTTCAATCGTGCCGTCACTGCGGTAGTAGTTGTGCCACGAACCATCGGCTCGTTGAGTTGCCACGAGCCAGTCATAGGCCCGCGCAGCACGCTCATGCAGACCCATCACGTTGAGCGCCATGGCGGTCTCGACGTGGTTCCACGGGTCGCAGTGACCACCGATGAACCAAGGGATCATGCCGTTGTCGAGTTGCAGCGAGGCAATCCACTGTGCGGTCTCTTGCAACTCGGTGCGGGTTGGCAGTGCTGGCGCGCGAAACGGCGTGGTGCCCGCCGCCGTGTTGCGCAGGTCGCGCTGGTTCATCGGGCTGCCTCGCGCGGTTTCTCGGCATACACCACATATGACTTGCCGAGTGCTGGGCTGAGCACTCGATCGAGCGTGCGGGTGAGTCGAGGCGCCTTCACGATGTCCCACTCGAGCAGGCGCTTGTACTTCGCCACGAGTGAGTGGTCTTCGCGCGCTGGTCCGACCGCACAACGCAACCACCAGTAAGGCGAATGCAACCCGTGCGAACGATGCTCGCCGCGCACTCGCAGACCTTGGCCGGCAATCTTGCGCTTGAGTTCGCGCGCGGTATAGATGCGCACATGACCACCGGCTACGAACGGCGCGTGATATTCGTCGCTCAGCATCCAGTTGACTTTTTCAGGAAACCACGACGGCACCGTCGCCGCAAAGACTCCGCCGGGTTTGAGTACGCGCACCAACTCGCGCAACGCCGCATCATCATCGGGAATGTGCTCGAGCACTTCGCTGGTGACGACACAGTCGAACGCGCCGTCGGCGAACGGCAGTCGAGTTGCATCGCCGCGCATCGCTGCGACGAATCGCGACGGGTCAATCTCGTCGGCCATCGCCATCGCGGCAAAGGTGTTACGCGTGCCGACGACTTCGTCGTGGCCGTAATCGAGCGCCACCACTCGTGCCCCGCGGCGCGCCGCTTCGTAGGCGTGACGACCGAAGCCCGCGCCGGCATCGAGAAAGAGTGCACCTTCGCGCAGCGGCAGTGCGTCGAAGCGAATCGTCAGCATCAGCGTGCCGAATGGTCGTGGGTCGACGACGTGGTGTCGTGCCGGGCCGACGGGTCGGCAGATCGCGATGAGGTGCCGCCACCTGCTGCCGCGAGACGCTTGCGTAGTTTCTCGATGTTGTGGGGCATCTGCAACACTTCGCGATATTGCTCGACGGTGAGCGATGCACAGTGACGCCACGACCAGCGCTCGACGACGCGTTGGCGACCCGCCGCGCCGATGCGTGCGCGAAGTGCATCGTCGTCGAGACCACGCCGAATTGCCGCAGCAAGTGCATCAGCGTCACCCGGTGCACACGACAACACGGTTTCGCCGTCGCGACCAGTGACTTCTGGCAGCGCGCCACCTGTGGTCGCGACGAGACACACACCCGTGCTCATCGCTTCAATCGAAGGAAGGCTGAAGCCCTCGTACAAACTCGGCACGACCGCGAGCGTGCTCTCGGCGTACAACTCAACGATGCGCTCGTCGCTGACGCCCGACACATACGAGATGCAGTCGGCAAGACCGAGCGACTCGATGAGATCTGCCGATGCACCAGGTCGCGGCTTGCCGATGATGGTGAGGTGAATCTCACGTTCGGTGCGCAACTTCGCGACGGCCTCAAGCAGATAGGCGAGACCCTTCAGCGCAACGTCAGCCGACGCGGTGGTGATGAGATGGTGAGGCTTTCGCGCGACTCCAGGCAGCGGCTTGAACAACTCTGGGTCGACGCCGACTGGTACGAGCCGCATGCGATCGCGCGACACCTTCATGTCGGTATGAATGTCGTTGATTGAGTTCTCGCTGACCACCACGATGCGTGGCAGACGACTGGCAACTTTGCCCTGCATTTTTACGAACGAATACCAGCGTGATATGCCGAAGCGTTTCCACAGCGTCTTGGTGTGCTGCATTTCCAACTTGCGGTCTTTGGTGATCGGATGGTGCAGCGTGACAATCGTGGGAATCAGCTTTTCGATCGAAAGAATGTGTTTGCCGAGACATTGGTTGTCGTGCACGAGGTCGAAGTCGGCGACACGCTCGCGTAATTCGCGGTAGGCACGCAGGCTGAAGGTCAGTGGCTCAGCGAAGGTTCCTTTCAAGAAGTACAACGCCTCGAGCATGTTCGGCCAGTTGTTCAGTTCCCAATATGCGGGGAAGCGCCCGGGGTACTGATCATTGAAGATGTCGAGGCTCGGCAATTTGTGCATCGCGATGCGCTGATCGAGCACCGGATACGGCTGGCCGCCGTACACCTCGACATGGTGACCGAGATCGACAAGTGCCTTTGTGAGATGCCTCGTATACACGCCTTGGCCACCGACGTGCGGCTTGCCGCGATAGGTGAGATACGCCAGACGCAGCGGGCCTTCGCGCAGTCGGTCGAGTTCGCGCTGCACCTCGGCGCCCCCCGACATGCGGTTTGACGCTATCGCTGGGAACTTATCGGTTGATCAGTTTCGCCGTGCGAGCAACGTCATGGTGCGACGCAACGGTTGTGTCGCAGTCACGAGTTGCGGGAGCAGCGTGAAGCCATCGGGCGGCCCTGATTGTGGTTCAACACACAAGGCGTGCGTCGGCATGTCGTAGATCACCCAATGGTCGCAGTCGCTGTCGACGACGATGCGCGTGCCGTCGT
>RFMM01000216.1 GCA_009927665.1 Actinomycetota bacterium
TGGGATATGAACCGACCGCTCATTCACGCGAGTGCTGCCGACGGGGCGGCGGGCGCGAGTCGCCAGACGCTTGCGTTCTACCGACTGCTCGACGCCTTGCGCGCGGCACACCCGCAAGTTGAATTCGAATCGTGCGCGTCAGGCGGCGGTCGCATCGATCATGCGGTGCTCTCACGCACGGTGCGCGTGTGGACAAGCGACTGCAACGACCCGCTCGAACGCCAGCACATCCAACGTGGCACCGGCATGTGGGTGCCGAACGAACTGCTCGGCATGCACGTTGGCGCCAGGCAGTCGCATACGACGGGTCGCTCGCAGAGCATTGAGTTTCGTGCACTCTCTGCATTCTTCGGGTGGATGGGGGTCGAGTGTGACCCGCAGAAACTCAACGACCACGAGCGCACCGTGCTGCGTGAGGCGATTGGGTTGCACAAGCAACATCGCGCGCTGTTGCACTCGGGCGATGCGGTGCGCTTCGACCTCGACGACGACACGGCGTTGGCACACGGCGTGTTCGCCGCCGATCGTCGCACAGCCCTGCTCGCGTATGTGCAACTGCAGACCTCACCCTGGTTGGTGGTGCCGCGCTGGCGCATCGCCGGGTTCGACCCTGATCGCATCTACACCGTCACGCACCTGCCGCTCGGTCGAGTGGGCGGCATCGGGCACACGCAACCCGAGTGGATGACGACGCCGCTCAGGTGCACGGGTCGCGAGCTGGCAGTCGTCGGTTTGCAGCCGCCAAGTCTGTGGCCCGAGTCGGGCATACTCGTGCACGTGACGTCGTAGCGCGGTCACGCCCGTCTCGCAGCGCGGTCACGCCCGTCTCGCAGCGCGTTCGCGCCCGCCTCGTCGCTCGTAGCATTTGACCTCGTGCCCGAGCCGATTTCACGCAACACCGTCGCCAAAGTGGCGCGACTCGCCCGACTCGATCTCACCGAAGCAGAAGTCGACCGCATGACCGACCAATTGGCGGGCATGCTCGAGCATTTCCGCGATGTTGATGCCCTCGACCTGTCGAATGTGCAGCCGCTGAATCAGCCGATTCCACTTACCAACGTGTTGCGTGATGATGTCGAACAACCGTCGCTCGACCGCGACGAGGTGCTCGGCAATGCACCAGCAGCACAAGACGGTCGGTTTCGTGTGCCGCCAATCATCGGGTTCGAAGAGTGACGCGCCGCACAGTCGTCGATATTGCGACACAAGTTGCCGCAGGGTCGCTCTCTGCTTCGACCGTGCTCGAAGAGAACCTCGCAGCTATTGCCGCACGCGAACACGAGATTCACGCGTTCAACCTCGTTACTGCCGACAAAGCCCGTGAACGCGCCGCACAGATCGACGCCGACGTCAAAGCCGGCAAGAAAGTCGGCCGTCTGGCAGGTGTCACCATCGCCCTCAAAGACAACTTGTGCACGCGCGGTGTCGAGACCACGTGTTCGTCGAAGATTCTCGCCGGCTGGAAGCCGCCCTATGACGCCACGGTCGTGCGACGCCTCGCCGATGAGGGTGCGGTGGTCGTCGGCAAGACCAACCTTGATGAGTTTGCGATGGGCTCGAGCACCGAGAACTCGGCGTTCGGCCCGACTCGCAACCCACTTGACACTTCGCGCGTGCCCGGCGGTTCGAGTGGTGGCAGTGCTGCGGCGGTTGCTGCAGGTTTTTCGGCCGCATCATTCGGCAGCGACACTGGTGGCAGCATTCGCCAGCCAGCAGCGTTGTGCGGGTTGGTCGGTGTGAAGCCGACCTACGGCATGGTCTCGCGCCAAGGGCTCGTTGCCTTCGGCAGCAGCCTCGACCAGATCGGGCCGTTCACCACCACCGTCGCTGATGCCGCGTTGTTGATGGAAGTCATCGCCGGCCACGACCCGCTTGACTCCACTTCGCTGCCGCAACCTGCGCCGCAACTCGTGAACGTTCTCGCGCGAGGTGTGAAGGGTCTGCGCATCGGTCGTGTTGCCGACATGCCTGAGGGTTCATCGCCCGACGTGCTGGCCCGACTCGATGCGGCATTCGACGCGCTGCGCGCTGCTGGCGCGACCGTGGTCGACGTGAAGTTGCCCTCGATGTCATTCGGTCTGACCGCCTACTACCTGGTGGCACCAGCCGAAGCGAGCAGCAACCTCGCACGCTTCGACGGCGTGCGCTACGGCCTGCGGGTCGACGCCAAAGATCTCAACGCCATGTACGGCGCCACCCGCGCCGCAGGTTTTGGTGACGAGGTGAAGCGTCGCATCATGCTGGGCACCTATGCGTTGTCGGCCGGTTACTACGACGCCTACTACGGCAAGGCGTTGAAGGTGCGTCGTCTCATCGCCGACGACTTTGCAAAGGCCTACGAGCAGTGCGATGCGATTCTCACGCCGACGTCGCCCACGGTTGCTTTCAAGTTTGGCGACAAGACGAGCAACCCGCTGACGATGTATCTGTGCGACGTGTTCACGATTCCTACCAACTTGGCTGGTCACGCTGCAATGAGCGTGCCGTTCGGCACCGGCGATGCGGGCCTGCCCGTCGGTGTGCAAGTTCTGGCACCCGCGCTGGGTGAAGCCACGATGTTTCAAGTGGCAGCCGAACTCGAGCGTTCGTCGTGAACGCGAGCCAAAGAGAGCGTGCGTCGTGAACGCCGCTAACCCGTCGTCGGTGGTGGCGACCGCCGAGCAACTCATCGACGGTTGGGAACTCGTCGTCGGTCTCGAAGTGCACGTCGAACTTGCGACCAGAACCAAGCTCTTCAGCGCGAGCGCGAATCGTTTCGGCGACGAACCCAACACACACATCGACCCCGTGACGCTCGGCTTGCCGGGTGCGTTGCCCGTTCTCAACCGTCATGCAGTCGAGTTGGCGATGCGGCTCGGGTTGGCACTCAACTGTCGGGTGCAGCCGTGCACCTTCCATCGCAAAAACTATTTTTACCCTGACTTGCCGAAGGCCTACCAAGTGAGTCAGTACGACCAGCCGTTGAACGTCGACGGGTTCCTCATGTTGCCAGGCGACGTGCGCATCGGCATTGAACGCGCGCACCTAGAAGAAGACACCGGCAAGTCAACACACTTCGGTGGGGCAGAAGGTCGCATCGCGGGCAGCGAGTATTCACTTATTGACTTCAACCGCGCCGGCGTGCCGCTCGTCGAGATCGTGTCGCGACCCGACATTCGCACCAGCGAGCAGGCCAAGCAGTACGTCTCAGAACTGCGCGCCATCTTGCTCGCCGTAGGTGCAAGTGACGCCAAGATGGAAGAAGGTTCGATGCGTTGCGACGTGAACGTGTCGGTGCACAAGCCAGGCACCGCGTTCGGCACGCGGTGCGAAATCAAGAACGTCAACTCGATTCGCGCTGTGGGTCGCGCCATCGACTACGAAGCACGTCGTCAGATCGACGTCATCATCAGCGGTGGCGCTATCAAACAGCAGACGCTGCACTGGGATGACGCCGCAGGTCGCACGAATGTGTTGCGCACCAAAGAAGATGCCGACGACTACCGGTACTTTCTCGAACCTGATCTTGTGCCACTCGCGCCCGACACGGCGTGGGTTGAGCGTGTGCGTGCCGCGCTGCCGCCACTGCCCGCCGCACGCCGCGCAGCCTTGGCCACGTTGACGGGTCAGGCCCGCGAGAGTGAAGCGATCGCTGTCGTTGTCGAGCGCGGTCAAGACTCGTATGTCAGTGAAGTTGCCAAGGTCGGTGGCGACGCCGCGCGCGCGCTCGTCTACGTGCAACAGGCATTCGCCGACGAGCCGGCGACACCACGCGTGCCTGCAGGCGACATTGCTGCTCTCACGCTGATGGAAAAGAACGCCAAGATCACCTCGACGCAAGCAAAGACGCTGCTTGCTGACCTCGTCGCCAATGGTGGCGGCGACGTGATTGCCATGGCCAAAGCGAAGGGTTTCGAATCGATGGATACGGGCGCCCTCGAATCTCTCGTCGATGCGGCAATTGCCGCCGACCCTGACGCCTGGGCCAAATTCAAGGCCGGTGAGCAGAAGGCGATTGGTGCGCTCGTTGGTGCGGTGATGAAGTCGTCAAAGGGCAAGGCTGACGGCAAGGCCGTAACAGCGCTGCTTCAGGCGAAGGCCAATACCTGACCAAGCCCGGGGCCTGAGACGGTTACTGCTGGGGTTGACATCCGATGTTAGGCATGCCTAACATAAAGGCTCATGGCCGCAAGTTTTCTCATCACCCTGCGCGAGGGCCTCGAAGCCTCGTTGATCATCGCAATTCTTCTCACCTATTTGCAGAAGACCAACCGCTGGGCAGATGCTCGTTACGTGTGGAACGGCGCTGCCGCTGCCATCGGTGTGTGCGTGGTTGCAGGAACCGTGATCTTTGTCGTACTCGACGGTTTGAAAGGAAAGCTCGAATATGCCGTCGAAGGTTTCATTGCCCTCTTCGCAATGGCCGTGCTGACACACATGATCTTCTGGATGCGTGCCAATGCGCGAACACTCGGCAAAGACTTGCGCGACAAGGTCGACCGTTCGGCGACTTCCGCAATTGCCATCATCGCGTTCGTAGCAGTCGCACGTGAAGGCTTAGAGACCGTGCTGTTCCTCCTCTCGGCGAAAACCGAGACGGCATCAGGTAGTCAGGTCGTTTTCGGCGGAATCCTTGGTTTGCTGCTCTCGGTGGTGATTGGTATCGCCGTATATCGAAGTGGTAACCGACTCAATTTGAAGTCGTTCTTTAACGTCACGGCGGTGCTGCTACTTCTCTTCGCTGCCGGTTTGGCTGGCAAGGCAGTGCATGAACTGCGAGAACTTATTGCGTGGGAAGACGGCTGGCTCGTGCAGCCAATGTGGACAATTGAGTCGGGAGTCTGGTCAAGCGGCACGTTCTATGACTTCATGCGCGGTCTCTTTGGTTGGCACCAAAGCCCCGAGAACATTCGCGTGATCGCCTACTTCTCGTACCTCGTGCCAGTGCTTGCGCTCTATCTGCGCGGCGGAACGAGCGGCTCAAGCCGCGCCGCAGCCGAAGAAGGTAAGGAAACTGCACAAGTAGTCTGACCTCGTGAATCGCCAGACGGAAACGAAAGTTGACGTCAAGCCGCGTAGTCGCGATGTCACCGACGGGCTGCAGAAGGCGGCCTCGCGCGCGATGCTTCGAGCGGTCGGCCTCGGCGACGGTGATTGGGAAAAGCCGCAGATCGGCATCGCCTCGGCGTGGAACGAAGTGACGCCCTGCAACGTGTCGTTGCGTCGCCTCGCTGAGCAGTCAAAACTCGGCGTTCGCGCGGCCGGCGGCGTGGCGCTCGAGTTCGGCACCATCACCGTGAGCGATGGCATCAGCATGGGCCACGAAGGCATGCGTGCGTCGCTCGTGAGTCGTGAAGTCATCTGCGACAGCGTTGAAACCGTCGTGCACGCAGAGCGATTCGACGGCTTCATAGGTCTCGCTGGTTGCGACAAGAGCATTCCGGCGATGCTGATGGCTGCTGCGCGTCTCAATCTGCCGAGTGTGTTCGTGTACAACGGGTCGATTCTCCCCGGCGTACACAAGGGCAAGAACATCGACATCACCACCGTGTTCGAAGCCGTCGGTGCGTATGCGGCCGGCACCATGTCGCGCGAAGAAGTCGACGAGATTGAACGCGCCGCCTGCCCAGGTGAAGGAGCCTGCGGCGGCATGTTCACTGCCAACACCATGTCGAGCATCGCCGAGGCCATCGGCATGAGCCTGCCGGGCACCGCCTCGCCGCCAGCCATCGACGCCCGCCGCGATGCCGACGCTCGCCGCGCTGGCGAAGCGGTGGTCAATCTGCTGCGACTCGGCATCATGCCCCGTGACATCATGACCAAGAAGGCGTTCGAGAACGCCATCGCCGTCGTCAACGCACTCGGCGGCAGCACCAATGCGGTCTTGCACTTGCTCGCACTCGCCAACGAAGCCGGCGTTGCGTTGTCGCTCGACGATTTCAATCGCATCGCCGCGAAAGTGCCGCACATCGCCGACACGAAACCAGGTGGGCGCTATCACATGACCGACATTGACCGCATCGGCGGCGTGCCCGTGGTGATGAAGCATCTCTTGGATGAAGGTCTCTTCCACGGCGACGTCATGACCTGCACCGGCAAGACGATGGCCGAGAATCTGGCCGAGATCAACCCGCCGGCGCCCGACAACGACGTGATTCGCACGGTGCGCACGCCGATTCATGCCGAGGGCGGCATCAATATCCTCACGGGTTCGCTCGCGCCGAATGGTGCAGTTGTCAAGGTTGCCGGCCTCTCGCACGACCAGAAGTCGTTCGAGGGCATAGCACGAGTGTTCGACGGCGAAGACGGTGCGATGGCTGCGATCATGGCCGGTGATATCGCGCCGGGCACCGTGCTGGTGATTCGCTACGAGGGCCCGAAGGGTGGCCCGGGCATGCGCGAGATGCTTGCCATCACCGGTGCGCTGAAGGGTGCTGGTCGCGGTGCCGACTGCGCACTCATCACCGACGGCCGATTCAGTGGTGGCACGTGGGGTTTCTGTATCGGCCACGTTGCACCAGAGGCCACCGACGGCGGGCCAATCGCGTTCGTGAACGACGGTGATCGTATTCGCATCGATGTGCCGACGAAGCGTCTCGACTTGTTGGTCGACGATGCGACGCTCGCCGAACGTCGCCGCGGGTGGAAGCCCAACCCACCGCGTTACACGAGTGGTGTACTCGCCAAATTCGCGCGACTCGTGCAAGGTGCCGAGACCGGCGCCATCACCAACATCATTTCGTAGACGCGAGCAATCTCGAATCGCTGCGCTCGCCGCCCGCGACCTACTCGCTGGTAACTTGTGGGAATGTCTGAGTTCTCGCTTTCCCTCAATGACGACCAGCAACAACTGAAAGACTGGATTCACGAGTTTGCCGTCGACGTGATTCGCCCCGCCGCTCACGAGTGGGATGAACGCGAAGAGTTCCCCTGGCCCATCGTGCAAGAGGCGGCGAAGATCGGCCTCTACGGTCTCGACTTCATCATGAATGCGATGGGTGACGCGAGCGGTCTCACGCTGCCCGTGGCGATCGAAGAAATCTTCTGGGGCGACGCCGGCATCGGCATGGCGATCATGGGTTCGGGTCTCGCGGCGGCGGGCATCTCGGGCAACGGCACGCCCGAGCAGGTGATCGAGTGGGTGCCGCAGTGCTACGGCACGCCCGACGACGTGAAAATCGGCGCGTTCTGCGTAAGCGAACCCGATGCGGGTAGCGACGTAAGTTCGCTACGCACTCGCGCGGTGTATGACGAAGCGAAAGACGAGTGGGTGCTGAACGGTACGAAGGCATGGATCACCAACGGCGGCATCGCCAACGTGCACGTTGTGGTCGCTGCCGTCGACCCCGAATTGAAGGGTCGCGGGCAGGCGTCGTTCGTCGTGCCGCCAGGCACGAAGGGTCTCTCGCAGGGTCAGAAGTACCTGAAGCACGGCATCAAGGCGAGCCACACCGCCGAAGTGGTGCTCGACGATGTGCGTGTGCCTGGGCGCTGCTTGCTCGGGGGCAAAGAAAAGTTGGATGCCAAGTTGGCCCGTGCCCGTGAGCGCGGCAAGACCGGTGAAGCGCAGCCGGCAATGAAGACGTTCGAAGCGACGCGCCCAGCCGTGGGTGCGCAGGCACTTGGCATTGCGCGTGCGGCCTATGAATACGCGCTCGACTACGCAAAAGAGCGCAAGGCATTCGGCAAGCCGATCATCATGCACCAAGCAATCGCGTTCAAACTGGCGAACATGATCACGCGCATCGACGCATCGCGCTTGCTCATCTGGCGCGCGGCGTGGTTGGCGCGCAACGGTGGCTTCACGAACGGCGAAGGCTCGATGAGCAAGTACTACGCATCAGAAACCGCAGTGCGCGTGACCGAAGAGGCCATTCAGATTCTCGGCGGCTACGGCTACACGCGCGAGTACCCGGTCGAGCGCTGGCACCGCGACGCCAAGATCCATACCATCTTCGAGGGAACTTCCGAGATCCAACAACTCGTGATCGCTCGCGCCATCAGCGGAATGCGAGTGGAGTAACTCAACTTCTTTTGTGAGTCATCTCGTTAGTGAGGCGTACGCTCGGTGATGTGACGCCGCGAACTGCCGCCGAGTTGGCGAAGTTCATCGATCACACGCTGCTTGCGCCTGAAGCGACTCGCGACGAAGTGCTGACCGTGTGCCGCGATGCGGTCGCGTGGAAGGTTGCGGCGGTGTGCATCTCACCGTCGTGGCTGCCGCTGCCGGCCGATGTGACAAGTGACGATGTTCGTGTGTGCACCGTGGTGGGGTTTCCTTCGGGTGCGCATTCGACGGCGATGAAGGCTGCCGAAGCAGCCGAAGCGGTGCGAAACGGCGCCGATGAAATCGACATGGTCGTGAACCTCGGCTTGGTGCGCGCAGGTGAGTGGCGCGGTGTCGAGTCAGACGTTCGTGCAGTGCGCAACGCCATCGATCTGGTTGCCAGTGAGCGGGTGTTGAAGGTGATTTGCGAGTCTGCGGCGTTGAGTGACGATGAGTTACGCAACACCTGTCGTGCCGCAGTGGCGGGTGGTGCCGACTTCGTGAAGACCAGCACTGGGTTTCACAAAGCAGGCGGGGCAACCGAGCGAGCAGTGGCGATCATGCGCGAAACGGTGGGCGACAACATCGGCGTGAAGGCCAGCGGTGGCATTCGCACGACTGCGGCTGCGTTGGCGATGATTGCCGCGGGTGCCACGCGCATCGGTGCGTCGGCGACCCGCGACATTTTGGTGGGAATGCCGCGCTAAGCGGCCGCGTCGATCGCCGAGAGCACCGCGCGCAATACTTCGCCCGCGCGTGCCGCAGACTTCTTGCCGACCGCAATCACTTCTTCGCCCGACAACGGCGTCGGCGAAATGCCCGCTGCCAAGTTGGTGGGCAGCGACAGCGCAAGCACCTCGAGCCCGACGTGCCGCGCAGCAATCACTTCGAGCACCGTTGACATGCCGACGAGGTCGGCACCCCAGCTGCGAGCTGCGCGAATCTCTGCTGGTGTCTCGTAGTGCGGCCCGTGCAAGCCGAGATAGACACCTTCGTTCATCGGCGATGCACCTCGCGCTATCGCACGTAGGCGTTTGCTGTAGGCATCGGTCAGGTCGACGAAGCGACCAGCCAATGGCGCTGGCGGGTTGTCACCCGTCATCGGCGACTGACCTGTGAGATTGATGTGGTCGCTGATCATCACTGGCTCGCCGATTGGCCAGTCTTCGCGCAGTACACCTGCGCCGTTGGTGAGCACCGCGACCTTGCAGCCGAGTGCCGCCGCGGTGCGCACACCGTGCACCACGGGCGCAACACCGTGGCCTTCGTAGAAGTGCGTTCGCCCCGTGAGCACCAGCACGCGTGATGAGCCGATCGTGAGCGAGATCGCCTCACCACCATGGCCGAGCGCCGACGGTTTCTTGAACCCCGGCACCTCGCTGATGGCGCAGCGATCACCGGCGCCGAGCACACCGACTGCATCGGCCCAGCCAGAGCCGAGCACGGCGACGATGTGGTGGTCTCCAGCAAATCGCTTTCGCAAGAACGCCGCTGCGTCGGCAGCGAGATCAAAGGCCGTGGTCACGCGCTGATGCTAGGCGTCAAAGACAGTCGCCCGACTTCGAACTACACCTCGTCGGGTTCGTCGTCGCCTGAACTTGCATCGAACCCCGCAGCCGCAAGCCTCGCGAGCAGTTCGTCGCGTGGGCTTTCACCCGGGCGCGCGCCTTGTCGTTGGCTATGCGCCACCCGTGTCGCGACGAGTAAATGAGCGGCGCCTCGCGAAGGCGGCCGTAACCGTATTCCACCACTTCGGCGAAGAGCAGCTCGTGGTCGCGCATCGGCATCGACTGAAAGATCTTTGCGTGCACCCACGCCAGACAGTCGGGCACGACGGGGCGACCTTCAATGACCGCGAGATACTCAGGTGCGATGTAGTGGAACTTGCGACCGGGATACGAGAAGTACTGCCCGATGTGCACCTGATCACCGGCAAGAAACGACACGGTGAATTCGCCACTTGCCTTCATGAGCGGATACGTGTCGTGCTTGGGCGAGACGCTCGCCATGATGATCGGCTCTTCAAACGACACCTGTGTCACCCAGTGCGAGGTGTAGGCGCGCGTCACACCGTCGTGCACGGCGGCAACAACCTCGACACCCTTTGCGGCTTGGCCGAGTGCGCGCTTGAGTTTTTGGTCGATCATGGTCTCGGTCTCGGCGAGTCAGCGTATTGAGGGTTAGCGTGAGCGCATGACCAGACCGGCATGTATTCGGGTATCGCCACCGACGACGCGATGAATCTGGCGATGTCGGCTAAGGCGGTGCCGTTGTACGAAGCGGTGAAGAAGTTCATCGCCGAAGAAATTGAGCCGCATACTCGTCGCTACTTCGAACTTGGCGAAGGTCGCAGCGACCGTTGGAGCTACGGCGCCGGCCAACTTGAGTTACTCGACGAGCTGAAGGGCAAAGCGAAGAAGTCCGGCTTGTGGAATTTCTTCTTGCCGAACTCCGAGACGGGCGAAGGTCTCTCGAACCTCGACTACGCCTACATTGCCGTCGAGTTGGGCAAGAACCCGATCGCCTCTGAGGTGATGAACTGCAGCGCCCCCGATACGGGCAACATGGAAGTGCTCGAGCGTGTTGGCACGCCAGAGCAGAAAGAGAAGTGGCTGAAGCCACTTTTGAACGGCGAGATTCGCTCTGCCTACGCGATGACCGAACCCGA
>RFMM01000153.1 GCA_009927665.1 Actinomycetota bacterium
GCGCGGGTGATGCACTCGGTCGTGTTGGCAAACGCGTCGTTGCCGAACTGTTCGACGAGGCTGACGGTATGTAATTCGAGTTGTGCCGCTGGTTCGCGCGCTGACGGGTCGAGTGCACCGCACAGTGCGGTGGCGGGTAGGTAAAGAGGGGCGGCGCCCGGTGTAGTTGCGTCGTGAAGCATCGCTCGACGCTCGGCGGCATACCGCGCCACTTCACCCACTACTTTGCCGGTGAAGCTCGTGGCGTCAAGGCGTCCTTCACCGGTGATGACAAGGTCACAGTCGGCGAGTGCCGCAGGAAAACCAACTTCGTTCGCCACGAGATCGAAGCCGGGCACGAGTCGTGCGCCGAGTGCGGCGAGCCCGCCCGCGAGACCGCCGGCTGCACCACCACCAGGCACGACGCGCACCTCGACGCCGAATCGCGCGAAGATAATGGTCGGCTGCACCGTTGAGTCGTGCCGTTAAGAACTGAACCTGCTGAGCAGATGCACCCTTCTGCGGTGCGAACGTTGCAGCAGCGTCGACGAACATCGTGTGCACATCGCATGCCACCACGAAGTCGACGTCACGCAAGCGATCAGGTTGTGTAATCGCCTGCACGGCACCAAGACCGCCGTCGGTCGTCGCTGATCCACCGACACCCACGATGATTCGTCGCGCACCCAGTGCGAGGGCCTCGTTGATGAGTTGACCGGTGCCAACGGTCGACGCGAGCACCGCATCGTTGCCTGCTGCACCACCGACGAGCTGCAAACCTGACGCCTGTGCCATCTCGATAACGGCAGTGTCGTCGTGCAGACGCCACTGCGCCGTCGCGGGCAGGCCGAGTGGGCCTTCGACCTGCGAGGTGCGGTTTGGTCCGCCGAGCACTTGCAGCGTGCCTTCGCCACCATCGGCCAACGGCATCTCGACGCAGTCAATGCCGAGCGTCTGGCATGCGGCAGCGATGGCCCGCGCTGCTTCAGCAGCCGTTGCGGTACCACGAAACTTGTCGACTGCCGCGAGTACCCGCATGGGTTCTAGTGTGGCGGAACATGAGCACTCCACTTGAACTCGACGCCACCGCACAAGCACAACTCGTTGCCTCGAAACAATTTCGGCAACCGAGCTGATCGATTTAGCAATCGCCGCCGTCGGCAAAGTGAACCCGCAACTCAACGCCGTGATTCATCCGCGTTTCGAGCGGGCACGTGACGAAGCCAAGAAGAGCAGAAGCGGTGCGTTTGCTGGTGTTCCGATCGTGGTGAAAGACCTCAACTGTCAAATCAAGGGCGAGCCGTATCACCTCGGCACGCGCTTTTTGAAGAATCGCAAGTTCGTGGCCACCGAAGATTCGTACCTCTACGAACGACTCTGTCGCGCTGGGTTCATAACGATTGGTCGCACCAACGTGCCAGAGTTTGGTAGCACCATCACCACCGAGCCGCTGGCGTATGGACCCGCACGAAACCCGTGGAACACCGAACACTCGACGGGCGGCAGCAGCGGCGGTTCTGCCGCCACTGTTGCCGCGGGTTGCGTGGCGGTCGCGCACGCCAACGACGGCGGTGGATCAATTCGCATTCCGGCCAGCGAATGCGGCCTCGTTGGCTTGAAGCCGAGCAAGGGTCGCGTCAGTCTCGGACCAGCACTCGGCGAAAGTTGGATCGGTGGCGTCGTCGAAGGCTGTGTCACACGGTCGGTGCGTGACACCGCCGCAGTGATGGATGCCATCGGCGGATACGAACCTGGTGACCCGAACACGCCACCACCACCGGTGCGCTCTTACGCGAGTGAAGTGGGCGCGCCGGTCGGCAAGTTGCGCATTGGTCTGTTGTCGGGTGCTCTGTTGCCCGGTGGTCTCGATCACGCTGAGGCGCGCGCCAGTGTCACCGCAACAGGCAAGTTGTTGGAATCTCTCGGCCACCACGTCGAGGTCACGCATCCGGTGGCGTTGAATGATGCCGACTTCGGTGACATGTTCTTGGCGATCGTCATCGCCCATATCGCCAATGATGTTGCAGCACTCGAGAAGCAATTCGGCGTTTCGCTCTCGACCGACGACATCGAGCCGGGCAATCATCTGATGGCGCAGTTTGGCAACGTGACCAACGTGGTTGCTTACCTCACAGCCGTCGGCTGGATGCACGCGTGGACACGCAAGGTCGTGTCGTGGTGGTTGCCGCGCGACAGCTCACAAGGCTTCGACGTGCTTGTCACACCGACGCTGGCTGGCCCACCGCCAAAGATTGGTGCGCTGTCAGGTGATGACTCCACCGATCGCATTCGCGAAATCATGCAATACACCGCGCAGTTCAACATGACTGGCCAACCAGCCATCAGCCTGCCGTTGCACATGACTGCTGACGGCCTACCGATGGGTGTGCAATTCGTCGGTGCGCCGTATCGCGAAGATTTGCTGTTGCGCTTAGCGGCACAACTTGAGACTGCGGCGCCGTGGTCGCAGCGCCGACCCGCAGTTCATGCGTGACGAATCTGGTCTGGTGGTTACTCGCCACCGCTGAGGCGGCGGCACTCATAGCGGTGGCGCCACGACTGTGGCGTGCCGCCCGGGGTGCACAACGACTGGTCGCAGGCGGTGACGACGACGCTGTCGTCATCAGCGTTGTGATACCTGCTCGCGACGAGGCAGCGAGACTCGCAGAGTGCTTGTCGCCGCTGCGCGACGCACCAGGCGTGCTTGAGGTGATTGTCGTCGATGATGAGTCGACCGATGCAACCGCCGCGATCGCCGAACAACACGGTGCACTCGTCGTGCGCGGCGCAGCGCTGCCACCTGGGTGGGTGGGTAAGGCATGGGCACTACAGCAAGGCCTCGCCGCCGCCCGTGGCGACGTGGTGGTCACACTCGATGCCGACGCGCGACCCACGGCACAGCTGCCGAATGCGATTCGTAGAGCGCTTATGCAGAGTGGTGCGCACTTCGCGACGGTGGCACCGCGCTTTCGATGCCGCAGCCACCTCGGTCGCTGGTTGCATGCCGCGATGCTGACGTCGCTCGTCTATCGACACGGTGCCGGTGCTCGGGTCGCGCGTCGAGATGCGGTCGCTAACGGTCAGTGCATGGTGTTTCGTCGCATCGATGCGTTGCGCGATGAGTGGTTCACCGCCGTGCGATCGTCGACGATTGAAGATGTCGCCCTCGTTCGTTGGTTGGTGTCGAGCGGCAAGCGGGTCGAGATGTTCGATGGTCGCGACCTGCTGGTGGTCGAAATGTTCGAATCGTTCAGTGACACGTGGCGCGGCTGGGGTCGCTCGCTCGCGCTCAACTCGGTGGAATCTCCCCGACGGCAGCTGTCTGGGTTGGCAACGAGTGCTCTCACGCTCGTGATGCCACTGTGGCTGGCGATGGTCGCGCTCGTTATGCGACCAGAGGCAACTGCGCCATCGTCGATCACGCCGTCGGTTGCGGTGCTGAGTGTGGTGACGCTGATGCTCGTCGCTCTTCGCATCGGCACGCTCGTTGGTACGCGCCGAGCGTATGAAGCTGGCGGCCTCGGTTATTGGTTGTCGCCGTTTGCCGATCTACTCGCGTGGGTCGTCGTCGCTCGCGGCACGTTTGCTCCATCGCGTCAGTGGCGCGGCCGCACGTATTGATCGGGCCGCACGTAGTGACGCGAACCTGTCGGCGATGGTCTTGTCGCTGGCCATCACGAAGCGCACGCCGATGATGCTCATCAGCACACCAGTCGCAGCAGTTCGCCATGGACCATCTTGGTACCACTGCGCAAAGGGAAACAACACCACGCCAATGCGCACCGCGTGACTGAACTCGCGTGTCGCCGCCCAAAACAACAACACCATCACGACGGCGAAGCCTGCGGGCAGCGGGCTGAGCACGATTGCTGCACCCACCCAGGCGAGCACGCTGCGACCTCCACGGAACCGGGCAAAGATCGGCCACGCGTGACCAATCATCGCACCGCCGGCCGCGAGATACCACACACGCCAGTCGGTCGACATCGACTGAGCAGCCAGCACGCTGATGATTCCCTTTGCAAGGTCACCGACAAAGATCGTGAGTGACGCGTTGCGCGGCAAGACCGTGCGCGAATTCCAGAAGCCTGGGTTGTGGTCACCGACATCGCGCAGATCGGGCCCGCCGTAGCGCCGCGATACGAAGTCGGCTACGGGTAACGAGCCGAGCAGATATCCGATGAGCACGGCGAGCAAGGCCTCAATCACGCAGACACACTGTAAGGCAGGTATGGCCGCAGTCGCGACGTTTCATCTCTTTCGTTGGCGCAACTACATCGGAATGCTGACTGCGCTGGCGTTCGACCGCGTGCGCTATCGACGAAGCGGCGAGCTGCTCTTCGTGCGGGTGTTGGGCACGGGCAAAGGTGCGAGCACCGCACCGGGCACAGAATGGGGGCGCACCGCATTGTTCTGTGTGTGGCAGAGCGAATCGGCTGCCGACGACTTCATTCGCACCCAACAACGGCGCGCCGGTTTGCGCGAGTCGTGGCACGTCAAGTTGCGGGGCGCTGGCGGTCACGGCTCGTGGCGCGGTGTTGATGTGCCCAATCTGCTGCAGCGAGATCAGAGCGACTCGTCGGGTGATAGCGCGACCCAGTCAGCTGGCGATACCGACACACCGCTCGCCATCATCACGCGCGCCGATGTGCGACCCCGAGCATGGCGCACATTCAGCGCAGCCGCGCGAGTGGTCGATCAAGAACTGCACGCATCAGATGGTCTCGTGGCAGTGGTCGGCATCGGTGAAGCGCCGATCTTGCGGCTCGGCACGTTCAGCGTCTGGCGCAACCGAGATGCGATGAGCAGTTTTGCCAATCATCGGCCAGACCATGTGGCAGTGGTGCGACGTACTCGGACCGAGCAGTGGTACGGCGAAGAGATGTTCGCGCGGTTTATTCCCTATTGGTCGACAGGAACGTGGGATGCCCGAGATCCACTGCGCACGTCCTGAGCAGGAAGCGATCGGTTGCGCATGGTGAGCGAGGGCAGCAACATTCCGTAAGGCTCGTTGTTGGCCTGATGGTGGGCGCGATGGGCGAGGGTGAGTGAACGAGTCCAGTGTGTATCAATGCGTTTCATCCACGCCACACGCCCGTGAATGACTCCGTCGTGAATCGCGGTGTAGACGATGCCGTACACCGTGACGCCCACAAAGAGTGGCACCAGCCAGGCGAAGCCCGACACGTTGAAACCGACCCACAGTGCGGCGATGACCACCAACGAGAAGGCGGCAGGAAACACGTCGTTGGGCTCGGGTCGCTTGTCGGCAAACGCCGCAGCCGCGTTGCGATGGTGACTGCGGTGCAGCGACTCAAACGGCCCGTGCATGACGAAGCGGTGCACGACGTAAGTTACGGCCTCCATGCCGGCGAACCCCACGACGATGAGTGCGAGGTTGAGCACACCAGACGTCATTTGCCACCACGCGAATGAGACCCTCTTGCACGACAGAGACCGCGAGCGACCCATCACGGCTGAAGATCGAACCACCTGCAAGACCGCGGGCGTGCGAGGTAGAGATCGAAGACTGGTCATACAGCAACCAGTTGTCGGCGCGGAACGGCCGGTGAAACCACATCGCGTGATCGATGCTGGCCATCTGTACCTTGCCGTCAGTCCAACCAATGCCGTGCGGCAAGAGAGCAGTGTCGAGCAACGTCATATCGCTGGCATACGTGACGATGCAGGTGTGTAAGACAGGGTCGTCAGGCAGGTCACCGTCGGCGCGCATCCACACTCGTTGACCGAGTCGTGGGTGCCCTTCGCGTGACAGCGGATCGTTGTCGACATAGCGAATGTCGATTGGTCGTGGCCGGTCGTACCAGTCGCCGAGTTGTTCTTTGAACGGTTCCATTCGTGTCTTGAAATCGGGCAAGCTCTCGGGGTCTGGTACGTCAGCCGGCATCGCGAGTTGATAGTCGAGCCCCGGCTCGTCGGCGTGGAAGCTCGCCTGCAAGTTGAAGATCACCTTGCCGTGTTGAATCGCAATCACGCGTCGTGTCGAGAAACTCTTGCCGTCGCGTAGTCGGTCGACCTCGTACAGAATCGGGATATTCGGGTCACCTGGTCGCACAAAGTAGGCGTGCAGCGAGTGAATGCCACGCACCTGCTCATCGATCGTGCGGGCGGCTGACACCAACGCCTGCCCGGCGACCTGACCGCCAAAGACACGTTGGCGTTTCTCGTCGGGGCTGCGGCCACGGAAGATGTTCACTTCGATGGCTTCGACATTGAGCAGATCGATCAAGTCGTCGAGCGGTCGTCGAGCTGCAAGCACCTCTCTATGTTGGCAGAGAAATAGGACATTTCGGCGTGCACATGTCGTTTCGTTAGCATTCGCAACGATGCGTCGGCTCGACGACCGCCTGCGCACGATTGCACTCGCTACCAAGGGCTTCATGCCCGAAGACGAAGGTGATGCGCTCTTCGACGCAGCCCACATGGCTTGTGACGCGCTGCCGGGTCTGCCGCTCGCCGAGATCGGTTCGTATTGCGGTCGCTCGACCGTGTGGTTGGGTGCGGTCGCCGCCGAACGTGCGGTCGTTTTGTACGCCGTTGATCATCACGGAGGATCAGAAGAGAACCAGGCGGGTTGGCAATGGCACGACCCAACCGTGGTGAATGCCGACGGTCGCATCGACACGTTGCCGTTCTTTCGTGCAACGATGCGCGACGCCGGGCTCACGGCAGTCGTGCGCGAATGCGTGGGCGACTCACACGTGATTGGTGCGACATGGAATCTGCCACTTGCCTTCTGCTTTATCGACGGTGGTCACGCTCGTGATATCGCGCGCGGCGACTATCGCGCCTGGCATGCGCACGTTGCCGTTGGTGGAATGCTCGCGATTCATGATGTGTTTGCCGACCCCGCCGATGGCGGTCAGGCACCACACGACGAGATTATCGACCCGCGCTCGCGTCGGGTCAGTTCATTGAGGCAAGCAGCACTGGTTCACTGCGCGTGCTGCG
>RFMM01000135.1 GCA_009927665.1 Actinomycetota bacterium
TCAGTTGGTAGAGCAACGGACTTTTAATCCGCAGGTCCCGGGTTCGAGCCCCGGGCGACCCACGTGACTGCGCAACTTGAGCAGGTCGACCTCGCGATCTCGGGCATGACGTGCGGGGCATGCGCGTTGAAGGTCGAGAGATCGCTCAACGCCCTCGACGGCGTGCGAGCCAGCGTCAATTTCGCCACCGAGACGGCGCGCATCACCTTGGAAGATGGTGTCACCACGCAACAACTTGTGGCGCAAGTTGAACAAGTCGGCTATCGCGCGCGACTGCTCGCCGATACCACGCCCGAGATGCTCGACAAAGAGACCAACGATCGTGTGGCGATGCTGCGCACCCGCCTGTCGGTGTCGCTCATCGCGGGCATACCCGTCACCGCACTGTCGATGATTCCCGCCCTGCATTTCTCGAACTGGAAGTGGTGGGCACTCGCGCTGTCGTTGCCTGTCGCAGTGTGGGGTGCCGCACCGTTCCATCGCGCTGCATGGATGAATGCCCGTCACCGCACAACGACAATGGACACCCTCATTTCCATTGGCATCATCGCCGCAATGGGCTGGTCGGTCTGGGCGCTCGTGTGGGGTAATGCTGCCGAAGACCACGGCGGCATGAACATGATGTCATCAGAGATTGACCATATATATGTAGAGGTCGCGGTCGCCGTCACCATCTTCTTGCTCGCTGGCCGCTATTTCGAGGCGCGTGCCAAGCGCCGCGCGGGCGACGCTCTGCGGTCGCTGCTTGCTCTCGGTGCTCGCACCGCGACTGTTCTACGCAACGGTCACGAAGCACTCATCGATGCATCAGCGGTGCAGGTGGGCGACCTCATCGTCGTGCGACCCGGCGAGATCATCGCTGCCGACGGCGTGGTGCGCGAGGGAACCTCGTCGATCGACGCTTCGATGCTGTCGGGTGAAAGCGTGCCGGTCGATGTGACCGTCGGTTCGAGCGTCACGGGCACCGCAGTGAACTTGACAGGGCGACTCATGGTGCAAGCGACCCGTATCGGCGCCGAGTCGACGTTTGCCCAGATGACCCGACTGGTGCGCGACGCCCAAGCAACGAAAGCGCCCGTGCAGAAACTTGCCGACCGTGTGAGCAGCGTGTTCGTGCCCACGGTGATTGCGATTTCGGTTGTCACGTTTCTGGCGTGGTGGTGGCTTGACGGTGACGTGTCGCAGGCGTTCACCGCATCGGTCGCGGTGCTCATCATTGCGTGCCCGTGTGCTCTCGGGCTGGCAACGCCCACCGCATTGATGGTGGGCAGCGGTCGCGCAGCGCAAATGGGAATCGTCATCAAAGGTGCCGATGTGTTGCAAGGAACACGACGCATCGACACGGTCGTCTTTGACAAGACCGGCACCGTCACCACAGGGGCGATGCAGCTGGTCGACGTGGTGTGCAATGACGGCGCGTCACGCAGCGAGGTGTTGGCCGCAGCAGGCGCGCTCGAGCATGCAAGTGAGCATCCGGTTGCCAAGGCCATCGCATCGGCAGCGCGCACCGAGCTTGGTTCGCTCGCACCCGTCACCGAGTTCGAGAATCTGCCAGGTATGGGCACCATTGGCAAGGTCGACGGTGCAAGCGTGATGGTCGGCAACGAAACCCTGATGCGTCGCAAACTGGTGTTGATTCCACAAGCGATGTCGGCCGCAATCGATGCCGCGCGTGCCGACGGCAACATCGCCGTGCTCGTGGCGTCGAATGGTGCGGTGCGCGGCGTGTGCGTCGTGGCTGATCGGCCGAAACCCAACAGTGCCGCAGCGATTGCCGCACTGCGTGACCTCGGGTTGCGAACGATGCTGTTGACGGGTGACAGTCGCGCGACTGCCCTGGCGGTGGCCGAGCAAGTGGGTATCGACCCCGATGAACAACACGTGATTTCTGGGGTCTTGCCCGAAGAAAAAGTGCGAGTGGTCGCCGACCTCCAGCAACGTGGCTACGCCGTGGCGATGGTTGGTGACGGAGTCAACGACGCCGCAGCACTTGCGCAGGCCAACGTTGGCATCGCCATGGGCACCGGCACCGATGTGGCAATGAATGCGAGTGATCTCACCATCGTGAGCGGCGACCTGCGGCTGGTGCCCGATGCGATCTTGTTGTCACGCGCCACCTTGCGAACGATCAGCGCGAACGTGTTCTGGGCGTTCGTCTACAACGCCGCCGCTGTGCCGCTTGCCGCCTTCGGGCTGCTGAACCCGATGTGGGCCGGTCTTGCGATGGCGCTCTCGAGTGTGTTCGTGGTGACCAACAGCCTGCGGCTGCGCACCACCAAACTCACGCAGCAGACAGCGTTCGTACACGCAACTCGTTGATTGCCTGTTGGCGTCGACGTCGCGCAGCCCGAAGCGACAGCCCGTGATGCTCGGCCATTTCGGCCAACGACGAAGTTCCGAGTTCGCGGAGCACTTCGATTGATTGTGCCGATACGCGACTGCGTCGCGCCCGTTCGAGCAGGTCGTCGAGGTGTTCTGACGAGTTGTAGTACTGCGGCGCTGACGCAAACGAGTCTGGGTCGAAGGTCTGCAGTTCTGCGACTTGACGTGAACGTCGCACGAACCCGAAGTATTCCGCATCGCGCACGATATTTGATGCCACTTTTGCTGGTCGGCGCTCGACCGGGTAGGTACGAATCACTTCCCACGCGTGGGCGAGCAGTGTGGCGAGGGCTTCCTCAAACCCGCCTTGTGTGACTTTGCCGCGGCGGCGCGCCACTGATACGAGCGGCGGCAGCACTCGCTGTAACACCACCCGTGCGGCTAGTTGGTCGGTTGCGGCGCGCTGCACGAGTTGCAACAACACTCGGTCGGCATCGTCATCGACACGGCTGCCACGAAACCCAGCAAGAGTGAGCACTTCTTCGAGCGATGACACGGGGTCGGCGCTGACCCGCCACTCTCGAGCGGTGGTCACATGTTGGCTCGACCGACAGAGGCGTCGCCATTCGTCGTTGAGCTGGTTGAGAACCGATGATCGATAGTGGTGTTGTGTGTTGGTGGACATGCAGACAGCGTCCGCATGCGTCTCACCGCTACTCTCACCGCGGTCGGCAAGACTTGCGTCATGCGCATCACCCTGCCCTCAGGCACCGCCGCCGAGATCGTCTCGCCACCGACGACACCGACCATGGGTCTTGTGATCGCCCCCGACATTTGGTCACTGCGCCCGCTCTATGACGAGATGGTCGCACGACTCGTGCGTGAGTGGGGTATGGCGGTGTGTGCCGTCGAGCCGTTTCCTGGTCGCACGCTCGCAGCAGAGATCGAACCTCGATTTGCCGCCGTGCCGACACTCGACGATGCATCGCACTTGCGTGACTTGCACGAGGCCGCCGACGCACTCGGCACTGCACGCGTTGGGCTGATGGGTTTCTGTCTGGGCGGAATGTACTGCTTCAAGTCGGCAATCAGCCCGCGCTTCGCCCGCATCGCGAGTTTCTATGGGATGATTCGCATTCCTGAAAAATGGCGCTCAGCAACGCAGGGTGAGCCGCTCGAGTACTTGCGTCGTGGTGATGCAGCGAAGGTGTTGGCGCTCATCGGCACCGCCGACCCGTACACGCCGGCAGCAGATGTTGATGAGCTGCGCACGGTCGGCTGTTCGGTCGTGGCTTACGAAGCGGCCGAACACGCCTTTGCCCACGACGCGACGCGACCGTCATATCGCGAAGCTGATGCACGCGATGCATTTGCCCGCGCGCACGCGTGGCTACTCGGCTGAGCGCTACTTGGCTACGCGATGTCGGGCCGAGCGTTGCCAGCCTGAGTTACGAAGAACGACCGGTCAACTTCGCACGCTCGATGATGCGGTAGCGACGATCACTCTGTTCGAGCCAGCCGAGGCGGATGAAACTGGCAATCGCCTTGTTCACGCGTTCGCGTGATGCGCCGACCATGCCGGCGAGTTCTTCCTGCGTGACGGGCAGCACGAACTCATCGACACCGGCAGACAACTCGAGCAAGCGCTTGGCGGTGCGACCAGTGACGTCGAGAAACACGCTGTCAGAGAGCACTTCATCCATCACGCGTAGGCGTGAGGCGAGCAACTTGGTGACACCCCAGAGCATGTTCGGGTTGCCTTGCAATTCAGCCTTGACCACTGCATAAGGAATCTGCAGCACGCTCGAGGGCTCAAGGGCACGGGCCATCGCACTGCGAGCGCCGTCGTCGAGCAGGCCGAGTTCTCCGAAGAGGTCACCAGACTCCATGAGGGCGAGCATGCTTTCGCGCGAGTCAAGCGGTCGATTGCCGATCGCGATGGCGATTCGGCCGTTCAGCACGACATACATCGCGTCGGGCGTCTCGCCTTCTTGAAACAACACATCGCCGCGTTGCAGTCGGCGAGTTGTGCCAGCGGCAGAAATCTTCTTCAATGACTCGGCGGAGGTAGCGGCGAAGAATGCGTTTTTTGCGAGAAGTTCTTCGTGGGTCATGGCATAACGGTACTACCCTGAACATCGATGCCGACTGGTGAATTGCGCAGGCCGGGCGAGGTCATCTGGACCATCGTGGTAGCGGCAGGTGCCGGCAGTCGTTTTGGTGGACCCAAACAATTCGAAACCCTCGGTGATCGCCGGGTGATGGATTGGGCGGTCGAGTCGGCGCGTGAATCGAGCGATGGCGTCGTCGTCGTGTTGCCGGCCGAAGTTGCTGCACGCGAAGGTGGTGTCGCTGGTGGTGGCACCCGTAGCGAGTCGGTGCGGCGTGGTTTGGCTGCAGTACCCAAGAACGCAACCATCATTTGCGTGCACGACGCAGCACGACCGTTTGCGAATGAAGATGACTTTCGGCGAGTGATCGAGGCGGTGGCATCTGGTGCCGATGGCGCAGTGCCGGCGATTCCGGTGGCTGACACCATCAAGATGGTTGACGACACGGGTCAAGTCACACGAACTCCACCGCGTGGGTCACTGCGGGCGGTGCAGACTCCGCAAGCGTTTCGCGCCGAGATCTTGCGACGCGCACATGCCGCGCGAGGTGAGGGCACCGACGACGCATCACTCGTTGAAGCCGAGGGTGGCAAGGTCGTGGTGGTCGATGGTGAGGTGTTGAATCGCAAGATCACCACGCGCGACGACCTCGAGTGGGCACGTCTGCAACACCGCGGCGAGGCCTGATGCTGCGAGTCGGTCAAGGGTTCGACGTGCACCGATTCGCAGACGACGACCGACCTCTCGTGCTTGGTGGGGTGCGCATCGCTGGCGAGCGCGGACTTCTCGGTCATAGTGATGCCGACGCTGTTGCGCACGCCGTGGCCGACGCACTGCTTGGGGCTGCCGGCATGGGTGACATTGGCATGCACTTCCCTGATACCGACCCGCGATGGAAGGGTGCCGACTCGATGACATTGCTGCGTGAAGTGATCTCGCTCGTTGGTCGTGATGGCTGGCGAGTGGAGAACGTCGACGTCAATGTCGTGTGTGAGCGACCAAAGATCGCTCCACATCGCACGACCATGCAAGACAACCTCGCGGCCGTCGTTGGTGCCCCGGTGTCGGTGAAGGGTCGCCGCGCCGAGGGTCTCGGCGCCATCGGTCGAGCCGAAGGAATCGCGTGTCTCGCAGTGGCATTGCTCACGAAGTGAGGCACGCACCATGACGAAGCGACCACGACGCGGTGCCCGCGATCAACGTCGAGCACCACGTGGCAATAGCGAACGGCGTGGCCGTGGTGACGGGCAGCAGCCAGGTCGCAGCGATGGTAAGCGTCGCGGACGCAGTGACGCACGACCGCGCGACAACGATCGCTCGTTGGGTGGTGAACAGATTGAAGGCCGTCAGGCAGTGCGCGAACTGCTGATCGCACAACGGCGTCGTGTGCACGAGATTCTGGTTGCCGACGACATTGAACGCAACCCAGTAATCGCTGAGATTTCTGACCTCGCTGGCGCGCAGCGAGTTGCGCTGCGACGACTTCCACGTCGTGACATCGACGAGATGGCACGTAGCGAAGCCCCGCAGGGCGTGATCGCTCGAGCAGAGCCGCTTGACGAGGTGTTGCTCGACGAAGTGCTCCTTCGCACGCAGACTGACGTGTCAGAAGCAACACCACCCGCCACCGCCGGCCGTGCCGCTGGGGTCGGGGCAGCGGCAGGGCCTTTGGCTGCCGCCGGGGCTGGCAACAAACTCTTTCTCGTCGCAGTTGATGGTGTCACCGACCCAGGGCAACCTCGGCGCAATTCTGCGGTCGTGTGAAGGTGCGGGTGTTGATGCGGTGATCTTGCCGCGACATCGCGCCGTGCACATCACACCCAGTGCAGCCAAGGCGGCCGCCGGTGCAATCGAGTATCTCACGCTGTGCGTGGTGCCCGGATTGCCAACCGCGATTCAACAACTGCGTGATGCAAATGTCTGGGTCGTCGGCCTCGATGATGCTGCCGACAAGCCACTCTTCGGTTTGGGTGACTTGGCGCGCGAACACGTTTGCCTCGTGCTCGGCGCAGAAGGCCCCGGCCTATCGCGACTCGTGCGTGAGCGCTGCGATCTCGTCGTGTCGATTCCGATGAGTGGCGCTTTGTCGTCGCTCAATGTGTCGGCTGCGGCTGCTCTCGCGACCTATGAAGTGGTACGCGCACGCACGGTGTAGTTCGATTCGCAATCCGCAACTCGATGCCTACTGCGTAACATGAAGTGGCGCCATTGCACGGCGTCATGCCGAGGTAGCTCAGTGGCAGAGCAACCGCCTTGTAAGCGGTAGGTCGTGGGTTCAATCCCCACCCTCGGCTCGCATCGTTCGAAACGTCACCGCCGTGATTGCCAACAAGAGCAAGGTGAGGGCAATGAGGGTGCCGAGAATTCCCAATGCCGGTTGCCACTGCGGGAAATAAAACACTTCCAAGACTTCATCGCCGACGAGCCCGACTGAGTATCGCCGCAGCGCGGTGTAACCAGCCAGCACATGGGTGATGACCCAGATTGCACCAATGATGTATCGCTGTGTATCGGTAAACCGAGATCGTCGTGCAGCGAGCAGCGGAATTCCAACCAGCAGTGGCGTGAGGTGGCGACCCTGCACCCCATAACCGCGCAAGATGCGGTAGTAGTTGAGATCGATCGCGATGACTGCAACAACACCAACGGCAAGAAGCACGATTGTTGCAGCACGAAACGAAGTAGGTGCGTCACGCCAGCCAGTCGTCACGATCCACGACAGCACCAAGATCATCGCGAGAAATGCGAGTCGCGGAATCGGCACCTCAAGCGACCCGAGGTCACCTACTGCCTCTTGCATCACGCGTGTGATATCGCCGAACGAATGAGCCAGTTGCTCAACCAGGGCAACATCTGGCCCGAGATGTTCAGCCATTCGCGGGTCTACTCGCGGGTTGTAGATGGTGAAATACCAGATCGTTGCGAAAGCAATCGCACTGACGTGGAGTGCAGCGACCCACAGACGTGCGCGAGCAAAGTCGAGCAGAGACTTGACTTGCCCGCAGGCGATGGTGCAGACCGCGACGATCGCGACGAAATAGACCATGCCCAACGGACGGGCAAGAATCACGATGAGCCCGCCGACGACGAAGCACCACAGCCCCCACGGGTCGCGGCGCGAATCACCCAGCAAACCTGGCAAGGTCAACCAGATGCCGATCGCACCAATGATTTCCAAACCACTCGTGTTGACCACTGATGAGAGGTACACCACGGCCGGTGCCGTCACGGCAAGCAGAGGAATCACCGAGAGTTTGCGGTCTCGAAGTGAGGTGATGGCGAGCGCGAGAATCGCTGCGGCAACGAACCCGCCGGCAAGACGTGCGAGAAACCATGAGGCGTTTGATGCACCCAGCAGCGTGGCAATTCCAGGCACGAGATAGACGACCGGCGTATACAGACCCATCGTGGTGAGTGCTTCACCCTCATCTGGCTGCCAATCTTCAACGCGAAGGTCGCAGGCCGGAACGGTGGCACGGGCCACGAAGCAGGCTTGCACGTGGTGCGACCCATCGAACTGCTTGTCGATGGTGACGTTCGACGACCAATACGAGTACTCCATTCGACCGGTGAGTTGTATGTCGTCGACGAGACCTTGCACGTTGGCATCGACCTGAATCGGGCGACCGTCGACCGACAGATTCGTTGATGTCGTTGCCTGAACGAGATCGTCAGCAAAGGGAAGTAAAGCAAGCGTGCCGTCGTTGAGTCGTGCAACGACCGCAGCTGGTTCGCGGCGTTGGTTCGAAACCAAGCCCAGATCAAAACCCACCATCGCGTCGCCTGGCAGTTTCAGCGATGTGTTCACGTCTTCGCGAACCACATTCGGGCTCGAACGAGTGAGCACTGAGTTGTCGCTGGCGAGAACAATTACTTCGGCGATGATCGAAGTGTCGGAATATGCCCAGCCCTCGACTGCCAACCGCCACCGGTCGAGTGGTTCGCCGATCCACTCGCCACGCACGACGGCCGCCGCCTTCACATAGTGCGACGCCTCATCAGGGGCCGAGCCGAGTGGGGTCAGTTGTGACCATAAGGCGATGAGCGAGAATGCCAATACAAGGCTGATCGTGAACGCCCGCAACGAATCGCGTAGCGAGCCGTTCATCGCCTCATCTTAGAGACGAGCGAAGTAACCTGAGTTTATGAGTCAAGAGCAACGTCGTCCGCGTCCGGCCCCTGAACCTCGTGCGGCGAATGTCAACTCGGTGCTGTCAATTGCCGTTGCCGTTTGGCCGTGTTGTTGGGGTTCTTCATTCTGCGCGACTTGCGCAATGACACTTCGATTGCTGCTCCTGAAGAGAACGCTGCACCAGCGGAAGAGATGACGACCGAGACCACCGTCGACCCGTTGGTTCCAGTTGAGACCACCGTGGCGCCGGTGGCACTCACTGCGTTCAAAGTGCAGGTGGCGAATGCCTCGGGTGTCAGCGGTAGCGCGGGTTTGCTGACCACCGACCTGCAGGGCAAGGGCTACATCGTGCAGCCGGCGATCAATAAGTCAGAGGTGACGCCGCGACAGACTGCAACCGTCGTCTATTACCTGTTGGGAAGCGAAGCCGCCGCCGCTCAAGTTGCAGGTGAGCTTGGTGGCGTTGCAACTGCTCCGATGCCGACGCCGATTCCAACCGAGACAGGCAGTCTCGGTGAAGCGAGCGTGCTGATCTTGCTCGGAACCGATTTGGCTGGCAAGCCACTCGCCATCATCTCTGGTGGTGTCGCGACGCAGCCAGTCATCGTGACCACGACGACCACGGCCTGAGCCGCACGGCGCTGCGACGGCCAGGTCGACTGGCGAGTCACAACAGTTCGTTGAGCACGCCTTGCGCC
>RFMM01000147.1 GCA_009927665.1 Actinomycetota bacterium
ACCACCTTCGTGCCGGGGGTCGCCCAGCGGTAGATGAACTTCACGTCTTCGGTCGCCATGCGCACGCACCCCGAGCCGGCGAACCAGCCGAGCTGGTTGTAGGTCTGCATGGCCTTGCCGTCTTTGCGTGGAATCTCGTGGAAGCCGATGTTTCCCCCATCTGGACCCAGCGCAAAGCGTGTCATCCAACGAAAGGTCACACCTTCGAAGTCGAGGCTGAACGACCACGGCGACTTTGTCGTTACTGCATACTCGCCTGGTGTCGGCACACCCCGACGACCAGACACTGGCATCGAACGAATCACGGCCTCGTTCTTGTCGACTACCCACACCCATTGCAACGAGTTGCTGTACACCACGCGACGACCTTCACCCGATTTGCGTGGCAGGTTTGGCGTGAAGCGGCGAGTCTCCGTGATGGTCGGCGAGAGTGACGGAACCGTGCGCACCTCGGGTGTTGCTGAAGGAGAGCCACTGTCTTGCGAAGTTCCATCAGAGGTGCTGCCGTCTTGTGTACTGCGAGCACTCACGACTCCAGCGGGGCTACACAGAGCCGCCACGCACAAAGCGATGGTGAGCCGATGCTTCATTACTCACCATCCAGATCTGTGTCATCGACCACTTCGTAGCGATGGCCCGCCGAACTCAAGAAGCCTTGCATCACCGCTGCTGCGGGTAGCCCAAGAATCGCACCAGTTGGCCCGAGCACTGCGCCACCGACGATCGCCGAGGCAAAGGCGACTCCGGCATGAAGTTCCATCGTCTGAGCAGTGATCTTCGGGGCAATGAGAAAGTTCTCGATCTGTTGATACACCACGATGAACCCGAGCACGAAAAGCGCCTTGATCGGTGTATCGACCACGGTGAGCAAGAGCGGCAGAACACCTGCGACGTAGATACCGATTACTGGCAAGAACTGTGAGATAACACCCACCCAGATCGCGAGCGCAATGGGCGCGGGTGTGCCAATCGCCTGAAACGCAATCCAATGCAAGAACGATGACACCACCGCCAAAATCGCGCGAGACGAAGATACCCGCCGGTTTTTTCAACGGCGAGCTCCCACACGTCGAGCACCACGCGCTGACGACTGGGCTTCAACCAACTGCAAATCGTGCGACGCAGACGTGGCCCATCAGCAGCAAGATAAAACGTGAAGAGCAAAATAGAAAAGGTCTGAAACAATGTGCTGAACGCCGACACACCGAGCTGCACCGCCCGATCTGCCTGGGAGTTCAAGAACTCACGCACTGGGCCATTCGGATCATCGAGTGAGTCGATGACCTCAGCAGCATCAAGGTTGGTGCTGAAGTTGTCGTTGAGAAACCCCACAACCTCTGTGACGTATTGATCGCGATTGTCAGCGAGTTGACTTGCCTGATCGGCGACCAGCGCACCCATGACCGTCACGAAACCGACGACGATCACCGCCACCGCGAAAAGAATGATGACCGTTGCCAGACCCCGCGACATGCCGCGGCGGGCGAGACGATTCGTACCCGGCTCGATGGCAAGGGCCAGAAACAATGAAATCAACAGCAAGACGAAGAAGCCGGCCAGGCGACTCCACAAGGCGCGGGCAACAAACGTGCCGAGAAACCCAATCCACAACAGCACAATGGCGCGCGGCACCCATGCGGGCATCGACTGTTGCGTTGGGGCGTCATTTGCCACAACTTTCAGGGTACTGAGGGGCTTCGTCATCGTGCACCGACTTCGCGCTGGCACGATGATGTGGTGAAGTTCGACCGCGCGATCCTCGGCGACGCACTCGGCACCGTGCGCGAATCAATCAGCAAAGCATTGCGTGATCGCGTCGCAGGCCCCGACGGCGAACAGCGGATGATGCAACTCATGCAACCTGATGCGCCACGTTGGTTCGCCGAAGATCGTCCGATTCGTCGGGTGCACGCAGATGCATCGATGTTCATCGGTGGAATGCGGGCATTGCTGGTGCAGTCACTTCACCCACTCGCCATGGCCGGAGTCGCTCAACACTCTGACTATCGCCGCGACCCGTGGGGTCGTCTGCAACGCACTGCAGATTTTCTGGCTGCTACTTCATTCGGCCCGGCCGACGAAGCACAACGTGCAGTCGATCTGGTCAATCGTGTGCACGAACGAGTGCACGGCGTGGCGAGCGATGGTCGGTCGTACTCTGCCCGTGACCCACACCTCTTGCGCTGGGTGCACATCGTCGAGATTGACAGTTTTCTCGTCGCCCATCAGCGGTTCGGTGATTTTCCGCTCGATGCAGATGGTGCTGATGGCTACGTGAAAGACGCCGCCCTCATTGCACGCAAACTCGGCGTGCCTGCGCCACCAGAGACGGTGCGTGCGTTACGCGACCAGATCTCTTCGTACCGCGGCGAGGTGCGGGGCACCAAAGAGTCACGTGATGCGATGCGCTATCTCTTGTTCGAGCCACCGTTGCCACCGGTTGCGCGCGCCGCCTATTCGCTATTGGTTGCCGCCACAATCTCGACGCTGCCCCGCTGGTCGCGACCGCATCTCAACCTGCCGTATCTGCCGCTCACCGAACGTTTCGCGCTGATGCCGCTCGGTGATGCGCTGACGCGGTGGTGCGCTGGGCGATGCCGCAGCGCCAGTAGCCGACAGGTTGGCTGGTTAACGTTCGCGTGCGGTGCGCACGAAGGCGTCGTAGATGCCTTGTTGCGCAACATCATCGGCACTGGTGTCTTCAGGGTGCCACTGCACGCCGATGATGCGGTGTTCATCATGCTCAATCGCCTCTAACAGACCGTCTGGTGCGTGCCCGACGGCGCGAAAACCGTCAGCCAGCCGATCGATGCCCTGGTGGTGAAAAGATGCCCCGCGCACCGTGGTGCGCTTCACGGCGTTTGCCAACCAACAGTCAGCAGCCAAGTTGACGTCGTGCAACACGAACTCGGCACCAACCGGAAACTCACCAGGTGCGTGCGCCACGAGCGATGCAGCGTTTGGCACGTCACCAAGATGTTGCACCAACGTGCCGCCTAACACGACGTTCGCAAGTTGCATGCCACGGCATACGGCGAGCACTGGTCGTTGATTGGCGATGGCGGCACGCAGTAGCGCTGACTCGAACGCGTCTTGTTGTGGCGACACACCGTAGACCCGCGGCGATGCATGCTGACCATACAGCGACGGGTCGACGTCGGGGCCACCCATCAGCACGAGCGCGTCGAAGCGTTGCAGCAATTCGCGCGCCGCATCTTCGTGCAGTTGCTGCGGTGCGATGACCACGGGTTCACCACCAGCCCGCAGCAACGAGTTGAGGTATCGCTTGCCGGCGAACGCGACTTCGTCACGCGAGACCCTGCTCGGTGCCCCCGTGCGACCGGCGACGGCGATTAACGGAGTCACTTGTGCAACGCTAGGCGCAGCGGTCGCGAGAAGTCTCCCCGCTTGCCTACGAACGTGCGCTCAAGTGAGAGCCACTTCGCCATCGACCGCAGCTCGCGCGCGACTGGCACAACCACCTTTGACGCACTCACACCGTCTTCGAGATAGGCACCCTCGACTCGCAGCGTGCTGGTCGCACGATCGGCCTTCATGTCAAGTCGACCGACCAATGCCTCACCACACAAGATCGGCAACACGTAATAGCCGAATCGTCGCTTGGGCTTGGGCGTGTAGATCTCGATGCGATAGTGGAAGTCAAAGAGTCGTTCGTTGCGCGGTCGACACCACACCAGTGAGTCAAAGGGCGACAACAAGGCAGTTGCGCTCACGCGCTTGGGCGGCGCCGTGTTGCGATGCACGAAGGCCTTCTCACGCCACCCTTCGACCGTGACCTCGCGCAAGACACCATCTTCAACGAGTTCGGCGATGAGTGGTTTCACCACCGAGAGTCGCTGGCGGTAGTAATCGGCCAGATCGTCGGCTGTGGCAACGCCTTGCGCAACTGCCGCGCGCACGAGCAGTTGTCGGCGGGCTTCGTGCTCGGTCGGCGTCTGACTCTTCACCACACGCGCTGGCAACACCCGCTCGGGAAGGTCGTAGATGCGAGCGAAGTCGCTGCCACGACTACTCGCCATCACCTCACCCGTCAAGAACAGATACTCAAGGGCAGTCTTGGCTTCGTCCCAATCCCACCATGTGCCCTTCTTCGTAGTGCGAGTGCTCAACGCGCGCGCGGTAACCGCGCCGTTCGTCTCAATGTGCCGTAACACTCGTCGCACGTAACTCTTGTTCTCACGGTAAAAACTCGTCAGCCCCCAGTGCGTCACCTTGCCGGTACGGGCAGCATTCATCTTCCAACGAAACAACGGCTGAATTTCAACCGGCAAGTGTGCCGCCTCATGGCCCCAATACTCAAACAGCCGGCCCTGCGCCGTTGCCTTCGAGATTGCGGCGCGATCGTGGTTGCCGAGTCGCGCAAACAATGGCAGCTCCTGACTGCGAACGAGCACGTTCACCGAATCAATCTGAACGGCACCAAGGCGTCTGATCAGAGCGACCACTTCGGCCGTCGTTGACGCCGAAGCACTGCGTGAGACTGCAAAACCCTGAGCTGTGAGCGCGAGTCGACGTGCCTCAGCAATGCTGAGCGCATCGAGCCGTCGTGGCATCGAAGCGCTGTTAGTCAGCGACGGTGATGGTGACCGAGTTGATGACCACGTCGGTCTTTGGGCGATCGCCGCTGGCGGTCGGCACACTCTGCATTGTCTCGACGACCTCGAGACCCTTCACCACCTGGCCAAAGAGCGAATACTGCGGTGGTAGGCGGCAACCATCAGCACCACTGATGATGAAGAACTGCGAGCCGTTGGTGTTCGGACCAGCGTTGGCCATCGCCAGCGAGCCAACTTTGTATTGGTTTGGCTTGGGTAGTTCGTCGCCGAATCGGTAACCAGGGCCACCTCGACCCGAGCCTTCGGGGTCACCACCTTGGCACACGAAGTTCTTGATGATGCGATGAAAGATGACACCGTCGTAATAGTGGTGCAGCGCGAGAAACACGAAGTTGTTCACCGTGCGCGGGGCTGCCACCGCATCAAGTGCAATCACGATCTCGCCGAGCGAGGTGCTCATCGTCGCGGTGTAACGCTTCGTTGGGTCGATGCCCATCTCAGGTGGTTCGGCAAATCGCTGTTGCTTGGCTGCGGTGCCGTCAAACGACGGGAACTGTGTTGGCATGGCGAGACACGCTAGTGGTGAGTGACTCACCTACCATGGTCGTTCGTGAGCACGACTCCACACGACAACCAGGCTGAACTCGATGTCGATCTTGATGCACTCGAAGCCGAGCTTGCCGAAGTTGAGTTGATGCTCGAGCGACTCAACGAGCCGAACAACCCGCAAGGTGGTCGTTAACCACACCCACCGATTGCATGAATGCATACATCGTGGTGGGCCCGACAAATGACCAACCGCGTCGTTTTAGTTCGCGCGACAAAGCGGTCGACTCTGGTGTGCTGGTAGGAATCTCAGATCGCTCGCTCGGTGCCGCTGTCTGATTAGGTGTGAAGCGCCAGACGAAAGTGTCAAGAGATCCGAATTCACCGACGAGTTCTGAATAGCGACGTGCATTGTTCACCACCGACTCGATCTTGCCGCGATGGCGAATGATTCCGGCATCAGTCACCAGCCGTTCGGTGTCTCGCACGTCGAACTTTGCCACCGCACTCGGCAGAAAATCGACAAATGCGCGGCGAAAGTTCTCGCGTTTTCGCAGAATCGTGAGCCAACTCAAGCCCGACTGAAAACCTTCGAGGCAGATCTTTTCAAAGAGCCGCTGGTCATCGTGCACGGGTCGCGCCCATTCGTCATCGTGGTAGGCGACATAGAGCGGGTCAGTGCCACACCACCAGCAGCGTGCGGCTCCGTCGCTGTGCTGCGTTAGCCCGTCTGCCACGTGGCTCACGGTAGGGGTGGCGACCGACGAGCGGTCAGAGCAGCGACTACCGGTCGCGCAACTTGGCGAGCAGACGCAGGATCTCGAGATACAGCCAGACGACCGTCACGAGCAGGCCGAGCGCAGCAAACCATTCCATGCGGCGTGGCAGTGCCATCTGCTCACCTTGTTCGATGAAATCGAAGTCAAGCGCGAGGTTGAAGGCCGCCAGACCAGCGACGAACAGGCTGAAGAGGATGCCGAATGATCCCGAACCCGTGAAGAACGAAATGTTCGCCCCAAAGATGCTGAACACCATCGCCACGAGATAGAACACCACGAGGCCAAGCGTCGCGCCGATGACGATTCGTCGGAAGCGATTGGTCACGCGAATCACCCGAGTGCGATAGAGGAAGAGCATCACGCCGAAGACCGCGAGGGTGGTACCCACCGCCTGCAAGACGATGCCCGAATACTGCGCGTTGAACATCTTCGAGATGGCACCGACGAACAGCCCCTGACCGACGGCATAGACCGGGCCCAAAATGTGCGACCACAATGGCTTGAAGGCCGAGGCGATGGCAGCGATGAAGCCCACGATGGCACCGACGAAGGCCATCATCGGGAAGCTGAGCACGCCGGGCTGCGGTTCGGCAACCGCCATCCAACCGACGGCAGCCGAAATCAGTAGCACCGCGAACAGCACGAGGCTGGCACTCGCGGTGCCGCTCACCGTCATGACCCCACCGTGGTACTTGGTCGTAGGGCCGTCGTTGATCGGTGTGCCTGTCGGCGGTGCCCATGACCCGGCGGGCTGACCGCTGGCGGCCGCCCAACCCGCTTCACCAGCGTGGCGCTCGCGCATCTTTTCGAAGGTGGATTCGTTGAGCAGGGGGTTTGACATGACCTCATCATAAGGAATCGGTGACGCGATTGCCTACCGAGCGCCATGTCACCTCCGCCACGGGCTGTGGAGAACGCAACAACCACCCGACGCGAAGCCACCACCTCCCCACGCAAGGAAAGCGCGACGAGAGTGCCACCCACGCAAGGAAAGATTGGATGATGCGCCAGAAAACTCTGCAACACGAAGGTTGCAGATTTGGAGTCAGTCGGTATCGTTGAGCGCGCTCGCGCCCTCAACAGGGCGCGATTGTCATATTCGGGTTACCACAGAGTTCGGGGGCAAGAACAATGGCCAAAGATCGCATCGATCGAGACGAAGAAGATCTCGTACGTCTCTATCTCACCGATATCGGCCAATACGTTCTGCTCACCAAAGAAGACGAAGTTCGACTCGCCAAAGAAATCGAAGAAGGCAAGACCGCCGAGAAACAACTCGCCGCTAACGCGAAGATGTCGGCCGAACGCAAGCGAGAACTTCGCAAATTGCAGCGCCTCGGTGCGCGCGCCGAGCGCCAGTTCGTGCAGTCGAACCTGAGACTCGTCGTCTCCATCGCCAAGAAGTACCAAGCGTCAGGTCTTCCCCTGCTCGACCTCATTCAAGAAGGCAACCTCGGCCTGATGCACGCCGTCGAAAAGTTCGACTGGCGCAAGGGCTTCAAGTTCTCGACCTACGCAACGTGGTGGATTCGCCAAGCCATCACCCGCGGCATCGCCAATACGGGTCGCACCATCCGCTTGCCAGTTCACGCGGGCGACACCCTCGCGAGATTGCAGAAGGCCCGCTCACGTTTGGAGCTCAAGTTCGGTCGTCCGGCGACTCTTGCCGAGCTTGCCGCCGAAGTCGAGATGCCAGAAGACAAGGTCACCGAGGCCCTGCGCTTTGCCAACGAACCGCTGTCGTTGAGCGAGCCACTACGCGAAGACGGTGACGCCGAACTGGGTGACGTCGTCGAAGACCGCTCGGTCGAGTCACCGTTCGAAGTGGCCGCGACGGCCCTCTTGCCAGAAGAAATCAACCGATTGCTCGCCCCACTCGACCCACGCGAGCGCGAAATCTTGGCGTTGCGGTTTGGTCTCGACCGTGGTGAGCCACGCACGCTCGAAGAAGTCGGTGAAGCGTTCAACCTCACTCGCGAGCGCATTCGACAGATTGAGGCGCGTGCGATGAGCAAGCTGCGCCACCCATCGAGCGACACCGGCGCCCGCGACCTGTTGTCGGTCTGACCTCGTCACC
>RFMM01000163.1 GCA_009927665.1 Actinomycetota bacterium
GTGATGAGCAACCATGTGACGCCGGAACCTAGGACGATGAAGAGAGCAGTCGCGATCATGAACGACCGCGGGCCAAACGGGCAGTTGTCGCCCCCTCGGCCCAAATGCGTCGTGTGCCGAGCACGTCTGGCCGCATCGAGACTTCAGAAATCTCGCTAATGCGTCGCTGGCCGTTTGGCGAGCGCTCAACGAAGATGATCACATCGATTGCAGCCTGGAGATGTTCGCGCACTGCTGCCAACGGCCACTGTGGTGCGGCATGCAAGACCATTGCCTCGACTCGACGCAAGACGTCGTCTGGTGAGTTTGCATGGCAGGTGGCGAGCGAACCATGGTGGCCGGTGTTCATCGCAGCGAGCATGTCGAGGGCCTCTGGCCCGCGCACCTCGCCGAGCACGAACCTGTCGGGTCGCATGCGCAAGGCACTGCGCAACAGGGCAGCCATGCTCACTTCAAGTGCACCGTCATAGGTCGACGGTCGTGCCTCAAATCGCACGACGTGCTGGGTCTGTAGACGAAGTTCAGCCACGTCTTCAACCGTGATGATTCGTTCACCTTCACCGACATGACCACACAACGCATTCAGCAGCGTCGTCTTGCCACTCGATGCCGCACCAGCGACCACGACGTTGCATCGTTCGCGTACGACTTCGCGCAACACCGAGACGACGCCGTCGTCGCCGAACGCACCGAGTGGCAGGTCGCGCACGTGAAAGCGTCGAATACTGAGACACGGGCCGTCAACGGCGACCGGTGGAATCACGATGCACACCCGCGAGCCGTCATGCAGCCGCGCATCAACGACCGGTGAAGCGTGATCGACACGCCGACCAATCGGCAGCAAGATGCGTTCAATGATGCGTTCTGCCTCGCCTTTGGCCAGCGTGCCGACATGTTCGAGACCACCCTCACGCTCGATCCAGACCTGACGGCCGTCATTGACCATCACCTCGCGCACGAGTGGGTCATTCAGCCACGGCGCCAGAGCAGAAGTGCGTTCCCAGTCGTCGCGCGGCCGAGTGCGGTCAAGCGCTACGACATTCATACGATCGCTGCGAGATCTTCAGCGAGCGACTTCGGTAGTCGGGTAGCGAGTAGTCCGGCATCGACGCATCGTGCGATTGCCTCAGTCACGCCAATCTCGGCGATTACCGGTGCACCGACCACGGCTTGCACGTCGCGTTTCGTCAACGACCGCCCCTGTTCTTTCAGCAGCACAACCGAGCGTGGACGTTCGTTCAATCGCGCCGCACGACGCAACGACAAGTAGCACGGTCGCGAGACCAGATACTCGGCTGTCGCACGCTGGCGCAGCGAGTCGCTTGGTCGCAGCATGCCAAAGTCGACGACGACTTGACGGCCGCGACACACATGCAAGAGATCTTCGAGTGCCGCCTCATCGAATGAGCCCGGTGCTCCTGCTGGGATGATGTGCAGGTTTGCCCCTGCCGACACCGTGAGAGCGTCAAGTTGCGAGGCCTCACGATCACCGCTCATCAACCAATCGCGCACGCCTCTGCCTGGTGGTTCGGCCATGCCGAGCACTGCGGGCACGTCACCGCACAGATCGATCATCGTTGCGGTTCCGTACCGTTCGGCTAGTGCCACCGCCAATGCGCAGGAAAACACCGTGGTGCCGCTTCCACCTTTGACTGACCAACAGATTCGCATCGCTCTGACTCCTCTCGCCTGAATGTGTGCATCAGGCGACGAATTCGGTCAGAGATTTCGCAACTGCACCGCCAGTTCGCCAGCCAATGCGGCATTGTTCTCGGCGAGGGAAAGATTGGCTCGCACGGCTTCGCCACCCGTTTCGGTTGCAATCTCTGCCAGCACGATCGGGGTCACCGCTGGGCCGCTCACCCCTTGCTGCGTCGCGGAGAGCAGTGCCCGCTCAATGGCCGAGTGCATCACGGTGGCGTCGACGGCATCTGCCGCAGGCACCGGCGTGCACACGAGCATGCCTCCGCCCAGTTGCAAACGGGCATGCGCTACCCGAGCGAGTGCAACACGATCATCAATGCGATGACCAAGTCTCAAGCCACTCGACACCACGGTGAAGGCAGGAAACTCGTCACAACCGACACCGACCACCGGCACCCCAAGGGTCTCAAGCATCTCCAATGTGCGCGGCAGGTCAAGAAACGATTTGGCTCCGGCCGACACCGTGACCACGGCGTGACGAGCGAGTGCAGGCAAGTCTGCGCTTACGTCACCGTGCACTTCGGCCCCGCGGTGAACTCCTCCGATACCACCCGTTGCAAACACGTGAACACCAACGCGTGCCGCCAAGGCCAGTGATGCCGACACGGTGGTGGCGCCGAACTGCCATGCTTCTCCGATTGCGACGGGCAGATCTCGCTCGGCAACCTTGCGTGCGGCACCGAGAATGCGATCATGTTCGCTCTCCGCGAGACCAACGCGAGCGACGCCGTCGAGCACGGCAGTGACTGCGGGCACCGCACCTGCGGCGCGCACCGCAGCGATACATCGAGCTAATGCTTCGCGATTCGCCGGTGACGGCAGACCAAGGTTGGAAAATATGGTCGACTCGAGTGCCACCACCGCACGGCGGTCGGCTAGCGCATCGGCGACCTCTGGCGAGACGCGAACCGTGCTCATGAGCCCTCCAGCGTGGCACCCGCGCGTCCGACTACCTCGCGGGCCAGGCGGGCACCGGCTGCAACGCCGCGTGCGATGTCGCTGGGGTTGAAGGTGCCAGTCGTGGTGACCTCGGTCAGCATGCCTGCGGCGAACGCATCACCTGCACCAGTGCCATCAACGACGTGTTCTGCCGCAACGATGCCATGGGTCGTCGTCGGATACTGCGGGCCAAACGTGGTCACGGGTTGTGCACCGTCTTTGACCACAACGATGCTTACGCCATGAGTGTTGTCGGGTGAAAGTGCTGCAGCTGCAGCCTCTGCCGCCGTGCAGAACACGACAGTGGGCCGCAGCGACTCGAGCATGGCATGCACCGTGCGAGTGCCGAGTTGTTCGAGAACCGTCACCGATGACAAGTCGACGCTGGTGACGATGCCTCGCGCGGTCGCAGTCTGCAGGGCGACGCGACTCGATGAAGCAATCGGTTCGCCGGCAAAGGAGTACAGAGGAATATGCAGCACGCTCACGTCATCGAGCCATGCGGCATCAAAGCCGGAAAGTGCAAGAGCATCACCGCGATCGGTCAGCATCGTGCGTTCTCCGTCACGACCAGTCATCACCACGATCGACCCCGTGCGGCCTGCTCGTTCACCACAGACCTGTACGCCAGCCAGTTGTAGTCGTGCGACGAGTGAATCACCGAGTGCGTCTGCTCCGACGTTGCCGACGAAGCGAGAACGACCGGTGAGTTTGGCGGCAAAGTAGGCGACGTTTGCGGCACTGCCACCGCGTCGTCGAACGATGCTTGCAGCGGTGTCGGCATCGCGCCGCACGTCATCGTGCAGTTGCACGACGAGATCTTCGATCAGGTCACCAACCGCGCAGAGCACGGTGTGCTGCCCGTGAACGATTCCGTCT
>RFMM01000121.1 GCA_009927665.1 Actinomycetota bacterium
AAGGAAGGCAACCGTGGCGGAACGGATGTCCGACAATGTGGTGCGCGCGCGCCTGCGCGACGAACCAGAGACCGATGACTCGACGACCACGCGTCGTCGACTGTCACCTGAACTGCTGATTGGTCTGGTGCTGATTGTCGGTGGCGCACTCGCAGGCTTCACGCTCTTTGAGCGCTCAAGCGACACGATCACGGTCGTGGGTGCGGCACGCAACCTGCCACGCGGCACCGTGCTGACGCGTGACGACCTCGTTGCTCTCGACGTCGGACAAATGCCAGGCGCTGCGGTGATTCGTGCCCACGACGCCAGTAGCGCCTTGGGTCACCGTTTGCTTGCCGATGTGCCCGAGGGAGCCCCGATTGTGCCGTATGCGATCGCTGAGCCCTCGGTGCTCGGAGTTGATGAGGCTTTGATTCCGGTTGCGCTCGAGCCGGGTTATGTACCAGCGGGCCTTGCGGCCGGCGACTTGGTGCGGGCAGTGATCTCGTTTCCGAACGGTGGCACCGATGCACCACTGCCCGAAGTCTTGCCCGCCACCGTCGAGGTGGTTGACGTCGGCACCACGGGTGAGTTTGGTGATGAACTACGGGTCACCTTGCGGGCCCCAGCAACGATGGCGCTCGACCTCGCGCGCGCCGACCGCATCAGCCTGATGAAAGTGCAAGCAGACCGGTGATGGTTAATGCCAGCCTCGTTCGCAACATCGCCGATCGCGTCGGAGAAGTTCTGGCCGACGAGCGCCTCAGTCGTAGCGACAACTTCGGTGATTCAACTGGTTCAGAACAGCTTTTGGCCCGTGAGACTGCGCGGGCAGAGGTTGCACGAGCGCTCGCGCTCACACCGAGCGATACGTGGCCACCGCTCGATGAAGAGTCGTTGGTGGAGGAAGTCATTGCCCTCGTCTTGGGCCTCGGACGACTCGAGTCTTTGCTCAATGATCCCGAGGTGAGCGACATTCACGTGCGCGGCTCTGACTCGGTCTGGGTGAAGCTGCGTGACGGGGCTCGTGAACGACGCGCGCCAATCGTCGAATCAGATGAAGAACTCATCGAGCTGATTCGCCGTTGCGCGACGCGGTTCAGCCGCACTGAGAAGCGCTTTGACGCGGGTACGCCTGAACTCAACATGCAATTGCCTGACGGATCCCGTTTGTTTGCCGTGATGGAGGTTTCGACACGACCAAGCCTCATCATCCGCCGTCACCGCTTCGAACTGTCGTCACTTGACGAACTGCGCTCCCGTGACGTGCTCGATCACGACGTGCAGTCGCTGCTTGCGGCAATGGTGCGCGCCAAACGCAATGTCGTGATTGCCGGGGGAACCGGTTCGGGGAAGACCACACTGTTGCGCGCCTTGCTCAATGAAGTGCCACCGTCTGAGCGAATCGTCACGATCGAAGATGCCTACGAACTCGGGCTCGAGCACTTCGCTGAGCAGCATCCGGACTATGACGCCTTGCAGAGCCGCGGGGCAAACATCGAAGGCGAAGGAGAGATAACACTCGCCGACCTCACCCGCATGGCTTTGCGCATGGACCCCGATCGCGTCATCGTCGGAGAAGTGCGCGGGGCTGAGGCGTTTCCGATGCTCATGGCGATGAGTCAGGGCAATAACGGCTCAATGTGCACGATGCATGCCGATGGAGCCCGCACCGTGTTTCCGAAACTCGCCGCATACGTTTCGATGGCGTCGACGGGTTTGCCCATCGAGACGGTGAATGTGCTTGTCGCCAGTGCGGTGCACTTCGTGGTCTTCATCGAAAACCGCAACGGCCGACGTTCGATCGCTTCGATTCGTGAAGTCGTCGATACTGATGGCGTTCAGGTCGTGTCGAATGAGGTAGTCACACGCGGGCCCGATGCGACATACGAATGGCCATTCCCGCTGCGCGCAACGACCGAGACGCTGCTCCGTGAACACGGCTATCAACGCCAAAATCGTGTTGCGGTCGTGCGATGAGCGATCAACTCCTTGCTCTCGGTGCGGGTGCCATCATCGGGCTTGGCGCCTTCTTCGTGTTGGTGGCGCGTCGCGGCAGAGTGAAGCTTCGACTCACACTTGTACAACGCCAAGCGGCGTCACCTGTGCACCTCGTCGTTGGTGTGAGTACGGCACTTGCGACGTGGTTCATCACTGGCTGGACAATCTCAGCTGCAATCATTGGCATCGTTGCAGGTGCGGTGAGTGTCGCAGCTCGGCAACGCCGCCGGCGCGACGAGCAAGCCCTCGTTGAAGCTCTCGCTATCTGGACCGACCAGTTGCGCGACATGCTCGCTGGCAGCAACGGTCTCGAACAGACGATCATTGCCACAACGCCACATGCGCCAGCCATCCTGCGCCAACCACTTGAACGCTTAGTTGCCACGATGTCATACACACCACTTGCTCAGGCCCTCGACCGTTTCGCCGACGACGTGAACCACCCGACCGCCGACTTCATCGTCTCTGCACTGTCGACTGCCGCAACTCGTCAAGTGCGAGAACTTGGAGTCTTGCTCGGCCACCTCTCGACCTGTGCGCGTGACGAGGCACGCATGCACGTGCGTGTGTGGGTGGGTCGTGCCCGCACGCGCAGCTCGGTGCGAATCATCGCTGGGGTCATCATTGTTTTCGTCGGTGGACTTGCGGTGTTCAGCCCCCGCTACCTCGAGCCCTATCAAACAGCACAAGGCCAACTCGTGCTGTCGCTCGTCATTCTCACCTTCGCTGGCGCGCTGTTGTCAATGCAGCGTCTGGCTGCCTTGGTGGTGCCAGAGCGATTCGTCGGTCGGCGCGTTGGTGGAGTGCGGCGAGGTGCGCAATGATCGTGCTCGGTACGGTGCTCGGAGCCCTCGTCGGAGTCGGTGGATACGTCGTTGTTGCTCCTGCCGCCGGTCGTCGCGCGCGCCAGTTCGCTGGGCACCTGTTGGGCAAGTTGCGGCGCAGTGCCGACGACAACGTCAGCCGTCGACACGCAGCCGATCTCGCCATCGTTGATTGGACACCCACTGATCTCGTCGTACGACAACTGATTGGCGTGCTCATTGGCGCCATCGGTTCGGCGATTGTGTTGTCGCCAGTTCTCGACGGCCTGTCTGTTGTTGCATGTCGGTCGCTGGTGGTGCGGTTGGCTTGCTGTTGCCAGCTCAGATGATGCGGCGCACCGCACGCTCACGCCGACGCAGCGTGCTGCACGCGTTCTCTGCCTTTCTCGATTTGGTCAACGTCTTGCTCGCTGGTGGTGCGGGCATCGAGACGGCACTTGTTGCAAGTGCCGAAGCCGGTGATGGCTGGGTCTTTGAACACCTTCGCGCATGCCTTGTGCGGGCACGGCTGCGGCGTCGCTCACCCTGGCATGAGTTGCGCAGCCTAGGGATTCGCTGGGGAATTCCTGAGCTCGTCGAAGTCGCAGGAAGCATGAGTCTGTCAGGCGAACACGGCGCTCGAATTCGCACCTCGCTCGCCGCTCGCGCCGACTCAATGCGCGCACGTCAAGTAGCCGAGATAGAAGCCATTGCGCAATCGGCTACCGAACGCATGGGCCTCCCCGTCATGCTGCTCTTTGTTGGATTCATGGTCTTGCTCGGCTACCCGGCGCTGCAAGAAGTGGTGATGAATATGTAAACACCATGTCCGACTTTGACTCGTACTTCACACCAATCAACGAAACCAATCCACTCAGGAGGAACCACGTAATGTCCACCACCAAGCAACTTTGGCAGTACTACGCGACAAGATTGCGCGCCTCGTTCGAGCGCGACAACGATCGCGGCGAAGTGAGCGCTACCACCGTCGTCATGGCGGCTGCACTCATCGCACTCGCACTCTTCGTCGGGGCGACGATTACCAGCCGTGTGCGTGACAAGGCCAACTCTCTCGACCTTGACTAAGCGTCTCGATCGCGGGGAAGTGTCGGCCGAGTCGGTCATCATCCTGCCGGTGATGTTCGGCATGATCTGGCTTGTCGTGCAGGCGGCGGTGGTCATCAACGCTGGTAACGCTGCGCACTACGTGGCGTCACAAGCAGCCCTCGCCGCCGCACGACACGGTTCGACGATGGCGTCGGCTGACGCTGCGCTCATGACCGCCACCGAGTCGGTTGGCGCCAGGCTCGCCCGCGCCCCGCGATTTGACTGGGCTGACGCACAGGTCACGGTGCACGTCGAGGTTGTCGTGCCGCGTGCTGCGCCGTTCTTTGGTGAGACCGTAACGCGTTCGGTCACTGCCCCACGCGAGCGATTCATCGAATATGCAGAGCGTTGAGATGACGTCGAACGAATCACCGCGCAGCGATCGTGGCTCGGCCACCGTCGAGGCGGTCTTGCTGGCACCAACGCTGATGGTGCTGTTGCTATTTGTCATACACCTTGGTCGCTGGAGCAGCGCCGAAGCCCGCCTGCGTACTGCAGCCGACCACGCCGCTCGAGCAGCGTCATTGGTGCATCCCTCTCGTATGTCGTCGGTTGCACGCAACGCAGCTCTCGACAACTTGGTTGCCGCCGGCTTGACCTGTGAGCGATTCGCAGTGTCGGCAGCGATTCTGCACCAGAGCGATCCTCGGGTAGTCGAGGTTGCTCTTGAGTGCGATGTGGCTCGGGCGGGGCTCGAAGCCCTTGCTGTGACACCACGCCGACTCAGCGCATCATCGTCGGAAGTCGTTGATCGTTGGCGCACTGACTCATGACCCACGCCACGTCGACCACACGTAGACCAACCAACGACCCTGGCATGGTCGCTGGTCTCGTGGTGGGAATGTTTGCCAGTGTGCTCGCACTGTCTGCATTGGTGTTCGACGGGGCACGTTTGGTTGCCGCCCGCGCCGAACTCGAAGATCATGCAGCCAACGCTGGGCGGGCGGCGGCGCAAGAGGTCGTCGATGTTCGTCTCGGAACCGAACGTATTGACCCCAACGCTGGGCGCGAGGCCGCGCTGCGCTATCTCAGGCTGCACGGTTTGGTCGGCGAAGTGCGCATTGCCGGGTTGCAGGTTGAGGTTGCTCTCTCGCGTTCAGTGCCGATGACGCTGCTCTCGTATATCGGCATCAGCGAGCGACGTGTCGCTGTTGAGCGAATGGTGCGGGTAATCGACTCGTGATGATGCGTCAACTTCTTCGCCACGCTGTTGGCATGGTGACCCTTGCGGTGGTTGTCGTCGGCGCTTGGTCGATGGGCATGCAGCCAAGAGAGATCGTCGAGGTGCTTTCTCCACTGCTTCAGCGCAGTCGTCTTGTGTCGACAAATGAAGTGTTTTCGGCCGTGCTCTGGGGTGTGCTGTGGGTGTTGCTTGCCGCGGCGCTCGTTAGTTTCATGGTTCGTGCACTTCGCACAGCTTGCGGTGCCCTTGCTCGTGTCGTCGCGCGAGTGATGCAACGCGGGGTGGCCGGTCGAGTCTCTGCGGTCATGGCTTTGGGTGGTTCAGCCGTGGTGGTTGCCAACGCGACCCACGAACCCACGACTCAGCACCTTGTCGATGATGAGCAATCGGTGAGCGTTCGTAACGAACGTCAGCGAACCGGTCGACCACTCGGTGCACTCGCATCGGTTGGTCTAGCTGCTGGTCTCGTGTCTCACATCCGAAACGAACGCAACGTGCTGTTGTGTGAAGCTTCTCCACGAGAGCGTCTTGCTCGCCCACCAGCGGCGAGCCTGACGCGTGGCGCCACGATCTTCGCGCGAGCGGCTGATCTCTCGTTGCAACCAAGCTCCGATGCTTCACTCGTGGTGCCACTAGGGATGTCTGGTGACCGACTCGTGCAGTTACAGGTGCAGCGCGGGGCGATCGTCTCGGTCGAGGCTCCGGCGACGGAAAGCCAGTCGGTACTGCGACATCTCGTGAACACCATCGCACTCGCGCCGTGGTTGTGCGAACCTCATGTTGTAGCCGTTGGTTTCTCGAACGCCGATGTTGTCGCGCCGTCCAACGTGCTACTCACCGCTGATCTGGCCTCAGCCATGCAAGAGATTCAACGACTCGTCACCAGCGCGCCTCGGTGCACAGTCGTATTAGTTGTCGGAGACGAACCGCTCGATACATCATCGGCTGAGGCCCTCAGTGCTTCCGGAGTCACGATCATCACTGCTGGCACAATTACGACTGGTTCGTCCCTTGAGACACCCGCCGCCCAGCGCGTGCGTATTCAACGCGAGCCAATGTTCTGGCGAATTGACTCCACCGGCGAGTGTTTCGTCCGTACGGCGTGAGCCATCAGGAGGCCGCCGACCTGCGGGTCATGGTGAGTGACCTCACCACACTGACGACTGCTCCAGACCGCCGAATTGCGCAACATGTCGCCGCGACGAGCGCACTATTGCGAGTGCTCGGACCCGTTGAGCTCACACTGCTCACGGGTCATGAAGTGTGCTTTCGAAAGTCAAAGGCACTCGAGCTGGTCACATGGTTGGCCTTCCACCGTGACCGCCCGACGGTGTCGGGAGTGCGCACCGCCTTGTGGGAGGTTGACGTTGAAGACGCCACCTTTCACAACGTGCTCTCCGAAGCACGACGGGGCTTTACCCAAGTCGGGCTCACTGATGCCGTGAAGCGACCCTCGAAGCAACGCCTCGAACTTGCCGCTGATCTCATCACCGACGCCGAGATCTTGGGTGATGCGCTGGCAGCAGCCGATGAAGTAGTGGCTCTCGCAAGCGAACAGCGGGTCATCTCGCGAACAATATGAGCGTGCATTGATGGGTCTCATCGCCGAACTTCGCTCGGTGCGCGCTCTTCCGTTTTCCGATGCGCAGTATGTGTGGGCTGATGCCGAGGGCATCACTGCGAACCTCGTATGGTTGGTGACCCGCGCCGTTGATCGAGCAGTTGAGCTTGGACAGCGGTGCAATGACACCGACGCCGTACTTGATGCAGCCTCGGCAGGCTTGCGAATGTTCCCGGGCGACGAGCGCTGGACACCCCTTACGTACCTGACCGTGAACGGCTCGGCGACCACCAACGCGCCGAGGGCTATCTCACCGTTGGCCGCGCCGCCACCGGCGCAGACGCCGCTGCACACCCCACCAGGTGACCAAGCGCATCGACTCGGTGATGATCGTCTTGCTCATCTTTGATTCGCCTTGTGTGCGCTCGACGTAGATGATCGGCACTTCGACCATGCGAACCCCACCAGCTTCATCAGCACGCAGCAGGCTCTCGGTCAAAAAGGCGTAGCCATTCGACGTTGTGGCACCAATGCCGACTCTCTGCAGCGCAGCGGCGCGATAGGCCCGAAACCCTGTCGTGCAGTCGCGCACCGGCAGGCGCAACATGAAAGCCGTATAGCCGTTGCCCCAACGCGAGAGCAGGCGGCGAAAGAGCGACCAGTTGCGCACACCACCGCCGTCGATGTAGCGCGAGCCGATCACGACATCGGCACCGTCATTGAGTTTCTGCAACATGAGCGGAATCACGCTCGGGTCATGGGAGAGATCGCAGTCGATCGTGACGATGACGTCATAGCCCCGTTCGGTGAGCGTGCTGAGGCCTTCTCGACTTGCTGCGGCATAGCCCCGCTGCCCCTGCCGCAGTAGCAACTGCACGTGCGAATCGGTCGCTGCGCGCGCGGCGACTCGGGCCGCGGTGCCATCGGGGCTGTTGTCGTCGACGACGAAGACGTCTGCCGACGGCACCGCCGATCTCACCCGCCGAAGGAACTCATCGACGTTTTCGACCTCGTTGTAGGTGGGGGTCATCACCGCAACACGCACGCGCCAACGCTAGGCGGAGATGAACAAGCATCGAGTCGCAGTTACATCGCGTGGGTGAGTGCCTCGCTCAGCGTTGTTGCGCGCACCACCGAAGCCTTCGTGCCGGTCGGAATCTTGCTGTTCGCCGGCACGATGATCGTGCGGAAACCAAGTCGCTCTGCTTCGGCGATTCGCCGTTCGAGATGCGGAACATGTCGCACCTCACCACCGAGACCAACCTCACCGATGGCAGCGAGATCTCGATGCACGGGCGTGTCGGCAACTGCCGAGGCGATTGCCAGACAGACACCAAGGTCACTGCCAGGGTCACTCAGCCGAATTCCGCCTACGACAGACACATACACCTCGAGGTTCGCACACGACACGTTGGCGCGACGCTCGAGCACTGCCAACAACATTGCCAGACGTGATGAGTCGAGACCCTGCGCACTGCGTCGCGGGGTGAGGCCGGTGGCAATCTTGCTGGTGAGTGCCTGCATCTCAACCAAGAGAGGCCGTTGACCGTCAATGCTCGGCACCACGATGGATCCAGCGACTCCTGCCTGACGATCGGCCAGCAACATGTGGCTTGCGTCAGGAACACCCAAGAGCCCTTGTTCGGTCATCTCAAAGAGCCCGAGCTCGTTGGTCGAACCGAAACGGTGCTTCACCGCTCGCACGGTTCGCAGCGGATGCAGGCGGTCACCTTCGAACGAAATGACCGTGTCGACGACATGTTCAAGCAGGCGTGGCCCTGCAATCGAGCCTTCTTTGGTGACGTGCCCGACGATGAGCACAGCGATGCTGCGGGCCTTGGCTTCTTGCACCAAGCGAAACGCACACTCACGCACCTGCACGACCGACCCGGGTGCCGAATCAATCGTGGGGTCGGCGATGGTCTGAATGCTGTCAACCACAACGAGCGAAGGAGAAGTCTTGTCGATTGCCGCCACGATGTCGGTGAGCGACAACGCCGACATCAACAACACCTGGTCGCGTTGAATGCCGAGCCGTTCGGCGCGCAGGCGCACCTGTTGGGCGCTCTCTTCGGCACTGACATACAGCGATGTCTCTGGCCACGCACCGACGAGTTGCAGCAGCAGCGTCGACTTGCCGATGCCGGGTTCGCCGCTCAGCAGCGTGACAGAGCCCGGCACGAGACCGCCGTCAAGCACGCGGTCGAACTCACCGATGCCAGTCGAGCGTGCGGGTGCCGACTGGGTGCCAACTGCGGTGATCGGCAGCGGCTCGGTCGACGGGTTCACCAATCGGTTCACTGCCACCGACTTGGCGACGACGGGGGTGTCAGCCCCGACGACGTCTTCAACCAGCGTGTTCCAGGCTCCGCAGGCATTGCATTGGCCGCTCCACTTGGGGTGCTCAGCACCGCACGATGAGCAGACATAGACGGTGCGCAGCTTTGCCACGCGCCAACTCTACGACTCGGGTGTTGAGCGAGTTCTACGGCTCACGACCGTCGCCACATAGATGAGTGCGAGTGCCGCGGCAATGATCATCACCACAAAGACCGCTCGAGAAATCCAGCCTGCGACCATTGCCGAGACATCACGGTTGCGTGTTGAAGCCGAGAGTGTCACTGCGCTTCCGTCAACGGGCACTTGCCAGTCAAAGGTGCTGACGAGATCATCGCTCTCACGCGGCGCAGTAGTTGCGTTGGTGGCGAGTGGCTCGCCTGGCAAGGTGAGCCGCACGTTGACTTCGAGCACCTCGCTGAGTGGCACACCGAGAGCTTCAATCGTCGCCGCGAACGGTGCTGCCCCAAGAGTGACGAGGGCTTCACTGTCGGCAAAACCGCTCGTGCCGTCGGGCAGCCCACCGACACCGGTGAACAGAAAGGTCGAGTCATTCGGGCTACCGGTGCGCTCGAGCACCAGCTCGCGCAGGGGCCCACTCGGCCCAGAGAGTTCGGTCAGCAACACCGTGGCTTCATTCGGTGTGTTGAAGTCATGCACGAGCGTGACGCTCGCCCCGCCGTCTGGGTCGGGTTCTGCACCGTCGCAGTCCACCCTGCATCACGCAGATCGTCGAGTTGCAGAGACTCGACCAGCTCAGGTGCCGCGCGCAGTGTCGCAGCATCAGCCGCGACCACGACCGTCACTTGACCACTGCCATTTTCGGTGACCGCGATGTCAGAGGAAATCTGCACCCGACATGCACTGAGCACGAGCACCAACAGTGCCGCACCAGACATCACGACGAGAGATCGGGCGCTTCGGCTCACGCCGTGGCGCGGGTTCACTCGGTGGTGGCGTTGCCGCCTTCGCCCGCCCCAGCGAGGTCGACACCCACTGGTGGCTTGAAACCTTCGACCGCCGTAAAGGTGATGCGCTGGTCGCCCGGGTTCTCAGGGTCATCTTCCACCCCGACGACAACGATCTCACCGGCGATGAACTGCTTGTTGAGCAACCGCTCAGAGAGTGGATCTTCAATGAGTCGTTGGAGAGCTCGTCGCAACGGACGTGCACCGAGCTGCGGGTCATACCCCTTACGTGCCAGCAACTGCTTGGCAGGCTCGGTGAGTTCGAGACCAAGGCCGAGGCCTTCGAGTTGACCGATCACTCGCTTGCTCATCAGGTCGACCATCTGCACGACTTCGACCATCGTGAGTTCGTGGAAGACGATGACTTCGTCAATGCGGTTCAAGAACTCAGGTCGGAAGTGCACCTTGAGCGCATCGTTCACCTTGTCACGCATGCGTGCATACGACATCGCCTCGTCGTTCTTGCCGAACCCGACGTTGGCCTTGCGCAAATCTTGCGTGCCAAGGTTCGAGGTCATGATGATCACGGTGTTGCGGAAGTCGGTGGTGCGACCCTGCGCATCGGTCAGACGACCTTCTTCGAGAATCTGCAACAAGGTGTTGAACACGTCAGCGTGAGCCTTCTCGATCTCGTCGAAGAGCACGACGGAGAACGGCTTGCGTCGCACGGCTTCGGTCAACTGACCGCCCTCGTCGTATCCGACATACCCCGGAGGTGAGCCGACCAAGCGACTCACGGTGTGCTTCTCCATGTATTCGCTCATGTCGAGCGAAATCAACGCGTCTTCGTCACCGAACAAGAATTCTGCAAGCGTCTTGGCGAGTTCGGTCTTGCCGACACCCGTCGGCCCGAGGAAGATGAACGAACCACTCGGACGCTTCGGGTCTTTGAGCCCGGCTCGCGTGCGACGAATGCTTGGCTCACTGCCTTGATTGCGTCTTCTTGGCCGATGATGCGCTTGTGCAGCTCGGCTTCCATGTTCAGCAGTTTCGCCGTCTCTTCTTCGGTCAGTTTGTAAACGGGAATTCCCGTCCACACGCTGAGCACGTCGGCGATGGCTTCTTCGTTGACTTCGTCATACAGGTTGATGCCCTGCGCCTTGACGTCGGCTTCTTTCTGGGCACGCTCGTCGAGCAGGGCGCGCTCTTGGTCGCGCAGGCGACCAGCTTCTTCGAAGCGCTGTTCGTCGACGGCCTTCTTCTTGGCGATCTGCACTTCTTTGATGCGGTTGTCGATCTCTTTGAGGTCGGGCGGTGTCTTCATGCGCTTGATGCGCAGACGGCTGCCTGCTTCGTCGATGAGGTCGATGGCCTTGTCGGGCAGGTGACGATCGGCGATGTAGCGATCGGCCATGTTTGCTGCTGCGACGAGCGCCTGATCGGTGATGGTCACGTGGTGGTGACTCTCGTATTTGTCGCGAATACCCTTCAAGATTTCAATCGTGTGGGCGACTGATGGCTCGTCGACCTTCACCGGCTGGAAGCGCCGCTCGAGTGCCGCATCTTTCTCGAAGTGTTTGCGGAACTCATCGAGTGTCGTCGCACCGATGGTCTGCAGTTCGCCACGGGCGAGCATCGGCTTCAAGATGGATGCCGCATCGATCGCGCCTTCGGCTGCGCCAGCGCCAACGAGCGTGTGAATCTCGTCGATGAAGAGAATGATGTCGCCGCGCGTGCGAATCTCTTTCAGCACCTTCTTGAGGCGCTCTTCAAAATCTCCGCGGTAGCGACTGCCGGCGACGAGGGCACCGAGGTCGAGGGTGTAGAGCTGCTTGTTGGTCAGGGTCTCTGGCACGTCGTTGGCGACGATGCGTTGCGCGAGACCCTCGACGATTGCCGTTTTGCCGACGCCCGGCTCACCGATCAGCACGGGGTTGTTCTTCGTGCGTCGCGAGAGAATCTGCATCACACGTTCCATCTCGCGCTGACGACCGATTACCGGGTCGAGCTTCTTGTCTTTCGCCAGTTGGGTGAGGTTGCGCCCAAACTGGTCGAGAATCTGGCTTCCGCCCTTTTCGCTCGGCGTATCTTTGGCGCTGATTGGCTCACCTTTGCCTTCGCCGCCCGAGCCCTCGTAACCGCTCAACAACTGGATGACCTGCTGGCGCACGCGTGAGAGGTCGGCCCCGAGTTTCACCAACACTTGGGCGGCGACGCCTTCACCCTCACGAATGAGCCCGAGCAAAATGTGCTCGGTACCGATGTAGTTGTGGCCGAGCTGCAGGGCTTCACGCAGCGAGAGTTCGAGCACCTTCTTGGCGCGCGGAGTAAAGGGAATATGGCCCGACGGCGATGATCCGCCTTGACCGATGATTTCTTCGACTTGGGCACGCACCGCTTCGAGCGAGATGTTCAATGCTTCGAGCGCCTTGGCGGCGACACCCTCACCTTCATGAATGAGGCCAAGCAAGATGTGCTCGGTGCCGATGTACGAGTGGTTGAGCAGCCGGGCTTCTTCTTGCGCGAGCACGACGACTCGTCGCGCCCTGTCGGTAAACCGTTCGAACACTGCTGAAAACCGCCTTGCTGGGGTGGTGCCCCGAGTAGAGGAAAGTGTATCCCCGCGCCGCGCCGCCGTGAGATGACGTGCTCCACATGGGAGACGCTGTGATTACGCACGAAGCAACCCTTCGTGTGACGCTTGTTGCGTCGCGACATCAATGGATGTCAATGTGCGTACATCTGCGCAGTGGGCTCTTGGCATAGCCTGACCAAGTGAATCTCGTCTCGCCGTTGCTCGATTTGCCACTCATGAACGGCGACCGTGAACGTATCGAGACGGCTCTGCGTGAGTCGGTTCGCACGACCGACGCCTATCTCACCGAACTTGCATCGCACCTCATCGTGGCGGGCGGCAAGCGGTTGCGTCCGGTACTTGCGGTGGCGGCCGCACAAGTTGGGGCGTCGACGAAAGTTTCCGACGAAGCGATCCAAGGCGCAATTGCCTGTGAACTCGTGCACCTCGGTTCGCTGTACCACGACGACGTGATGGATGAAAGCCCGACTCGGCGCGGCGTAGAGACCGTAAATGCCAAGTGGGGCAACCTGCAGGCCATCGTCGCCGGTGATTTTCTCTTGGCGCGTGCGTCAGAGATTGCCGCGTCATTGGGCAACGAAGTTGCCGGTCTCCTCGCCCGAACAATTGGTCGACTGTGTGAGGGTCAAGTCGAAGAGTTGCGTCACACCTACGACCGCAACCGCACAGTGCCGTCATATCTCGTGAGCATCGAGGGCAAGACCGCCTCGTTGTTCGCAACCTCTGCACGCATCGGCTCGCTCATCGCCGGGCATTCGCGTGCGGTCACCGATGCGCTCACGAACGTCGCCAATGCCTACGGCATGGTCTTTCAGATCGTCGATGACGTGCTTGACATCGTGGCTACCGACGAACAGTTGGGCAAGCCCGCAGGTCACGACCTCGAAGAGGGTGTGTATACGTTGCCGGTCTTGTTGACGCTCGCCGAGTCGTCGGCCGAGTCGCGCGAGTTGTTCGACCTGCTTGGCTCGCCACTCACCGGCTCTGAGCGCGTCAAGGCGCTCAAGATTGTGCGCAGCGGCGGCGGTTTGGCCGGAGCAATCGAGTCTGCACGCAACTATGCCTCAATCGCCGAGGCCGAATGCGATCGCCTTCCGGCAAGTGATGCGACCGAGGCATTGCGCCGTGCTCCACGCGCATTGCTTGACTCGCTCGTCGATCTCTAGATCACGAGTCGTTCGCTACGACATTCGTCAGGCAAGCAACTGTCGCGCTGCAGCACGACCTGACAGCACCGCACCCTCAACGCGCGGGCCGGCAAACGCATCGCCCGCAACGACGAGTCGCTGGTATGACCAGCATGCATCTGGCCAGATGGTCTGTGGTGTCGCCATGCGCCAGCGCTTCGGTTGGTGTTCGATGACGGTGGCGTCACCAATCCACGGTCGAGCCTGATCAAGCAGCAGTTGGTGTGTCGCGTCGACGTCGTTCCACCAGTGTTGTTCGCTGAAACTGGCATTGGCATGAAACGTGAGCGCACCGCTCTCGCTAATGCCCTTGCGCTGGTTGTCGGCGATGAACGAGAACACCGGGTCACCAGACTGCACACCGCCCGGCTCGGGCACATTCGTTGCGCCCTCCACCACGACGAGAGCGGCAATGGTTTTGTCGTAGGTGATCGTGCGAATGCCTTCTGGAACCTCGATATCGGCGTGCACGAGCAACGAAAGCGTCTGCGGAATCGGGCAGGTGACAACTACGGCATCGGCAGAGAAGCGTGTTGCATCATCGAGAATCACCACCCATGTATCACCCTCGGCGCGAATCTCGAATGCCAGTGAGTTGAAGCGCACATCGAGGCTCTTTGCGAGATGTTTGGTGATGGTGGTCATGCCGGCGGTTCCGCAATAGCGCGGGTGCCCATCACCTGAACCGAATCCGCGACACCATTCGCGTGCGATGCCTAGTGAAATCCACTGCTCGACGATGGCGCCAAACTCGTCGGAGCGCGCGGTGAAGAACTGTGCACCGTGGTCAAATGTGGCGTTGCCGATGCGCCGCGTGGCGCAACGGCCGCCCGTGGCACGTGACTTTTCCAGCACCGTTACGGAATGCCCGGCGCCAACCAGCTCGTGTGCAGCGCAGAGCCCAGCCAAACCCGCACCGATGATGACGACCCGCATCGCGGTTTAGGCGCTGGCGCTTGCCGGTTCGGTTGCCGCTCGCCGCTCTCGTTCTGCGCGGTCGATGAAGTCGAACACGATCGGGTTGAACGTTGATGCGTGTTCAAACATCAGACCATGGGCAGCACCTGAAATCACGACCAACTCGGCATGAGCGATTCGCTCGGCAATTTCTTCGCTGTCGGCCCGCGGCGTGAGGATGTCTTGGTTGCCGACAATGACCAGCGTGGGTGCCGTGATGCTTGAGAGTTCTGCAACCATCGAGTCATCGGTGCTGACGATGGCATCGACTTGGGCGGTGAAGCCCTTCGATGGGCGATGGGTCGCGAAGGGTCCGAGCCAGGTGAGGGCCGGTGCGAGACGGCGAAACGATCGCGGGCCCACCAACCAGCGGGCAGAGTCGTTGGCCCATTCGCGCATTCCACGCACGTTTGCCGTATCTGCCCAGTGCCGCAGCAACTCGGTGCGCCAGGGCTTGTTGCGACATGCGGTACACACCAGCGTGAGTGAGCGCACGAGCGCAGCATGTTTGACCGAAAGTATCTGCGAAATTGCCCCACCCATCGACGCGCCGACGACGTGGGCACTCGTCACCCCAAAGTGCTCAAGCACCGCCGCAGCATCATCAGCCATGTCTTCGAGTGTGAAGGGTTCGTCAGGGGTGGTGCTGCGCCCTGAGCCGCGGTTGTCGAAGGCGATGGTGCGGTATCGGGTGGCCATGCCGAAGCGCTGCAGTATCCAGCCGTTCTTGTCGGTGCCGAGACCTTGGATCAGCAGTACCACAGGTGCGTCACTGCGGCCCGTCACCTCGGCATGCAGTCGCACGCCACCAGGTCGGTTGATGTACGGCACTACGCCACTCTCACGCGCGGCTGATGTGGACCAATTCGCACCACTGAAGGCCACGAATACAGTCGCGCCAACACATCGGGTGTCGAGTGTGTCGGGCGATAACTCACATCGTGCACGACAGTGGATGCGAGTCGACCATGTTGCAACAGTTCCGCGACATGGTCTGGCAGAGGAGCACCCGCCAACGTCGTGAGGGTCGTGGCGATGGGCCAGGTACGAGGCAATACCGGAACCATGGCGCGTCGACCACGACGCAATGCAGCCAGCACGGTCGTCGGTTGATCGGCAACCACGTTCACCACACCGTGATGACCGTGCAGCGCAGCATGAGCGAACGCGCGCGCTGCATCATCATCAGCGACCACCTGAAACATTGCTCGCGAAAACGGGTCGATTGGTACCACCGGCAGGCGCAGCAGGCGACCAAGTGGGCTCGGCACATGGGCGCCAATCACCGGAGCCAGACGCAGTGTCGTGACGGTTGCTGTCGCGGGAGCACTCTCGTGCAGCATCGTTTCAAGTTCGCTCAACATCTGGCCGTAGGTCGATGACGGAGCAACTGGCGAGTGCTCATCGGGACTGACGGTCGGGCGCGCACCGTACACCTCGACTCCCGAACGAATCACCAGTCGACTCAGGTCGTTGAGGTGTTCGAGCGCTTCGCACAACGCACTGGCGTAGTTTTGCGTGGCGATACGTGCTTCTGCGGTGCCGACACGCGCATGCGGTTCCCAAACGCCCATGTGCACCAAGACATCAGGTCGATGGGCAACGATGCGGCGCACGAGTTCGGATCGGTTCGCATGTTCAACGCGCACGAACTCGGTTCGGCGCAGGCGTCGACGGGGTGGATGCACATCGATACCGACGATGTCGGTGAACTCTTGATGGTGTTCCATGAATGCGGTGGCCAACGATCCCAATTCACTGCCGACACCGAGCACCAAGAGGCGCCGTTCACTCACATGGGCAAGACTACTGAGCCATCACATTGCTGTTTCTTGATTGTGTGCGGTCTGTGCTTAGCGAGCAAACTCATGTGCACGAAAGATCAAGGCACGCGATGCCGGTTCGAGGCGTCGGTTCGTCAGCCGCTCGATGAGCGAGACTGCCTCGGTTGACTCTTCGACGACACCAAGCCAGCGGAGATAGGCACCCATAACGCTGACGATTTGGTCGCCGACGTCTTCGGCATGCACCACGATGCGTTGACCAGCCGAGAGCAATGCGTTCAGCTCAGAGAAGAACGTCGCACACCAGCCATCGAGATCGGTGCTGGTCAGCAGCGGATAGTGACGATACGGCATGCCGAGTTCGTCGTAGCTATGCAGGTTGTGGGGTGCGCTACAGATGCTGACGATCTGGTGGAATTCGTTTTCACGCAGCCAGATGACTTCTTCCTGCCGACGCACCTTGCGGTGATTTGATCCGTATCCACCGGGTCGCTCACAAATCGCCAGCTGATCTTTGATGATCCAAGTCAGGTCACGCGGCTGAATGCCCAGTGCCCATTTCCCGCGCAGTTTCTGAGACATCGGTGAGCGATGTTACACCACGTCGATGTCGTGAATTTCTAGCCGCTGTTGGCTGCGGCGAACTTGTCGACCGTTGCCGATCTCGCAACCTGGGGTGTCGCCACGCGCGACATTCAGAACTCGCTCAACCGTTGCCGAATCGGGTGGCAGTGGATTCGCGAGCCATCGGCGAATCGCGCGTCTTGCCAGCGCAAGCGGAGCCGCTGCAAGAGCTTTGGCATCGCGCACGTCAATGGTGGTTGCAATGTCGTTGAGCAGGTCATCATCGTCACGTAGCAACTCTGCTTGGCGCACGAGCACCTCGGTCATGTCACGCCGGGCGACATCACTCAACAGGGGCAGGACTTCTCTTCGAACTCGCACTCGTTGAAAGGCATCATCCTCATTCATCGGGTCATGCAGTGGCTCAACACCAAGTTCGGCGCACAGAGCCTGAGTTTCACTGCGCCGCAGACCCAAGAGAGGTCGTTGATCGTGGCGCATTGCAGCGAGCCCAGCCGTGCCTGAGCCCCGCAACAGATTGATGAGCACCGTTTCGGCTTGGTCGTCGGCGGTGTGCCCGGTCAGCACATCAGGCGGCAAGACCGAATAGCGAGCGGCACGGGCACGCGCCTCGAGATTGGCCCCTGGCTCGACCACCACCGTGCACGATCGCGATTCACTGCCCAACGCTGCTGCAATGTCTTGAATGCGTGAGAACTCGTGTTGCGAGCCGGTGCGCAATGAATGGTCAACGTGCCAGGCCGTGGTTGTGGTGCCGCTGAGGCGCGCCAGCAAGAGCAGCGCCAGCGAATCGGCGCCGCCAGAGACTGCGCAGTGTAAGTGGTCGCGATGGGGAAATCGAGTGCGCATCAACAGGCGTTGTGCGAGTGACGACGACGTGAGCGCCGCGAGTAGAGCGCTCATCGCGCAGTGGCTCCTACTGCTGTTGCTGTTGGGCGCGTCGTTGCGCTCGCGAAGGATGCTTCTGTGCTTCCACCTTGCCGAGGTATCCGACCACGACACCGATGATTGCGCCGACTCCAGCAAGCAAGAGCCCTGCACCCAACCACCAGTGCCATGGAACTGCTGCCAACATCGTACTAGAGCCTACTTCGGTAGCGTGTCGTCATGCGACGAATCTCGATAGCGATGCTCGTCACGAGCGCACTGGTGCTTGCTGGTTGTGGTGAGACTGTGAACATCGGCGAAAACGGCGTGCCGCAGGGCATCACCGTTCAGGCGACCGGTACTGCCGACGTGGTGCCCGACGCGGTGCGGCTGTCACTTTCTGTCAGCGTGATGGCCGACACCAGCGAAGCTGCTTTGTCTGCTGTTGCAACTAGTGCTGATGCAGTGCGTGCGGCATTACAGAACGCCGGCATTGATGACGCCGACATTGCCACGCAAACACTCGCCGTCAACCCTGAGTACACCTACACCGATGCTGAGGGTCAGAAGTTGATCGGCTATCGCGCGACTCAGGTGTTCGACGTGCTTGTGCGCGATGCAGAAGGCGCGGGCGCAGTCGTTGATGCAGTGGTGCGAGCTGGCGGTGATGCCGTGGCAGTGAATTCGACGACGCCAGTGGTTGACGACGCGACCGATGGCGCAACGACGGCGCGTAAAGACGCGGTCGAGAAGGCTCGCGCCAAGGCCGAGGAGTACGCAGAACTGCTCGGTGTTGAGCTTGGTGATCTCGTCTATTTGACTGAGCTATCGGCTCCAACGAACGTGATTCTCGCTGCAAAATCTGACGCGGTCTCGTCAGAGAGCGCCGGCTCAGTAGTTGACCTTGGCACCCAAGAAGTGACCGTCACCGTCGAGGCGCGCTGGCAACTGGGCT
>RFMM01000056.1 GCA_009927665.1 Actinomycetota bacterium
AAGGCAGAAACACCGAACACGTGTGCTTCACCACTCGTGGCGCGCCGCAAGCCTTCACACGCCTCGATGGTCGACGTTTTGCCCGCGCCATTTCGACCGAGTAGCGCGGTGACTGCACCATGATGTGCCACGAAGCTCACGTCGTTGACCGCATGAACGTCGCCATAGGAGATGTGCAACGAGCGAACGTCGAGCGCGACAGACGATGATGTCATGCAGCACTAGCCTTACAGGTCGTGATTGATGTCCGGTTGCTGCGTACGCAACCCGACTCGGTGCGTGCAGCGCTTGCACGACGGGCCAAACCCGACGTGCTCGAACAGGCCGACCATGCTCTCGCGCTCGACACGCGGCTGCGTGACATCACGACCGAACGTGATGCCGCCCGTGCACGAGTGAACGAGTTGTCGAAACAGGTTGCTGAACTGCGTCGTGCGAAACTCGACGCAGAAGCCGTGATGGCAGAAAGTCGCGCCCTCGGCGATCGCGAAAAGGTGCTGGCTGAGGAGTATGCGCAGGTCGAAGCGGTGTTGCGTGACGTGCTGCTGCGTATTCCCAACTTGCCACACGACGACGTAACGCAGGGGATGGGCAGCGACGATAACCAGGTCGTGCGCGGCCCAGAACAACTTCCGGCACAGTTCGCCGATCACCAGCGAGTGCCGCACTGGGAGACCGGTGCAACGCTCGGCATTCTCGATAGCGAGCGAGCAGTCAAGATCTCTGGCGCGATGTTCACGATGCAGCGCGGCGCTGGGGCCGCTTTGGCGCGAGCCCTGTGTCAGTACGCACTCGACCGCAATGCCGACGCCTACGAAGAGATTCGCCCACCGTCACTCGTCACCACGGCAACACTCACTGCTACCGGCCAGTTGCCTAAGTTTGCCGATGAGGCCTACAGCATCGAGCGCGATGACTTGTGGTGTATTCCGACCGCTGAAGCGCCACTCACGTCATTGCACGCCGGCGAGATTCTCGACGAAACATCACTGCCCGTGCGTTACATGGCATTTTCACCGTGCTTTCGTCGCGAGGCGGGTGCGGCGGGTCGCGATACGCGCGGCATGTTGCGCAGCCACGAGTTCGACAAGGTGGAGATCTTGGCAGTCACCACACCCGAGCAGGCGCCAGCCATGCTTGACGAGTTCGTGCAGCGGGTAACGCACCTCATTGCAGATCTCGGTTTGCCCTATCGCTTGCTCGAGATTTGCACGGGTGATCTTGGCCAGAGTCATCACCGCAGTTTCGACGTCGAGGTCTATGCGCCGGGTTGCGACCAGTGGTTGGAAGTCAGTTCGGTGAGCTGGTTCAGCGACTATCAGGCGCGACGAGGTGACATTCGTCTGCGTCGCAGTGGCAAGAAGGGCACCGAGTTCGCCCACACCTTGAATGCATCGGCCTTGGCCGTGCCGCGCGTTTGGGCGGCAATCGTTGAGAATTTCCGCACTGCAGATGGTTCGGTCGTGATTCCCCCGGTATTGCACCCGTACATGCGCGGGTTGACCGTTATTCGCCCGCCACAGTCGCGATGAACCTGCGCGACCGTCGGGTGCAATACGAAACTGCGGGGCTTGATCGCGGTGACCTTGCCGATGACCCGATCGTGCAGTTCGGTCGTTGGTATGCCGACGCGGTGAGTGCCGCCATTGCAGAGCCGAATGCCTTCACGCTCTCGACCGTCGATCATCGCGGGCGGCCGAATGCGCGAGTCGTGTTGGCGCGCGGTGCCGATGAACGCGGTCTTGTCTTCTACACCAACTACGACGGCGCCAAGGCCCGCGAACTTGCCGGCATGCCGGTAGCAGCAGGCACTTTTGCATGGCTCGACCTGCATCGTCAGGTGCGGGTGCGCGGAGCCATCACCCGGTTGAGTGCCAGCGAAAGCGACGACTACTTCGCCTCACGCCCGCGCGACTCACAGATTGGCGCGTGGGCATCGCCGCAGTCAGAACCGATCGCTGATCGCGCTGAACTTGAGCGCCGCGTCGAGCAGGCACGCACCCGCTTCGCAGATGCTGCCGTGCCCCGCCCCGAGTTCTGGGGTGGCTGGTTGCTCACCCCGATGAATGGGAGTTCTGGCAGGGTCGACCAAGTCGTTTGCACGACCGTTTTCGCTATCGCCGCGTGACTGATGCCTGGCAGATCGAGCGACTCGCGCCCTAGGCGTTCTCGCTCGACTCGCTATCGGTCGCCTCGACATTGTTCTCGCTGCTATCGCTGCACCACGAGGTCGCCGCAGCGGCAAGCGCAGCGATGAGTGCCGCGGTGTGCGGGGTCGGGTGCGGACCTTCCCAATCCCACCACAACGGGCTCGTGCCCCGCACCCGCGGAGGAAGCTCTAATTGCACCCCACCATTGCGGGGAACATTCACTGGGTTGTTCGGATGCAAACCGCGCAACTCACGCGGCACCCGCTCAAGGTCGTCTTCCACGTGGTAGGCGGGCAA
>RFMM01000091.1 GCA_009927665.1 Actinomycetota bacterium
GACGGCTAGCGATCGCGCGGCTCAGCTGGTGCCGGAACCCGTTCGAACTCGGCAGTCACCGCTTCATACGTGAGCGGTGGCTCGGGAGTTCGGCGGTAGTCCTGACGCTCGCCGTAGCCGGCCATGAATCGCTTGAACCATAGAAACACGATGATCGACCACAAGAAAATCGACCCGCCGGTCTTCATGATCGCACCGGCAATCTGCTGGTCGGTCGTGACCGACAACCCCCACACTCGAATCGCAATGTCGTAGTGCTTGTACACCGCGCCTTCGGCAAACGTGAGCCAAGCCGCCGGCACGGTGGGCACCACCGACATGAGGAAGAGATACACCATGCGACCGCCGTAGCCGATACGCATTGAATGATCTGGTGCAACGATCGGAATCCACATCAAGAGTGACGACACGAAGAGCATCACGTGCAATGAATAGTGCAGCGGACCATTTGACACGCTGCGGTTCACAAGATCTGGAATGTGGGTGATCATCACGACCAGGTTGAAGAGCACGCCGGCAATCACCGGTTTGGCGAACCATCGAATCACTCGGCCGGCACGCTGTGCACCAATGATCGCGCGAAACAACCACACGGGTGTGGCCAGCAAGACGAGTGGGGGCAAGAAGTACGACAGCGCCATGTGCTGAAACATGTGCACCGAATAGAGATATTCCTCGCTGATGTCGTGAATCGGCCAGTCACTCGCGAGCCACAGCATCGCAACTGCGCCAACAAAAAGCCACGCCTGCCGGCGGGTGATGATCGGGGCACCCGCCCGCACTTCAGGGGTATGGGGGCCAATTGCTCGCAGTGCATAGAACCATGACCCGACGACGAACGCGACAAGCACCCACACCTCAGGGTGGGCTTGAAAGCGCCACGGGCTGGCCGTGAGGTCGGCGGCCTCGGCGAGCACCACGAGCGTCGCGCGCATGACGCCCTACCGCAAGAAAAAGTGGAAGGTACCGAGCGCCGCGACGTACACGCCAACGGCGAGGAAGAGACCGGCGTAGAACATCCAACTGAAGAGCTTGTTGTCGAACTTGAGATGCATGAAGTAACTCACGACGATGACGAACTTGACCGCCATCATGATCAACAACGCCGGCAAGAACAGCGGACCGAATTCGACGTAGTACGTCGACACTTCGAGAGCGGTGATTGCGGCAAGAATCAACGCAATGTTGATATAGCCGCGTGTCGACATGCCGTGCTCGGCATGTTCGGCTTCGCTGTGGCTCGGCGGTGTGTGTTCAGCATGGTCGGTGGCGTGGGTCGTCATGATCAGACCGGAATCAGATAGACGAGCGTGAAGATGATGATCCAGACGATGTCGACGAAGTGCCAATAGAGGCCGATCATCTCGACAGTCTCGGCCTTGCTGCCTGGCACGCGACTGCGCTTGTTGATGGCGACGAGGGCCATCAACATGATGATGCCGACGGTGACGTGCACTCCGTGAAAGCCCGTGAGTGTGTAGAAGCTCGACCCGAAGAGGCTGGTGGTGAAGCCGAGACCTTCGTTGTAGAACGCGGTGAACTCATACACCTGACCGCCGACGAAAGTGGCGCCGAGCAGTGCGGTGACCACGAGCCACAGGTTGGTGCCCCGGTCGTCTCTCTTTGCTGCCGCTGATACCGCGAGCACCATGGTGAGCGAGCTCATCAACAAGACGAAGCTGCTCACCGAGGTGAACGGAATGTCGTACACCTGCTCGGGCGTCGGGCCGTTTGATACACGACCGCGATACAGCATGTACGTGGAAATCAAGCCGCCAAAGAGCAGGCACTCAGAACCGAGAAACAACCACATGCCCAACTTGACGTTGGAGATGCCCGTGCTCGAGGTGTGTGCAGAATGGGCGACGGCGGTGTCAGCCATGGTTGGCTCCGACCGTGTGACCGTTGTGGCCGTTCGCTGACGGTTCGTCGTGGTCGATGTCCGGGGCGGTCGCCGGCTCGAGCGCCCAACCATAGAGCGCATACAACATGATCAAGCCGCCAACAATGGCAACAGGAATCGAGTAGATGACCCCGAGGGCAACGACGGGCATACCCGCAGCCAAGACGAGCGGCCAATACGACGGTGACGGCATGTGAATGTGCGCGTCGGCGTTCTTCTCGAGCTCGGCCAGCACTTGCTCGGCGGTCGCGACCTCGCGCATCGTGTGGGTCGACGCGTCTTCTTCGTACTTGCGGTGGAAGAACTCATCCAAGTGATTCACGTGCGGAATCGAGTCGAAGTTGTGTTCTTTCGGCGGGTTTGAGGTCATCCACTCGAGGCTGCGTGCGTTCCACGGGTCGAGTGGCGCGCGCACCTTGCTGCGCGCAGTGACCACGATGTTGATGAGAAAAAACAGCACGCCAAGCGTGAGGATGATCGAACCGATCGAAGCGACGAGGTTCCAGAACGCGAGGTTGAAGAACCCTTCACCGGCGCGTGCTTCGGTCCACTGGTACATGCGGCGCGGCTGACCTTGCAAGCCGAGGATGTGCATCGGCCCGAACGTGAGATTCATGCCGATGACCATCAGCCAGAAGTTCCACGAACCGAGGCGTTCGTTCAGCATCTTGCCGAACATCTTCGGCCACCAGTAGTAGAAACCGCTGAAGATGCCGAAGATTGCGCCACCAAAGAGCACGTAGTGGAAGTGGGCGACGATGTAATAGGTGTCGGTCTGCTGCGTGTCGCTCGGTGCCACCGAGTGCGTGACACCCGAGAGACCGCCGATGGTGAACAAGATGATGAGACCGACGGCGAATTTCATTGCGGTCGTGAACACCAACTTGCCGCCCCACAT
>RFMM01000046.1 GCA_009927665.1 Actinomycetota bacterium
ACGAATTTCAGCCTGCGCGCCGCAACTGTCGTCATGCGCAACAGCAGCACGCCGTGGCGAAAACGAGAGATGTTCGTCGACCCGTAGACGCGCTCTTTGTAGTGCACGGGAACATCTCGAATCTTCAGGTGCAGGCGCGCAGCACCAAAGAGCAGGTCAAAATCACCGAATGGATCAAACTCGCCAAAGTGTGATCGCCCGGCAGCAATCCGTCGGTAGTCATCGGCCCACAGAGCCTTTGTTCCACAGAGCGTGTCTCGCACTGGTTGACCCAAGAGGAATGTGAATGCCAAACCAAACAGGCGATTGCCAAGCAGATTGAGAAACTGCATCGCCCGTTGTTCCATGGGGTACACAAGTCGTGATCCGTTGGCAAACTCACACAGCCCAGACTTCATCAAGTCGATGAAGCGAGGTAGTTCTTCTGGTGGCACTGACAGGTCAGCATCAAGAATGATGAGAATGTCGCCTGTCGCCTTCTCGAATCCGCGTCGTACGGCGTCACCCTTCCCTTTGCCACTTTGCCGATGCGCTGAGATCTGAAAATCTGGTCGTGCCTGTTGAGTGCAGACGCGTTGAATTGCTCCCCAGGTGTCGTCACTCGAACCTCCTTCGACAAAGATCAACTCTTGTCTCGCGGCAAGTTGCGGCAACCGCTGCACGAGTGCGTCGATATTGCCGGCTTCATTGCGAGCGGCAACGATAACGCTCACCGAAGGCTCAGTCGGCTGGCGCGGTCTCCGCGGCCGGGCGACAACGATGCTGTACACACCCAACCAGCGCAACACGGGTAACGGGCTCAGCCAACGATTGATGAAGCGGGCAATGACGGGCAGCGGGAGAGGGAAGATGACCGCACTGCGACGTTCAATCACCTCAAAGCTGGACTGTTCTAGGAGGTTCTCGATTTCGTCGGTTGGAATCCAAATCTCCTGACGTTGGCGACCACCGCGTAGAAGCCGAATGAAGGGTCTCCATAGTCGAAAGTACGAGACAACAACAAGACGAGCGTCTGGTCTCCACCTGTCGGCCACACCTGACAGTGCCGTATGCACATCGTCGGTGCCGTTGAGGATGCCGAGTAAGACAACGGTGTCTGCCTGACGTACGGCTTCTGTTTGTAGGTGCGCGGCGATGGATGTCGCTTCAATCAGGTGACCGTCTGACGCAACAATGTGGCGAGATTGCAAGTCACTGATCGGTAGATCACCCCACGCCGAGACAAGATGTGTGGTAGGGGTTCGAGAAACACCGCGTAGAAGCACCGCCAGCTCACGTCGCAGAAAAGATCGAATCATACGGCGCGCTTTCTCAACGAAAACACGTGGAAGAAGCGTAGATGGTCGAACCACGGGCCACGACTCTCTTCCCACCGCAAGAGGCGTCTGAGCAGAGTTCCGTTGATGGGTGTTCGACGTGAAACACCACCGGAAAGGAGAAAACTTGGCCCAATCGTGCGTGAGTGCTCGGTGATCTCGAAGTGCTTTCCCCAGCGTTGCATGAACTGTGTTCGATCACGACGCAGCATCAGATAGGAAAGTGCTTGATTCGAGTCCCACGGGTCGTGTGAAGGAAACTGCCATGTCGGCGTCGTGGCATCCCATTGCTCTTGGTGCAGATACCTGTAGACAAACCTTGCAAGCAAGCCCCAATAGGGATCAACCACCACCACACTTCCGGTCGGTCTTAGAACTCGAACGGCTTCGGTCAAAAACATCTCGATGTCTGCGATGTGGTGCCAGGTGTCTTTGAGCACGATTCCCGCGAGTGAGTTGTTGTGACACGGCAGGCAGAGGGCAGATGCGCGGACGTCGACGCGATCGCCCATGCTGATGTCTGAGAGCCACCAGTGATGCCCGAGTTCACGCGCGATTCCCTGTCCTGCACCAACTTCCAACACGGGTCCTGGCTTGTCGGGTAAATGCCTCGCAATGTGACCATACGCAACGTCATACATGGCTCGGAGATAGGCATCTCCAAGAATTGTCTCGACCCGTGTTTCTTCAGTCATTGAGGA
>RFMM01000044.1 GCA_009927665.1 Actinomycetota bacterium
TGACAGCGCAGCGAAGCTCAACCGTGCCGCTCGGAGAGATATTGACCTCAACCTTCTCAGGGTTGTCTGTTTCGCAGGTTGAGCGAGCTCGGGCGATTTCAGCTTGCCAGGTTGGTCCTGATGTCAGGTACCAACCCGTTGAAAACCATTTTGCGGTTGGAACAAATACTCCAATTCCAAGTGCGCAGAGCAGAAAGACCTTGTGTCGTGGCAGAAGCCGTGTGAGAAGCATGGTTAGCTGCAAGGCAGCAATTGTGGCCAGAGTCATTGGAACGATGAAGTAGCGATCTGCGATTCCTCCCAGACGGTAAGACATCACAGCAATCGCAATTGCCATAAGCGCGAGCGTGAGAGGGAATGTCGATTGTCTCGCCTTGCGAACTCTGAGCCAGAGCCAGACAAGCGCGACTGCGATGGCGACGATGATTGGTGCGGTGAGTCCTGACCACCAGAAGAGCCCCATGCCACCCCATGGTCGTGTGACTTTTGTTGACTGCCCAGTGGTAGCAGCGTTGAGACCAACCTTTTGAAGTTGCAGGGCGATACTGCCCACGACAAGCAGAGCGAGTGTTGCAGTCGTTCTTGTAACTCTTCGCGTGTCAACGGCTTGGATCATCAGAGGAATAAGTGCCAACACGGTGAGTGGCTGGGTGAGCCCGGTGATTATGGCAAGCGGCGTAATCCAAATCAGATCCTGATATCGAAGCTTGGTAGACGCACAAACCACTACGAGCGCAGCCAACATCGGCCACTTGATGTTTCCCACATTGCCAATGCCGCTCTCTGAGGCATGTGGTGCGAGCGCAAGCAGGAGCCCGGTCACTACACCAACCACGATCTGAGAGCTTTCACGGTGCGTTGTTACTGCGATGACTACTGAGCAAAGCGACCACACCATGTGCACGATCAATGTCATGACAATTGCTTGCGACGCCAACGGAAACCATGACACGATGAGGGCCACTGCACGTGCCGCAACGTGGTAGTACGGGTCTCCTGACCAGAGTGCCATGACTCCGCGGTCAAGTGCTTCACTCACATAGCCATAGCCAGGATCTGCTGGTAGTCGACCGATACTCTGCGTTGAACGCAAGCAGAGTATGACGAAGCTCCCGAGTCCTGCCGCGACCGAAACGGGAACGCGGAGAGGCAACTTCGGGCGCAAATTCACAAAGCCCGAGACTAGTTGCGCGTTCCACTC
>RFMM01000042.1 GCA_009927665.1 Actinomycetota bacterium
TAGATGTCTGCATGTGAAGAGAGATAGCGCTGGGCTGAGAATCGTGAACGAACATCACGTTGCGCTGCGAGCGCCAATGTCTGGCGCACTGTCGTTTGGTCAAGCAGCTCTGTAAGTCGGGTGGCGAGTTGCGAATCATCGGCAACGAGCATTCCGGTCGATCGGTCAGAGATGATCTCGCTGACTCCGCCAACGTTGAGTGACAACACGGCGACGCCCGCCGATGCCGCCTCGAGCACCGAGAGTGGAACTCCCTCGTTGTCACTCGTCAAGACGACGGCATCAAGCGCGCCATACACCACCGAAAGATCGTTCTGCCAGCCAACCAGCGTCACGTTCGACAATCGACCGGCCTGCTCTGCGACGGTCATGCGCAATGGCCCGTCACCGATGAGAACGAAATGCGCATCGGGTCGCGTAGCCGCTAGGGCAAGAAAGCGGTCAGGCCGCTTGATTGAGGTCAGTCTTCCAACGAATCCGATGAGTAGCCGATCCGTTGGTACACCGAGTTGCTCGCGTGCATCATTACGAGACCGTGGCTCGATGATTGGTGCGACGGGCATGATGACGCTCGACCGATCGAGATGCACGACATGTGCGGCGAGCAGATCATCTCGGGTTTGTGATCCAACGACGAAATGCCAGTGGGTAAAGCGCCCCAGGATTCGCTCGGCAGTAGTGACGAGACGTGTGACGACCGGTGAAAAGTATCCGTGCAGCAAGTGACCGTGGTAGGTGTGCACACGTATCGGTACTCGTGCAAGCAGTGCAGCGACACGACCAAGCAGCCCCGCCTTGGCCATGTGGGTGTGCACGATGTCTGGCTGCAGCCGACGCAGCATTCGCACCAAGTCGATCAACGAACGCAGTTCACTAAATGCACCAACTCGGCGACGTAGCGCTCCAAGTGTGACGACTTCTGCCGGAATCTGGCGTGTCGCGAAGTAATCACCTTCGTCATCATGAGGTGTGCCTCGAATGACGACTTGTTCGATTTCCGAGCGGTCGAGGCCCGTCAAGAGGTCGACCAACATCACCGATGGACCACCGATGTTGGTACGAGTCATCACATGGACGACCCTCATCAGGCGTACGTTTCCTG
>RFMM01000194.1 GCA_009927665.1 Actinomycetota bacterium
TCAGTGCCGAGATACCTGACTGTCACGAGTGGAGTCACCATCGCATGCAAGTCATGTTGCTGCAACTTGCAGGCCAAGTCGTAGTCAAAGGTGCGCCCCGAATAGTCGGGGCTGAAACCACCGACCGCTCGCAATGCACTTGCCTTGGCAAGAACACACGCGGTACTGACCCCGAAACATTCGCGGGCAATCGCAAACATTCCGACCGGACCCAGGTCGGTCGGTAAGCAACCGTGAGCAATGTGGTGCGGTTCGGGGTTGAGGCTAAGCCCGGCCGAGTGCACGACGCCATATTCATCAAGAAGCAGGGGTGCAACCAGTGCGACTGATGCTCGATCGAGATACCCCAACAGCACTTCAATCCAGTTGGTATCAATAAGTTCGCAGTGCTGGTCGATGAAGGCGACGCACTCACCTTTGGCGGCGATGAGCCCGGCATTCAGCGAATGGGCGAGTGAAGCGTCGGCCGCAACCTGCACCAGACGGCCGCGACCATCGGCTCGACGCAACAGCTCGTCTTGTTGTTCGGTCGACATCGTCGATGGCACCACGATACGAGCTCGAAATTGCGATAGGTCGATCGTTCAACAACCGCTGAAACGATGTGGTAACCGAGGTGTCGGCTCACACCATAGATGCGTTCGGTCGCGCCATCGGCGACGATGACGATGGAGACGAAGGGATGATGAAGCGACCGTCGCTGAACACGTGCCAGAGACGGGCCTGCTTCGGTGACCTCGGCCTGAATGCCACTGCGTTCGAGATGTTCACGCACCGCGCGTAGTGCCGCAACGAATGCATAGGGCTTCGCTGCGGCTGCCGAAGCAGTAGACGTCGGTAACGCCCGCCAGTGATACAAAACCTCGGGCACGTTCGTGATACGTCGGGCCCGCTCGATAACGCGAAGCACCAGGTCGTAGTCCTGTGATCCGTCGAAGCCTGAACGAAACCGCCCGACCTCATCGACCAAGACACGGCGCATGACCGACAAGTGACTGGTGTAGTTCTGGGCGAGCAGTCGCTCGGGAGACCAGATGGGTTTCTGGAATTCATCAAAGCGTTCACCAGTTGGAGCAATCTTGTCTTCGTCTGAGTACAGGTAGTCAGTGTCGGGCGCTACATCGAGCGCAGTTGATACCAGCTGAAGGGCGTCAAGACGAAGTTCGTCGTCGTTGTCGAGCAACACCAAGAAGTCTCCGTTCGCACTGGCAATCGCATCGTTTGATGCAGCAACGATGCCGCCGTTGGTCGGGCGAGTTACGACGCGAACTCGCGAGTCGCTGGCTTGCAGTCGGGCAAGCCGCTCAGCCACCCATGTCGATGGCGAAGCATCGTTACAGAGACACCATTCCCAGTCGGTATTGGTTTGCCCAAGCACCGAATCGATGCACGACTCGAATGCCTCATGCGGTGGTTCGTAAACAGGGGTGATGATGCTGAAGCGGGGCATCGCGCTCAGGCGCGCCGTATGAGTCGCTTCAGCAGGCGAACCGGCCACATCAACGTGCGGCCCAGCTTCCAGGTGAACGATGCCGCAGTCGCTCAAGGTCGGCGTTCAGAACACTTGCCTTTCGGTTTTCAACCCGAGCGGCGGTGCTGGCGGCAGCGAGCGCATCTTCGAGCTGAGCGATATGTGCCCGATGGTTGGTGTCGTGGGTGGTGTGAGCGTGACGCGCTTCTGATAGTCGCCGTTCATACATCGCCGCTTGCGCAAGGAGGCGATGGCGCAACTCGCCAACCTCGGCTGCCCGACCAATCGCATGATCACGTGAGTTCAAGACTTCCAGTTCAAGAGTGGCAAGTCTTTCGTTGGCGAGTCGTAGCTCGTTGGTGAGTCGTATGACTGCGGCGTCGCGTGCCACATCAGTCAGCGGTGTGATGTCGCTCACCCCCGTGACGCTACCAAGTTGGTACCGTGAACTTGGTGAGTCAAGTCGGCGAAATCATCCGTTCGCGTAACTTGTTGTGGAATCTCACGTTGCGTGAATTGCGAGCAAAGTATCGACGCTCGATTTTGGGCTGGAGCTGGTCGATGCTCAACCCTCTCTCACAGATGCTGATTTACACCGTCGTCTTTGGTGCCATCTTCGGGGTTCAGGCTCCCGCCGGCGATCCGTCGGGCATCACGGTGTATTCGCTCTATCTCTTGAGCGGCATTCTGCCGTGGGGCTTCATCAACCTCATCTGCGGTCTCGGGCTGAATTCACTCATTGGCAACGCCGCGCTCGTGCGCAAGGTGCGATTCGCGCGCGAGACGCTGGTCTTTTCTGAGGTGTTGTTTAGTCTCGTGCAATTCAGTATTGAGATGTCGATTCTCTGCGTGGTGCTGTTGATTTTTGGAAGCCCTTTGCTGCCATGGCTCCCGATGCTGTTGTTCTTGATGCTGTTGCTGGCGATGTTCACCGCCGGCCTCGCGCTGATTCTGGCGGTCGGGTCAGTATTCTTTCGAGACCTGAAGTACTTGTGGACCATCATCAGCCAGATGTGGTTCTTCGCGACTCCGGTCATCTACGACCCCGCTCGTGTCGACGATCGACTTTCGGGTATCTGGTGGTCGATTTATCACTGGAATCCATCGACCGCATTCGTTCGATCGTTTCGTCACGTCACGTTTGATGGACGTGGTCCGGATTGGAGCGACTTAGCCGTACTGATCTGTGTTGCGATGGGCTCACTGGCCATCGGTCTCTTGGTGTTCGGGCGATTCTCGCGCCGTATCGCCGAAGAGTTGTAGCCCTCAGCTCTTCTGTCGCGCCAGCGACCATGTCGAAGGCAGTGCCACGACGCCACCATCGAACGGTGAGCTGCCCGTTACGTGCAGTTTCGCCCAGTGCTGGCAGTGGTCGTATTCAGTGGTACCCGTAGAGTCCGTGAGGATCACCGTCAGGTAATACGTACCCTCTGCGAGCGGCAAGGTCGGCAGGTGCAGTGACGCCGTCGCTGGCCCCTGCAACACCCGCAGGGTGGCGGTGCCGCGTTGGGTCGAAGTTGCCCACACCACTTCACCATTCGTGGTTTCAAGGCGTACATGTAAGACCGGTGACTCCACTCGAAGATGGGCGTTGAGTTCGAAGTCGATTCGCAGTGGTCCGCCCGTGGTGAGTGAATCGATTCGCTCACCAGCCTCGCCAGCGAAACCAACTTGCACCAGCTGGGCATCACCGGTTCCCCAACGCTTGCGCGTGCTCGACTCTTCTTGCGCGAAGTTTCCGTAGGTGCCACCCGTGTACTCGGCGATGACCTCGGCCGCTGGACCAATTCGCTTGACGTTGCCCTTTTCCAACCAGACCACGGTGTTGCACAGTTGCTGAACAAGCCCGAGCGAGTGACTGACGACGAGAATCGTGCGACCCTCACGACGAAACTGTTCAATCTTCTCGGTGCTCTTGCGCTGAAACGCCTGGTCGCCAACCGCAAGAATCTCGTCAATCAAGAGAACCTCAGGTTCCACATGTGTGGCAATAGAGAAGCCGAGGCGCACCACCATGCCCGAAGAGAAGTTTTTAACCGGAGTATCAATGAATTGTTCGAGACCTGCAAACTCGACAATGCTGTCAAACTTTGCATCAATCTCTTTCTTTGACATGCCCAAGATTGAGCCGTTGAGATAGATGTTCTCGGTCCCTGACAGTTCCGCATGAAAACCGGCGCCGAGTTCAAGCAGTGCAGCGATATTGCCGTCAATCTGTACACGACCACGTTCTGGTGTGTAGATACCCGTCAGGCACTTCAAGAGCGTTGTCTTGCCTGAGCCGTTCGAGCCGATGATGCCGACCGTCTCGCCGTGTGGCACCTGAAAGGCCACGTCGCGCAGCGCCCAAAACTCTTCGTATCGCGCGCGCCGACCACGCAGCATTGCTGCCTTCAGATAGCGGTTTCGCTCGTGATAGAGACGAAAGCTCTTCCAGAGACTCTCCACGGAGATTGCGGGTGTCGTCATGTTGCACCCGAATCCTTTCCGAGGCGTCCTTGTAGTTTGGCACGAACGTTCGCTGGTATCTGGTCGCTGTTCCAGTTCGATACCAGCCGATCAGCGTGGGTGATGTAATACGTGAGTTCGTCGCTCGGGTGCGAAGAGTCGTCGTACCACGGCATATGGCGCGCTTCGTATGGTGGTGCGCTGCGTAGTGACCTGCTGTTTTGATGACCCAATCCGGGTCGATAGAGCGCGAAGGTCGTGTCGATGGGTGAGAAATAGAAGCCAGGCTTGAACTCGTTCACCCAGAACTGTTGCTCCCATGTGAGAATCGCTGCACGGTGCTTGTTCGTTCCCGGTATATCGTCAAGCCGCAGCGAGAACCCGACTTTGTCCATGTCGTGATGCACGCGCAGCGTCTCCGCGAAGTAGTCGAGGGCATCGAGTGGGCAGGTTGAACATGGCACCACGTCGGGATCGGTGACGACGAACGGTGTGGTGGCACCAAGTTCGGCAACGAGCCCTGAGAGCCACGGCGCCCGATGCCCGAGGTTTATGGTGTTGCGCACAACGCGATATTGGGTCGAGGCAAGAAACTTGACCATCGGCGGGTATGTGCTCGCGTTGTCGCACAGCCAAACATTGCGTTGTCCAACATCATCGAGCCACGCGAGCAGTTGTTGCAGGTGCGAAAGGCGGTCTCGCACGATCACGATGATCGGAAATTGGCGAGTCATCATCAAACAACGCAAAGCGCGCGGTCTCAAGACTACTTCTTGGCTGCGGGCCGCAGATTACCGTTCTGCGCCGAGCCCACCTGTACTCGTGTTATTCATTCGTTCTGGGTCACCTTGTTCTCAATAGAGTTTGAACGGTGGTGGTGTCGTCGGTCTCGCGTCGTTCGTGGTGGTCGAGCATCGAGTGGTGTTACGCGATTGTCGCGCTCTTTGCGCTCACGCAGGGCCCGGTGTATCAGTTGTGGCGGGCGAGCGGGGC
>RFMM01000253.1 GCA_009927665.1 Actinomycetota bacterium
TGGCGGAAGGGGTGGGATTTGAACCCACGGTAGGCATACACCCACAACGGTTTTCGAGACCGTCCCATTCGGCCGCTCTGGCACCCTTCCGTCTGGCAACGCTATCTGTGGGCATGATGGGCGGCAGTCGCAACGAGAATGCGGTGTGGCGGAGGGGGTGGGATTCGAACCCACGGAAGCTTGCGCTTCACGCGCTTTCCAAGCGCGCCGATTCGGCCGCTCTCGCACCCCTCCGAATCGTCGTCGCGTGCGGCTGCAACGCGAGAACGACGGCAGGCTATCGGAGAACACACTCGCGAATCGCAGACGCACGATGTCAAAACGCCGCAACCTCGATCGGCACTAGCGTGTGGAACAACGTCGCTTCGTCGAGTGAGGTGGCGGTCGGGTCCTGTGCAACGGACACCCGAGAATCAGGTCAGGTCCGGAAGGAAGCAGCCTTCATCGGAAGTGCTCGTGTGCCGCAGATCGCCTGGCCGTCACTTCAGTCGGCGAAGTTTCAGTCGGCAAGCTTTCAATCGGCGAGGCTCTCGGCGCGTTCAGCAAGTTGAGGAACTCCCCACTCGTGTGCGAGTGCGCGAAATCGCTCGGTCGGCCCGTGCCAACACCAATCATCTACGACGCCGACTTCGACGGTGTCGACGAGTGTGGCAAGAATTCGAAACAGCTCGGCATCGGCGCGCTTCGTACGCAAGGTGGTGGCGAGTTTCTCTGCGCCACGCACTTTGACGCCATCGGCGATCCACTGCTCATGGCTCTCGGGTATCGACATGATGTCGCCGTACTTCGCCAACACCGTCGACGCACTCTTGGCACCCCAACCAGGTAAGCCCGGAAACCCATCAGCGGTATCGCCTACCAGTGCGAGATAGTCGACGATTGACTCAGGGCCGATGCCAAACTTCGTACGAATGGCCGCTTCATCGATGAGCACGTCGTTGCGACGATCAACTTGCACGACTCGGCGACCGCTCACGCACTGACCGAGATCTTTGTCGGGGGTCAACAACTGCACTTGATGCACGCGGCGGTCTTCGCACGCCACACGCACCGCAGATGCGAGCGCGTCGTCGGCCTCGAACTCTTCCATCGCCCAGACGGTCACCCCCATGGCGCGAAGTGCATCTTCAAGCACGGGAATCTGCCGCAGGATGTCGGGTTCCATTCCTTCGCTTGTTTTGTAGCCGGGCCACAAATCGTTGCGAAAACTTTCGATGACATGATCAGTTGCGACGCCCACATGGGCCGCACCGTCTTGTAACAACTGCAGGGTGCTTGAGAGCACGCCCATCACGCCAGCGTTCTCGTGCTCATCGGTATGCCGACCCAATTGGCCGTAAAACTGCCGATACAACTCGTAGGTGCCGTCAACGAGATGCACGATCATGGGTTTGAACCTAGACGCTGACTGCCTGAGCGAGCCATGCCGCGGCCAACAGGTGTGGGCCAAACGGAAGGAATCGTTGACCGCGCCTCACTCGCAAGATCACACCGTGTGCGCCGGCTGTGCAACACGCCAACAGTAACCACGCAACGATGCGCGACGGCGAGACTGCCAGCGCGAGTGGCGCCACGAGGAGCACATCACCCCACCCCAGCGATCGAGGTGATGCGAAATGTAAGACAGCAAAGGCAGCAGTCACGCCGAGCGCAGAGAGCACACGCAGAGCCGTGGCGGACTCTTCGTTGGTCATGCGATGAACGACGACCACAATCACCATCGCCACCAGTGCCACGATGGTGGCGCGCCGAGCAAGCCGATGCAACATCGCATCAATCGGCGTCTGCACGATGGTGAGCGTCGCGGTCACTACAAGTGCGGCCGCCTGCCACCAACTGCGACCCGCAGCAAGACCGCCTGTGACCGCGCCGAACACCACGGCAAGCATCCATCCAACGAGGCGAGTGTGACTCGGTAGAGCGGTTGCCTTAACACTGTTCACTGCATCAGTGGTGTCGCGTTGAGCGTCACGCACCACCTGCAACGCGTACTGAGTTGCGAAAGTTGACCCGACGACACCAAGCAGCACGCCGAGCGCGAACCGCACGAGCGTTCGTCTATTCCTGCACCAACTCGATGAGGGTGCCGAACGAACCCTTCGGATGAATGAACGCCACGGTCGTGCCGCGTGAACCAGGGCGTGGCTCTTTGTCGATTGGCGTGGCACCCGCTGCGATCATCGCCGCAAGTGCCGCCTTGCAGTCGGCCACTCGATAGCCAATGTGATGCAAACCTTCACCGCGCTTCTCGATCGACTTGGCAACCGGCGAGTCGGGTCGCGTCGGGGTCAAGAGCTGCACGTAACTTTCGGCGACCTTCAACAACGCCTCTTCGACACCATCACGCTCGACAACTTCACGATGGTCGACCGTTGCACCAAAGGCCCGCTGGTAGTAGTCGATCGCTGCCTCGAGGTTGCTGACTGCGATCGCAACGTGATCAATCTCGGTGAGGATCATCTCCTGAACCTCCGCAGGCGTGCCTCGCCCACGTTTTCACGTAGTTCACGATTGGTCACGCCTTCGCCTTCGCTCTCTGCCAAACACAACACGCCGATCTTTCCTTCGTGCAGGTTGCGATGCACCTGGTATGCCGCTTCGCCGGCCTGCTCAAGGGTGAACACTTGTGACATCACGGGGTCGATCATGCCTTTGGCGATGAGGCGATTGGCCTCGTAGGCCTCACGGTAATTGGCGAAGTGAGAGCCGACTAGTCGCTTGAGACGCATCCAAAAGAAGCGATTGTCGAACTCGAGCATGTAACCGCTCGTCGCCGCACACGTGACGACGGTGCCGCCCTTTTTCACCACGTACATTGACGCACCGAACGTCGAACGACCAGGGTGTTCAAAGACGATGTCAGGGTCTTCACCGACGAGCGCTCGAATGTCGCCACCGAAGCGTCGCCACTCGCTCTCGTTGTGTGTGTTGTCTTCGTTCCAGAACTTGTAGTTGCCTTTCGACCGATCGATGACCGCCTCGCAACCCATCTCGCGCAAGATGCGCTCTTTGTCGGGCGAACTGACGACCCCGACCGGAATACCGCCGCCATTCAACACGTATTGCACCGCATAGGCGCCGATGCCACCGGTCGCACCCCAGATGAGCACGACGTCGCCTTGTTTCATGCGCGCACCGTTTTGTGACACAAGCATGCGATAACTCGTGCTGTTGCACAGCGCGTTGACCGCAGCTTCTTCCCACGAGAGGTGGGCGGGCTTGGGCATCAATTGGTTTGCCTTCACGACGCTGAGGTCGGCAAGACCGCCGAAGTTTGTCTCGTATCCCCAGATGCGCTGGTTTGCGCCGAGCATCGAGTCGTCGTGGGCACTCGGGTCTTGATCATCAACGTGATTGCAGTGAATCGTCACGCGATCGCCGGGCTTCCAGTTGCGCACTGCCGTGCCGACCCGCAAGACGACACCCGAGCCGTCGCTACCGACAACGTGATAGGGCAAGTCATGTCGCTTGGCCCACGAACTCTCGCGGGCCAGGCGCGTGAGTGAACCGAAGGTGCTGACTGGCTCAAAGATCGAGCTCCACACCGTGTTGAAGTTGATGCTGCTCGCCATCACCGCAACCAGTGCTTCGTCGGGCGCCAATTCAGGCACAGGCACTTCACGCAGCTTGAGACTCTTGCGGGGGTCTTTATCTCGTGAAGCCATACCGGCGAACATTTCGGCATCTGACTTGTCGAGCACGGCAGCTCGATAAGACGCAGGCACGGGAAGCTTGGCGAACTGTTCGGCAGTCGCCCCACTGGCGACGGCATCACGCACGGAATCCACCCCGAAAAACTACCGACTGACTGGCTGGGCACCGCGAGCGCAGCGATACTCTTGGGCGAGAGGAGTCACCATGCCTGGTTCATATCTCGTTGCGGGCGCACGCACGCCCATTGGCAAGATGAGCGGGGCGCTCGCGTCATTCTCCGCCGCTGAACTGGGGGGCATCGCCATTGCCGAGGCCCTGCGCCGCGCTGGTGTGGCGCCCGATGAAGTCGAGCACGTCATCGTTGGTCAAGTGCTGATGGCTGGTCAGGGACAAGTGCCATCTCGTCAGGCCGCGGTGAAGGCAGGCATTCCGATGCGTGTGCCGAGCGTGAACGTCAACAAGGTGTGTTTGTCTGGATTGAACTCGATCTACCTCGCCGATCAGATGATCGCAAATGGTGAAGCCGACATCGTCGTGGCTGCGGGTATGGAGTCAATGACCAACGCACCGTATCTCGCCACTGGCGCGCGAGGTGGTTTTCGCTACGGCAACACCGAGCTTGCCGACGCCATCATCAAAGATGGTCTGTGGTGTGCGTTTGACGCATGCTTGATGGGTCTTGGCACCGAACGATATGCCGCCGGAAACATCTCACGTGACGAACAAGATCGCGTGGCAGAACAGAGCCATGCGCGAGCAGCGGCGGCAATCGCGGCGGGTCGCCTGCGTGACGAGATCGTCGCTGTTCCGGTGCCGCAACGCAAGGGTGACCCAGTCTTGGTCGACACTGATGAAGGCGTGCGTGCGGCCACGACGATGCAATCACTCGGCGCCCTGAAGCCAGCATTCGACAAGAACGGCACCGTTACCGCGGGTAACGCCAGCCAGATCAGTGACGGTGGTTCGGCAGTCGTCGTGATGTCACGCCGTGCCGCCGAACAGCGTGGTGTCAAGCCCCTCGGTGAATTCGTTTCTTACGGAATGGTTGCCGGCCCCGACTCTGCATCGCTGTTGCATCAACCGAGCGGGGCAATCACGCAGGCACTTGCCCGTGCGAAAATGAAACTCAACGAGCTCTCGCTGTTTGAAATCAACGAGGCGTTCGCTGCCGTTGGCATCGCCTCAATGAACGACCTTGGTATCTCTGATGATGTCGTCAACGTCAATGGTGGTGCGATCGCGTTGGGTCACCCCATCGGCATGAGCGGCAATCGCCTGGCGCTCACCTTGTTGCACGAACTGCGACGTCGAGGTGGCGGCGTTGGTGCTGCCGCGCTGTGTGGCGGTGGCGGTCAGGGCGACGCACTGATCGTGCGAACGGTCGACTAACCCTCACCTCATCGAGCCGAGACGTACCGCACCGCTAACGCGGTTCGTCGGCGACCTCACGTCGACCCACGAGCGCACGACCGAGCGTGACCTCGTCGGCATATTCGAGGTCGCCGCCCACGGGCAACCCCATCGCCAATTGCGTCACCCGAATGCCGAGTGGCTTGAGCAGACGCGCCAGGTACAGGTTGGTCACTTCACCTTCGGTATTCGGGTTCAAACACAAGATCACTTCGGTGATGCCTTCGGGATCGAGGCGCAGCAGCAACTCACGAATCTTCAGTTGTTCTGGGCCGACACCTTCGAGTGGGTTCATCGCCCCGAGTAGTACGTGGTAGCGACCCCGGTATTGCCCCGTCTTTTCGATCGCGACGACATCTCGCGACTCTTCAACGACGCAAAGCGTGGTGCCGTCACGCCGATCGTCATTGCAGATGTGGCAGAGCGTCGACTCAGAAAAGTTGAAGCATCGTTCGCAAAACTGCACGGTGGCCCGCGCCGTGGCGATTGCGGTGGTGAGCTTTTCCACCTCGTCACGGTCACTCTTCAACAGATGAAAGGCGATGCGTTGTGCCGATTTTGGGCCGACACTCGGCAGTCTTGAGAGTGCGTCGATCATCGCTTGAATTGGTCGTGAGTAGGCCGATGACACGAGTTGGCTCAGCCCTTGGGCGAGTCGATCACCGTCGAACCCGGGAATTGTCGCGACAGTTCTTCAGCGAACGAATCGGCAGAGCGTGACTCATCTACCTCGTCACTCTCGGATGCGACCGCAACTTCGGGGGTCGGCGCGGCGGCGCTTGGGCGCACGGTCTCGGCAGTTGCCGGGCCCCGTGAGCCGTGAACAACGAAGTCAATCGAAATTGGTCGACCTGCACTAGTCGTGAGCGCGGCCACGACCGGGTCTTTCCACTCGAGGCACTTCTTTTTGTGCATGTCGCTCGGTGCCGAAAACACGAGTGCGTCGTCACTCGCCGACACAATGTCAACTGCTGAATACAGGGCACGCACGGTGGCCTTCAGCGTGCGCAACACGCTGGGCCACAGATCGGCAAGGTCGCCCGCTACCTGGGTGTTTGACGATGTAGTGCTGGTCGGTGACGTTGTTGCCGGTTGAGATGATGTCGGCGATGTGGGTGTAGGCGAAGACTTCGCTCGGGTAGTCGTTTGAGTCGGAGATGTCGCAGTGCGCGGCGTTGCGACGGTTTCGGTCAATCGCGGACGAGGAATCGGACCGGTCACATCTCTCGGTCGCGCACCACCAGTCTCGAGTCGCTCAACACGGGCGACGAGCGATGCCGTGTCGTTGGCGATGGAGTTGCTCGCCAATCGCACCAGTGTGACCTCAAGAACGAGACGCGGGTCGGGCGCACGACGGATATCGAGAAGAGCTTCACCGAGAGTCTCAATCGCTCGCACCACTGAAGCAATGCCGTAGCGCGCCGTTAATTCGGCGGCGTGAACGGCCTGTTCTTGGGAGAGTTGCACGAGTTGTGGCGACATCGACGACAAGAACATCTCGCGCAGATACCGAACGATCTGTTCGGTGAACGTCTTCGGGTCATAACCACGTTGCATCACCGCTGCCACTTTGGTGAGCACCTCAGCGGCGTCGCGCGCGATCAGCGCCTCAATCACATCTTCGGGTCGCACGCTCGAGTCGGCTTCACCGCCGCCGGCTGCCACAAGCTCCAACGCCGACAACGTGTCGCGGGCCGAACCTCCGCCGTCGGCGATCACCTGACTGATGGCGTCATCTGACACGGTGAGACCGGCATCGCTCACCACCCAGCGCACGTGGGCTTCCAACTCTTTGGCGGGCAGCAGGCGAAACTGCAGGTGCTGGGTGCGGCTGCGAATCGTTTCGCTTACCTTCTGCGGGTCGGTGGTGGCGAGCACGAAGACAACGTGGGGTGGCGGCTCTTCGAGCGTCTTCAACAGCGCAGCCTCGGCGCCGGTGCTCAGCATGTGCACTTCGTCGAGGATGAACACGCGATGACGCCCAGGGTTGCCCATCGCCGCACGCTCAATGAGCTCACGGATGTTGTCAACGCCGTTGTTGCTCGCCGCGTCGAGTTCAAGCACGTCGAAACTCGTGCCACGATCGATGGCGAGACACGACTCACACTCGCAACACGGTTCACCCTGCTGCGGGTTTGCACAGTTCAGCACCTTGGCGAGGATTCGTGCGGCTGACGTCTTGCCCGTGCCACGCGGCCCCGAGAATAGATACGCCTGACCACCACGATCGTTGGCGACAGCATTGCGCAGGGCCCGCACAATGTGTTCTTGACCCTTCAGTTCGCCGAAGCGTCGCGGGCGATAGCGGCGGTACAGCGATTGGGTGGCCATTTCGTAGCGAGCCTATCCCTGCGGTGCTCGGTGATGTGATGCGACATTCCTATGGCGGTCGTTCAGTACCGTGGATTCACGCTCATGCGTGTGCTTCGATTTCCACGCCGTCGACGAGCCGTCGTCGCAGTCTGTTGTGCCGCGCTCGCATGGTTCGCTGCTACCAGTGACACAGTGCAGGCCGCGTCGAACATTCCGAATGAGCTGATCTCCTCGAACCCACAACCCAACGCGACGGTCACGGTCGTGCCGACGCAACTGCAACTCGTGTTTCGCAACAAACTCGATGCCGATGATGCGGCATCCCTCGGTGTGTTGCTGCGATGTAGCGGCACCACGGTGTCACTCGGATCACCGGTCGTAGCCGTCGACTCGCAAACCGTTTCGGCGCCGCTCGCGTCGATTCCCCCTGCTGGTCAGTGCACGGTCACTTGGGTGATCAACCGCGACATCGGCAGCCTTGGCACCTTCAATTTCACGCTGCTCATCAGCACCCAGACCTCTCTCGCAGCAAACATCGAGACCACCGACACGACGATCGTTGGGGAAATCATCAACATCGCCGCCGCACCTGAACCGCGCTTTGGTCTGTTGCTCGTGCTGCTTCGCATTCTCGAATATTTCTTCGTTGCATGCGTGGTCGGTGGCCTGCTCTACATCGTGATCGGCTGGCCGGAAGGTTTCGAATACGACACGACCCAGCGCTTCTTGCGACTGTCGTGGTTCGCCGCACTCGGGTCGCTGTTCTTGGTGGTTTCGTTGAATTCCGCTCGTGCGAGCGGCGATTCGTTCATCGCATCGTTGAACCCGTTCACCTGGTTCGGCGGGCTCAACTCGGCGGGCGGCATCGTGCTGTTATTACGGTTCGTGCTCGTCGCCGGCTCGGCCGCGATCGCCTTTGCCCCGCGACGGGTGCTGCAACCAGAGACTCAGGTGCCGGCGATTCTGTATCTGCTCGCGTTGGCGGCAACCTACGGGTTGACTCGTGTGGGCCAGAACCTGCCCGTCTTCACGTACATCATCGGCATCTTCCACGCTTGGAGCATGGCGTTGTGGCTCGGTGCGCTCGTGCTGCTGGCACGGGCAGCCCTCGCCGGGCCAGGTGACCGCGATCTCGTCGATGCCGTTCGCTATTTCGTGCGCCTCTCGCCGCTGCTGATGCTCGTCACCATCTTCACCGGTCTGGTGCAGGTGTACCTCACCGATGGTGCGGCGATCTTCACCAGCAGTCATGGACGAGCGAACGTGTTGACACTCGTCATCGTTGCCGTCATGGTGTGGCTGATGCTTCTGGTGCGCAACTTCTCGGCCAATCGACTCGGGCGCGAACGGCGCCTGACGGCGCAGATGGCCTGGCGACTACGTCGTGCCATCACCGCACAAGTGATCGTCGGCATTCTCGTGCTCGGTGCAACATCATGGGCGGCGTCGATGCGACCACCGAAAGCCATCGCCAAGCGAGCAACGCCGTCGGCGAACTATCTCTATCGAGAAGAACTGAAGAACGACCGCTTCCATGTCATCTTGTCGATTACTCCACTCACCACGGGCGCCAATGCGATGCGAGTCGAATTGCTCGAGCCGAAGCGCATCAACAACTTTGAGGTCCGGCTCGTACCCCAAGCCGAAGGGTATGCAGGTATCGCACTCATCATGCCGCTGCGTTTTGCTGGTGCAGCGGTTGCACCCGTCGACGGCGGCCTCGTCTTCCCCGTAGCCGGTGTGTGGAATGTGGAAATCGTTGGCACGACGACAACGGGTGATCTCACGACACTCGGTACGACCATCACGGTTACCGAGTCGCTCGTTGGTACTCAGACGACCATCGTCGGCGGTTGACGACGTAGCGGTGCGCGCCGCCAACTAGCGTTCTGACGTGGCCGTGAACCCGACTGGCGACCGCCTCGCAGATCTCGAAGCACGCAAACACGAAGCGCGCAACGCCGGGTCACCGCGCGCCATCGAACGACAGCACGAAAAAGGCAAGATGCTGGCGCGCGAACGGCTCGACGCGCTACTCGACCCGGGCAGCTTCCACGAACTTGATCTGCTCGCTCGACATCGTGCACACGCTGCTGGTCTCGAAGAGCGCCCCTACACCGACGGTGTCATCACCGGCTGGGGCACCATCGACGGACGAAAGGTGTTCGTCTTCAGTCAAGACTTCACCGTGTTCGGCGGAGCACTTGGTGAAGTGTTTGCCGAAAAGATTCACAAATTGATGGATCTCGCGTTGAAGACCGGGGCACCCGTCATTGGTCTCAACGACGGTGCAGGAGCACGCATTCAAGAAGGTGTGGTCTCGCTCGCTAGTTACGGTGGAATTTTCTGGCGCAACGTGCAATCGTCGGGTGTGATTCCGCAGATTTCGGTGATTCTCGGGCCGTGTGCGGGTGGCGCGGTGTATTCGCCGGCGATGACCGACTTTATTTTCATGGTGCGCGAAACCAGCCACATGTTCATCACCGGCCCGGATGTCGTCAAGACCGTCACGGGCGAAGACGTCACCCTCGAAGAACTTGGTGGTGCCGTCAGCCACGCGTCAAAGAGCGGTGTCGCAACATTCGTCTCGGCCGACGAGCAGGCGTGCTTGGCTGAAGTGCGCTTTCTGCTTGGCTTCTTGCCGCAGAACAACTTGTCGGCGCCGCCCTCGACGGAACCAACTGACGATCCGGCGCGCCGTTGCGACTCACTTCGCACCATCTTGCCGGCGACTCCGAACATGCCCTACGACATGAAGAAGGTGATTGCCGAGGTGGTTGACGATGGCGACTTCTTCGAGTATTTCCCCAATTGGGCCAAGAGCATCGTCTGCGGCTTTTCGCGCATTGATGGTCACCCAGTAGGCATCGTCGGTAATCAACCGATGGTGCTGGCTGGCGTTCTCGACATCGAGTCAAGCGAGAAGGCGGCGCGTTTCGTGCGCACCTGCGACGCGTTCAATATTCCAATTGTCACCTTCGTCGATGTTCCTGGTTTCTTGCCTGGTGTCGATCAGGAATACGGCGGCATCATTCGTCACGGAGCGAAGTTGCTCTATGCCTACTGCGAGGCGACCGTGCCGCGCATTCAGGTGATCACGCGCAAGGCGTATGGTGGCGCCTACGTCGTGATGAACTCGAAGTCGATTGGTGCCGATCTTGCCTACGCCTGGCCGTCGGCCGAACTCGCGGTGATGGGCCCACAAGGCGCCGTCGAAATCGTGTACCGACGCGAGTTGCAGCAAGCTGCCGACCCTGCCACTCGTCGCTCGCAA
>RFMM01000118.1 GCA_009927665.1 Actinomycetota bacterium
TTTTTCTTGATACTCGTGATGGGGGAATCTCGCTGAACAAGACAGAGCGGCACTCGATCATTGAGCGCTATCTCGATGCACTCAATGCTCTGGGTGATGTCGTGATCAATGGTCGAACGCTGCGTCAGATTACTCAGACCGGACAGCACGACTTCTGGGCTGCCAGCAGCTTGCGTGAAAGTAGTTTGTGGCAAGACCACCGTGTCGAAGAACAACTCAAGATTCTGAGCACGGGCCATGAGGCAACTAACGCGACTCAACGAGCGAAGCCAGTATGTGCCCGAGCAGCCTTCGCATGGCTTCGTTCATTGTTTGATGCGCTCAGGGTGCACCGCACGAGTTCGTTATTTGATGACGCAGAGAGAGTCGATGTCGTTTTTGTGCAGTATTGGCCGACACCCGCGTCATCAATCGCGGCAACATCACCAAGTCAATGGGAGAGCCCCTATTTCCGTGGTCTTCCACGACGTTTGACTGAAGCCGGTCTCTCTGTAAAGTTCCTGCATCTTCACGCTGATGGGCGGGCAACCCGCGCACCCGCCAACGTGCATGAACACATCGACTACGCAAACGTCTCCGCGCGACAACACTTTCTCCTTTCGGACTACTTGTCGTTCTCCGTCTGGCTGAGCGCCTCTCATTGCATGGCTGAAGGTGCAACGCCGGTGGTCGTTGAAACGCGTCGATCGAGCAGTTCCACAAGGGGGAGACCTCGGTCGGCTGTGGCCAAGGTGGAAGCACCTACTACAGATGTCGGTTGGTGGAAGTCACGGAGTTCGATCGGCGATACTCACGGAGATGTTCGCCCGCGTTGTGCGGGAGAACTCCAAAACAAAAGTTTGGGTGAGTGCGTTTGAGGGGCAAGGTTGGGAGTCGTGTCTTGCACGTGTCCTGGAACAATACGACGCTCTCTGGGTGCCGTATCTGCACACGATGATGCGACCGTGGGACCTTCGTGCTCACACGTTTCTCTATGAGCACTCCCCGAAGTATCTCGCGTTGCACGGTCCACACGACAGGAGTGAGCTAGAGCCAACTATTCATCAGGCAGCGCGACGCTCCAAGCGTCAACCAACCGAGATCATCGAGGTTGAGGCGCTTCGCTATCAGCACTTGAGTGCGAGGTTGGGTCATGCTCCTGAATTGGGATTCCACGTTCTCTGAACGATCGTGGTTGATCGTGGGAGGAGCCGAATGTGAAACTTCGTCCCGAGAGCTTCAGGAGTTCCTGAACGCACTCGGTGTAGACATTACGCACACGCGGGTGATTGTGCGTTGGCATCCGCAATGCCAGCTACCCGAGTGGGTCCGTCGCACGAAAGTCGAAGTATCACAAGAACCATTGAGCGTGCTCGCAACGAGAGCGAGTGCTGCACTCATGGTCGGGCTCGCAGCACCGCTTGATACTTATCTGAGTGGTGTGCCTTCATGTTCAATCGTTGCACCTTCTGGTCTCGCCATGAGTCCGCTCGAAGAGAACGAACACCATCACCTTGCGGCAAATGCTGCTGATGCGGTGCAGTGGATGCATAAGTTCGCAGAATCACCACACTTTGTGGCCTCTCCCGAGCGATTCTTCAATTTTGGAGACGACCTCTCGCACTGGCGTTCGTTGATACTCCAGTTTTCCCGCTAGGTCAACTTCGAAGAAACCTCTGCGCGCGCAAGAGGTCTTCGGGCGTGTCAATTGCGATACCACCTGGCGGTACCTGAATCATTTGTACCTTGACACCGAGTTCAAGAAAGCGAAGAATCTCGATGTCTTCAATCGACTCGAGCGGAGTCTTCGACTGCTGCTCAGAGAACAGCAGAAGTGCCGTGTCGCGAAACGCGTACATCCCAATCTGGCGAGATGCCGTGAGATACTCCAGGGCCTTCGTCGTGGGGATTGACGCTCGACTGATGTAGAGCAATCGACCACTGAGGTCAACCACTACCTTGGGCACCGAGGTGCTGCGAAAGTCGGATTCGTGGTTCAAATCAGCGTAGGCGTTGATTACCGCAACATCTGATGTCACCGAGTTAATCGCCGACAGCATCGACAAAAGACCCTGCGGGTCAAGAAATGGCTCATCGCCCTGAACGTTGACATACCAAGCAGCCGGATAACGTCGCGCGACCTCGGCTACTCGGTCAGTTCCCGTCAGACAATGTGAACTCGTCATCTCGTACTTCATGTCGTATCGGCGACACTCTTCTGCGATTCGATCATCGTCGGTTGCGACAATGATTCTCGATGGTGGAACCACCTTGAGCACTTGCTCATAACACCGTCGTAACACTGAGGTTCCCTCGAGATCAGCGAGCGGCTTGCCAGGAAATCGACTTGATGCCCAACGGGCTGGAATAATGACAATCGCTGATTCAGAACTCCGCGCGGTCACAGTGGAGCAAACAACGATCGCTGCGCAATGCGATATGACGAACGAGTAACTGCCACGAGTGGAATCGAGGACTGCTTCAAGGAGAAGTGGTCAATTGTCTCTTGCATCATGATGTGGCGAGGGTCGCCTTCTGAGTAGCCATCAAAACCCGCCAGCAGAACACGCTTTGCCTGGCCAGCCTGGCACGCAGTGAGTGCGTATGCGGCGACTATTGGGTGCGGGATGATGGCCCCTTGCGCATCAAATGACAAATGACCTGCTCGAACGCGATAA
>RFMM01000097.1 GCA_009927665.1 Actinomycetota bacterium
CGCGCATGGTCATTTCACCGACGAGGTAGTTCCAGGTGGTGGGCAGATCACCAATGAGTGAGTCATCACCAAGCCATTTGAACTGGTGCAAAAACAGTCCTGTCTCGGTGGCAACGACATCGGGCGTCAGCATCCGGCATCGGTCGTTGTTGAACATCATCACACTCGACCAATTCTTCTTCTCATACTTCGTCTGCACGGCCCCCAAGAACTTCACTTCATCGCGTGCTTCATAATCGTGCTTCACACACATCACTGCGTAGGACTCATCACGCAGGTTCCAGAGTTCTGCGACATCACCGGTCATGAGCATGTCGCAATCCATAAAGAGCGACCAACCCGTGTACTCGCTGAGATAGGGCACCAAGAAACGCGTGAAAGAGAAGTCAGTCGACTCAAGCGATGATCGCTCTCGCTTATAAAACGTGTGCATATGGCTCTTCACCAGTGGGGTAATGGTGACTGGCTGCGTCGCGTGTCGCAGAATCGAATGCGACAACACATGAAATGCAACGGTTTCATTGTCGTCATAGCCAATGAAGACCCGAATCATGTGTGCTCCTGACTAATACGTCGTGGGGCGAGGTCCGTGAACGGCTACTGCAGCGCGAATTGCAAGCAGCTGTTCGAGCAGCGACTCGACTCGATGGAGCGGAATCATGTTCGGCCCGTCACTCAGACCCTTGTCGGGGTCAGGGTGAACCTCCATGAAGAGTCCGTCAACACCCACTGCGACCGCCGCACGAGCGAGGGCTCCGGCAAATTCTCTCTGACCGCCAGATGACGAACCCTGACCACCAGGTTGTTGCACCGAGTGCGTCACGTCGAAGATCACCGGAGCACCAGTTTGACGAAGTTGCGGCAAACCCCGATAGTCGACGACGAGCGTGTTGTATCCGAACGACGAACCTCGTTCGGTCACCAGCACATTCTGAGCACCAGCAGTTCGCAACTTGTCGACCACATTCTGCATGTCCCATGGTGCAAGAAACTGACCCTTCTTCACGTTCACCGCTCGACCAGTTGCCGCAGCTGCGAGCAGCAAGTCAGTTTGGCGACAGAGGAATGCGGGAATCTGCAGCACGTCGGCAACCGTCGCAGCAAGAGCAGCGTCAGTGGTTTCGTGGATATCGGTGAGAACGGGAATCTCGTACTCATCACCAATGTCTCGCAAAATTGCCAGGCCTTCGTCACGACCGGGCCCTCGGTAAGCACCGCCCGACGTGCGATTGGCCTTGTCATAACTGGCCTTAAACACATATGAGATACCGAGCCGCTGCGCCATATCAACCATGGCTCCAGCAACATCCATCGCCAACTGCCGGCTCTCCGCCACGCATGGTCCGGCAATCACCGTCAGCTGCGAGTTGTCACCACACAACACACCGTGGCCTAGTTCAGCGCGTACTGCCGTCATGTGAGCCGGGCCTGAACGAGATCGTGCATACGCAACATACCCACCACTGTGCCGGCATCGACAACAGGTAGCACAGTGATCGCCTTCTTCTGATTGCGTTCCATCAACTCGAGTGCATCGACCGCCAGCATTTCAGATGATGTGGTGATTGGAGACTCAGTCATCAAATCCGCAGCCGTCAAAGCTGGCCAACGGTCACCTGAAACTCGACGCAACGCGCGTCGTAGGTCACCATCGGTGATGATGCCGCCCAAAGCAGTATCGATGCGATCGTGCTTCACCAATACGGCACCGATTGCTTGTGTCGTCAACGCTTCAATCACCTCTGGCAATTGTGCGGCTCGGGAGACGAACTGCAGCTTGTTGCTCGGAATCATGACGTCGCCGACAGTCAATGTCAATCGACGACCGATTGCCCCAGCCGGATGATTCAGCGCAAACTCTTCTACAGAGATGTTCCTTGCCAAGATGCACTCAACCAACAAACCATCACAGATCGCCATCGCCACGGCGGTACTCGACGTCGGAACCTGCTCAATTGGTGCAGCTTCGCGATCGACTGACGCATCCAAAACAGCTGTGCAACGCTGCCCAAGCGATGACTCAACTCGTCCGAGAATTCCGATGGTGTTGACTCCTCGCTTGTCGAAAAACGGCAGCAGCGCAACCAACTCACTAGTCTCGCCGCTGTTGCTGATCAGCACCACGACGTCACCATCTCGCACGATGCCAATGTCACCGTGCAGTGCGTCGAGTGGGTTCAGATAGATCGCCATGTAACCAACCGACGTAAGGCTCGCTGCAAACTTTTGCGCTACAAGTCCAGACTTGCCAACGCCAGTAATTATCACCTTGCCATTGCATGCGGTGAGTGTTTGCACAGCGGCCATGGTCGCAGGTGAGTTCAATCGTGAGGCCGCTCGAGAGATTGCGTCGGCTTCTGCCCGCATCACCTGCGCCAGCGATGTGGGTTGCTGGGATGCGGTCATTGGTTCACCAACTGCCGGGCCAAGTCAAGGTCGGCAGGGCTGTCGACCGACAATGTGTTTCGGGAATTCGCCACGATTTCGTAGGTAGTAATGCTAATTCCATTATCGAGGAGCCGCAGTTGTTCGAGCTTCTCAGCGTCCTCGAGCGCTGACGGCGAGAGGGAGTTCCAGCGCTGCAACACCGAACGCTGATAGCCATACATTCCGACGTGTCCCCAGTGCACACCGCGACTGGTCCATTCATCAAGATCGGCTCCGCGCACATGCGGTATGGCTGATCGCGAGAAATACAGCGCACGACCATCGTTTGACACGACCACTTTCACAACGTCTGGTGATGGCAGTTTCTTAGCCGGCAATCGATACACCGGAGTAACCACGTCAGGCGTTGGGCTGCGTTGCGCAAAGACATCACACATTGAGTCGATGATGTTGGAATCTACAAATGGCTGATCACCCTGCACATTGATGATGACTTCTGCATCAAGCTGGTCAATGACTGATGCAATTCGTTCTGATCCTGACGAGCAAGTCGGAGACGTCATCACGACGTGATGACCCCAACTCCTTGCCTCATGTGCGACCTCTTCAGAATCGGTGCAGAGCACCACGTCGGCTACCCGCCTACTCAGACGTGCACCATCGAGCACTCGTCGCAGCATCGCGACACCACCGATGTCGGCAAGTACCTTGCGAGGAAGTCTCGACGATTCGAGTCGAGCTGGCACTGCGACAAGAAATCGCAAATTGCTGCCTGTGGTCAGGCGTTGCCACCGGCGACTGCGGGCACGATCGACACCGTCTGGCCGCCTGACACCTGGGTATCGAGACCGTTCAGGTATCGCACATCGTCGTCGGCAACGAACACATTGACGAACTTGTGAAGATTGCCCTGCTCATCGAGCAGCTTGGCGGCGAACCCGGGGTGTGCCTTATCGAGGCCCTGCAGCACTTCACGCAAGGTTGCCCCACTCACTGACACGGTGCTTGCACCACCGGAGAGGGGTCGCAACGTCGTGGGGATTCGCACGGTGACTGACACGCCCGCCACGCTATCGCTGCGAGGTCAGCGTGGAAGGGAAATCGCGCAGCACCAGATCGCTCGTGATGCGCGCGCTCATCGCCACGAGCGGTAGTCCACCACCGGGATGCGTTGACCCGCCGACGAGATACATGCCGCGCACCGCACTGCGAATTGAAGGTCGGCGAAACGCGGCATTGCGACCGTTGGAAGAGGTTCCGTAGATTGCTCCACCTGGTGCACGAACATTGCGCGCGAAGTCGGCGGGTCCTACAACCTCAACAAACTTGGCGCGACGCCGCAGGTCTGGACCAGTCTTGGCGAGTTGTTCGAGCATCCATTCACCGGCGTCACGCACCTGTAGGTCATCTCGTGGTGGCACATTGATGAGCAAGAACCAGTTCTCGTCACCGGCCGGAGCTTGGCTTGCATCGGTCACGCTCGACACACAGCCGTAGATGGTTGGCTTCCGCGGCACACGACCGGCAGCGATGTCGTCAAACTCGCGGGCATAGTCGCTAGAAAACCACACATTGTGATGATCGATGTGCGGAGTTCGCCCGGCCACACCTACGGCGACGGCAATGCCGCTCGTCGAGCGACCCGCGCGTTCGACTCTTCGCAACGCTTTGGCATCGGGTGCCAGATCGCGATACAAGTGCTCAGCGTCGGCATTTGAAATCACCACATCGCTGTGCAGCTCTTCATCGTTCACCATCACGCCTTTGGCGCGGCCACGGTGCACGATGATGTGTTGCACATCAGCATTCGTGCGAAACTCGACCCCTGCACGCCGTGCGACTCGTTCGATTGCCGAACAGAGTGCTGCCAAGCCGCCACGCACGTACCACGCCCCGAAGTCGGCTTCAACGGCGGCGATGCAGCCGAGCGTTGCTGGCACCTGACGCGGGTCAGACCCGCTGTAGGTGGCATATCGACCGAGCCACTGCACCAGCCGCGAGTCACGAAACTGCACTTCGGCGCGCGACTGCAACGTGCGTCGAGCATCGATACGACTCAGGTCGCGCGGCGAGCGCATGCGACGTAGCAACGACAGACGTCCGTTCATGTCGCCAGCAAAGAACGTGCGTTCACTCACCTGCCAGATGGTGCGGGCTCGTTGAAGGTAGTCAAGATAGTCAGCGCCGGCACCATTGCTGAATGACTCAAGTGCTTCTGCCGTCGCAACAGGCTCGTCGCGAAACGTAACCGTCGAACCATCAGGCCAGAAGTAACGAAACGACGGGTCAAGTCGCATCACGTGACACTCGTCAGCAAGAGTGGTGCCCGCATGCTGGAAGGCGTCATCAAATACTGCGGGCAGTGTCAGAAGTGATGGGCCCATGTCGAACGAGAAGCCATCTCGTTGGTACACCGCCAATTTGCCCCCAACCACCGCATTGCGTTCGCACACCAGCACGCTGCGGCCACGCGCCGCAAGACGTAGAGCAGTGATCATGCCACCAACACCGGCACCAATCACGATTGCGTCGTAGCGCTTGGTCACGCAGCGCTCTCAATTGCTTGCGGTTGACGACGATTGCGCCGAATGATGATCAGGCTTCCACCCATTGCGATCAGTCCAGTGACTGCGACAATCGCATCGTCAAAGAAGAACACGAAGCCGATGGTTGAAAGCACCGTCAACACGAGATAGATGACGAACGAAAGTTGTTGACTCGTTGGCACCACCTGAGCATCGCCAGCACGTGACGAATGATCAGTGCGCAAGATAACTTGCGTGAGCGCCAGCATGACGACCGCGGTCGTGAACCATCCCCCGTAGTTGACGAGTGGAATACCGCGAAATGCTGGGCCGGGTTGCGACCATGTCCAATACCCCTCACCAACCATCTGCGGATCCAAGAACACGTCCCAGGCGGTGATGGCAAGTGCGCCGATCACGACTCGGCCAAACGACGAACGTGAGGAGTTCGCGAGCATGCCATGCACTACCAGCGTGATCATCGCCCACGCGACGGCGACGAGCACCGGCACGCCGAACAAGGTTGGCTGCAACACCGAACCGTAGTCATACTCACCGAACGGAACACCTGTGCGACTGCCGACAACTTCAACGGCGAGACTCGCGATCATCACCACACTCGCTGCGAAGATCGAGCGCCATCGAGACACCAGCCAGTGAGCAGAGACTGCCGCAACAAAGAAGCCGCACACCACTGCATACGCAAGCCAACGTCGCTCTGCACCACCGCGGCCAAAGAGCGGTGTCGCGACCATCGCTGCAATCGCGAAAAGGCCGGCACTGCGGCTCAAGTTGACAACCGACAACACTGACTTGCTCGCTGACAACGTCAACCGCCAAACGGCACGATGAGACGACCGACGACGAGTGCTTTCTGCCAGGTCGGCACCGAGGCTCGGCGTGCAAACACGTCGTACTTCTGAGCCTCTATGCGCTCAAGAATGCGTGAATACAACTTGCGCGCAGCACGAATGCATCGAGCCGAGCGTGCCGGCAACATCGCAATGCCAAGATCAGCAGACGCGTATAGCTCGCGGCAGCGGGCAATTTCAAACTTCATCAACTCGACGAACTGCGGTGAGCACTGGCGCGAATGCAGGTCGACCCCGAAACGGCGGATGTCTTCTTGCGGCACGTACACGCGACCACGTTCAAGATCTTCGTTGATGTCACGCAAGAAGTTCGTCAACTGGAAGGCATTGCCGAGATCACGCGCGTGGCCGAATGCTGCGGTGTCAGCGGGCTCGAGGATTGGCAGCATCATCTCACCGATAACCGCAGCTGAGCCGTCCATGTAGTCGAGCAGGTCGGCCCAGGTCTCATAGCGATCTACCGTCAGATCCATTGTCATACTGCGCAAGAAGCGGCGAAAGCACTGCGGGTCGAGCGAGAACTTGCGCACCGTGTCGACGATCCGCCATCAAGACAGGGTCGGTCGAAGAGCCGGCTTGCAGATCACGAAAGAACCGGTCGCCGAACGATGCGAGAGCCGCCTCACGTTCGGTGGTTGGCACAGGGCCGAGATCGTCGACGATGTCATCGGCGTAGCGGCAAAAACCGTAGAGGGCATGAACGTGTGGCCGCTTGTCTGGTGGGAGCACTTTCGTCGACCAGTAATACGTCGTGCCGTGTCGCTTGTTGAAGTCTTTGCAGAGTGCGTAACTCTCTGCCATGGTCACCGGGCCACTCGGCAGAAGCCGCGTCGTAGGTGTGGGAGCCGACGCCACTCGCGTCACCGACCGCCGCGAATTGCGGCGTAGTCGCCGATACGGCGAGCCGCCAACTTGCCCGATACGAGCACCATCGGAACTCCGACGCCGGGCACCGTCGAAGAACCAACGAAGAACAAGCCGGGGACTCGCTTGTCGATGTTGTTCGGACGAAATGGGCCGGTCTGACGGAATGTGTGGGCGAGCGCAAATGGCGTGCCGCGCTCCATGCCGAGACGCTCCCAGTCGAGTGGGTCATAGATGCGCTCAACCACGACATCAGTCGGGTATCCGAGTCGCCCAACGCGCTCACGAATATCGCCCATGATGCGATCACGCTCGCGCGACCAGTCGATCTTGCCGTCAAGATTTGGCGTTGGCTCGAGCACATAGAGCGACGAATGCCCGTCAGGTGCGAGGCCCTGCGTATCGAGTGAGTGCAGCGTGACGAGAATCGACGGGTCGGGCATGCGCACACCGTCTTCGATCAATGCCTTGAATGCGCCATTCCAATCGCGACCGAAGTGAATGTTGTGGTGGGCCGCATTCGCCGGCGGCATGCCCTTCACGCCTGCAATCCACAAGAGACAACTCGGGCTGTACTTGCCGGTGCGTGCAACTCGGGGTGCATCGACGCCACCCAACAACGTGCGGTACGCCACGGGCAAATCGGGGTTGCACACCACCGCATCGGCGACTACTCGCTCGCTACCGCCGAGCTCGACTCCAACCACCGCGCCGCGCGAGCCGGCCGAGCGCAAGATACGCGTGACGGGGCTGTCATAGCGAATCTGCACGCCAGCCTTGGTGACCGCATTGGCGAGACCTGTGGCCATTGCGTGCATGCCACCTTCGGGAAAGTAGACACCCTCCACCGAATCCATATAGGTGATCACTGCGTAGAGCGACAACGCCTCATACGGAGCGAGGCCGGCATACATCGATTGAAAGCTGAAAATTCGCTGCAAGCGATCGTCGCGGAAGAACGACCCGATCTTCTTGTCGAGCTTGCGAAACGCCCCCATCTGCACCAGCCGTAAACCGTCGCGCCACGGGCGAACGAGATCGAGCGGCGAGTCAAAGTTGGTGTCGATGAATGAGTTCATCTCGGCGCGGTAGAGGTCTTCGAGCCACGAGCAGAACTTGTGAAACGATGCCGCCTCCACCTTGTTGCTGAAGCGTCGCAATCTCTTCTGCCATTGCTTCACGACCGTGTCGCACGAAGAGCTCGCTGCCGTCTTCATAGACCGCGCGATACATCGGGTCGACCTTCTTGATCGTCACGAAGTCGCGCATCTCGGCCCGGCCGCAGCAAAAGCATCTTCGAGCAGATTCGGCATCGTCAACACCGTCGGACCATTGTCGAGTCGGAACCCGTGCGACTCGATCATGCCGGCGCGCCCACCAGGAATACTGTCGCGCTCGACCACCAGAACGTCATGGCCACTGCGCGCCAGATAGGCCGCTGCTGAGAGTCCGCCAAGACCAGCACCGATGACGACGACTTTCATCAGAGACTCCGATGAACAACGTAGGCGGCGAGTTCGACGAGAGCATTACGCACCTGCGAACTCACCGGCGCGGTGGAAATCGCTGCAACTGCCTCGTCGGTGAGTCGGGTGATGGTGGCTTCGAGTTCAGCGAGGGCCCCTGTGTCGACAATCACCTGTTGCACGGTGGCAACCTGTGCGTCGTCGAGCAGTGCGGCTCCGACCTGAGCGAGCACCTGCTGTTGTGCAGCAGTTGCCCGAGCCACTGCGATTGCCATAAGCGGCGTCGGTTTGCCTTCACGCAGGTCATCACCAACTGGCTTGCCAGTCACCGCAGATTCGCCAAATGCCCCGAGCACGTCATCGCGCATCTGAAATGCATCACCAAGCGGCAACCCATACGCCGAATATGCAGCGAGCAGATCGGTCGAGCCACCGACGAGCAATGCCCCAAGATGCAACGGGCGTTCAATCGTGTACTTGCCGCTCTTGTATCGACAGATTCGCTCGGCCTTCTCGCGCCGACGTTCGGAGTGTGCCGACCCGAGCATGTCGAGATACTGACCGACGTTCAACTCGATTCGCAGCTCATTCCACAGATCCCACGCAGCTCGTGGTGCACCTGCCAACAACACATCTGCATAGACGAACGCCAGATCACCGACCAGAATCGCAACACCGTCTCCGAAACGTCGCGCGTCACCAGCCCAACGGTGATCTTCGTGGAGTTGTCGATGCACCTCGTGTGTCGTTGGCTGACCACGACGGGCCGTCGAGCCGTCCATGATGTCGTCGTGAAACAGCGCAAAGGCATGCATCAACTCGAACGCCGCACCCGCATCAATGACCGTGCCGGCTTCGGGCGAGCCACCAGCACCCACGAAACCCCAATACGTGAATGCGGGCCGCAGACGCTTGCCGCCTGCAAGTACGAGCCGCTGCAGTTCGCCGAACGGAGCAGCGAGATCGGCGTCAAAGGCGACCCAGCGTTCAACTTCTGACTGCAGAACTGCAGCTAACCGAGCGTCAACGCGTGCCGCGACCGAGAGCACTGACTCAGGGGCTGGGCGCACGGTGAAAGGCTACGTCTGCGAGGCCGACCCTTGCAGCGTCACCCTTGCACAGTCACCTGCGCAGATTCACCTGTTGGCAATCACTTCTTGTCAACTTCGGCAACGACTCGCTCAACATGCAGTTTGGCTGCGGCAATGCGGTCGCGGCATGCCTTCACCAAGTCTGACGCACGCTTCACGCGTTCGGCCAACTGGTCAACGTCGATGTCGTCGCTCTCGAGTTCTTCGAGGATGTCTTCTAACTCTGACACCGCCTCTTCGTATCCGATTTTTTCAAGATCGTCGTTCTTTTTACTGGGCATGGTGGGCTCTTTCGTTAGGTGGATGTGCTGGTGGTCTTGATGGATTCTGTTTCAACGACGGTGCTCGTCACGGTTCCGTTTGCTACACGAGTGGTCAGTGTTTCGTTCTTCTTGACCTGTCGAACATCGCGCACCACGCGCCCGTCACCCGAACGTGTGATGCTCCAGCCGCGCTTCATCAAATGCACGGGGTCGAGTAGGCGCAACCGATCGGCAATGTCGTCGAGTCGTGAGGTCGAAGCAGTCAAACACGCGGCCGGTGCCTTTTGCAGACGATTCGCATTCACTGCGAGCCGCTCAGACGAGTGCTGCAGTGCGGTCAGCACACCCGTACGCACTCGTTGTGCCACGTTGTCGAGCCGAGCAAGCACGAGCGTCAAGATCTGCATTGACTGCGTGGCTGTGCGCTGCCACGCTTGATCGAGACGATCGACGAAGGCATCAACCCGATCGACGACGAACTTGGCACATGCGGTCGGGGTCTTGAACCCAGAGAACGCCACCTCATCGGCGATGGTGCGGTCGGTCTCGTGGCCAATACCCGTCAGCACCGGATGCCGACACCTCGCGATGGCAAGAGCGATGCCTTCATCATCAAAAATGGCGAGCTCGTTCTTTGCTCCTCCGCCACGAATCAGCAGCACTGCGTCGAGGTCGTCGCGCCGGCTCGCATGTTGCAAGGCGTTCGCAATCATGCCTGGTGCCTCAGGGCCCTGCACGCGCACGTCATATTCAGCGATCTGAAATCCGAATCGTGATTCGGCAAGCGTCTTCATGACATCTTCGTTGGCAGCAGTGCCCACGCTGGTGATCACTGCGAGACGCAGCGGCACGAGCGGCAACACGGTGCGACGGTTCTTGTCGAAGAGACCTTGTTCTTTGAGTCGACGCAGCACTTCTTCGCGGCGTTGCACGAGATCGCCGAGTGTGTAGGTGGGGTCGATGTCGTCGAGTACCAGGCTGAAATTGCCATAGACCGGGTATACCTGCGGCTTGCCCGTGATGCGCACCTTCATGCCGTCGGCTAGCTCAAGGTCGTGGGCCGCCAGTTTGCTCTGCAATCCCCGTTGCCGACCAGCCCAAAAGGTGACCTTCAAGGTGTGCTGTTCTCCGTCGACCTCTTCAACCAGAGAAAAGTAGATGTGGCCCTTGTTGTTGTCACGTTTGAACGCCGTGATTTCACCCTGCACCCAGACGCCACGCAAACTGATCTTCAATGCATCATTGACCGTGGCGAGATAGTCGGCAACCCCGAGGGTGTCGTCGGGTTCGTCAGTAGTCATATCGTCGGCGTCGAATGCATCGGTGTCGTCGGCGGTGCGGCTCACGGTCACTTTTGGCATGAAGTCGTGGAACCAAATCTAGGCTGAGGGTCTCATGCGGCGTCTTGGGCCATTCGTAGTTGCTTCGACACTGCTCATCGCAGCATGCGGCGAACGAATGATCTTTGAGGCCAGCACCGACCCCACGATTGCAAATTCAGCCGACACTGCGACCACCACACCGGCGAGCGACGACTCCGATTCATCAGTTGCCGTCAAACGACCAGCAGGCACCATCATCTGGGCAGAGTGTCCGGAAGGTGTTGCGTCATTCTCGGCGACTCCACTTGAGTGCGGAACACTCGCAGTGCCCTACGACTATGACAACGACGATGGTCGCGTCTTCACATTGCACATCGTGCGACGACCAGCCGACGATGCCGTTGCGCGCATCGGCTCGATGCTCGTCAACCCTGGTGGGCCTGGGTTTGGTGGCACGACGATTCCGGAGAATGCCGAGTGGTATGTGAGCGAGACGCTGCGCAGTCAATTCGACATCGTCGGATGGGACCCGCGCGGAACCGGTCTCTCCACACCCGCAGTTGACTGCATTGATGACTACGACCCGTATTTCGGCATCGACTCGCCTCCGAATGATGCGGCGGCAAAAGCCGAGATGGTGCGCGTAACGCAGGAATTCGTCGATCTCTGCGTCGAACGCAGTGGCGACATTCTCCCGTACATCTCCACCGAGGCATCGGCGCGCGACATGGATGCGATTCGCGCAGCCCTCGGTGAAGACACCATCACCTATTTCGGATTCTCGTATGGCTCAGAGCTCGGCGCCACGTGGGTGACGCTCTTCCCTGACACCGTTCGTGCGGCGGTATTCGACGGTGCCAGCGACCCGAATGCGAGCGGCTTCGACCAAGCAGTTGCGCAACTGAAGGGCTTCGAACAACAACTCAATGCATTCTTGGCTGACTGCGCGAAGCGACCAACCTGCAAGATCTACAACGGAGGCAAACCCGCCGCGCTGTTCGACAAACTCGTCACCGACCTCGATGTAAAGCCCCTTGCTGGGCCACCAGGGCGTACCGCAGTGACCCAAGGTGTGTTCTATACCGCCGTCGTTCAAGCGATGTACAGCAACACGCTGTGGCCGCAGCTCGAGACCGCGCTCGCCGAGGCGGTCATCGGCAATGGGGAGTTTCTGGTGTCGTTGTACGACGATTACTACCAGCGCAAGTTCGACGGAACCTATGGCAATGAACTCGAGGCCTTTCTCGCTATCTCCTGCGTAGATGACCCAGAGGGCTCAACTATCGCCGACGTTGATGCTGATATTCCGAAGTTCGTCGCTGCTGCCCCACGTCTCGGCGCCAATTTTGGTTACGGCTACACCTGCGCGCTGTGGCCGACACGGGTAGCCGAACGTGTGGCGGTGAACGGTAAGGGGGCCGGGCCGATCGTTGTCATTGGTACGACCGGTGACGCTGCGACCCCACTTGAGAGCACACGCAAGGCGGCAAAGAACCTCGAGCAGGGAATTCTCGTCATCGTTGAGGCCGATCGGCACACGGGCTATGGCTTGAATTCGTGTGTCGTACAACAAGTTGACAACTATCTGGTCGATCTCAAGGTGCCCGAGAACGAGACGTACTGCAAGTAGTCGCTTTGGTGCGTCGCGTCGGCGGCGGGGCACCTATGAGACGTCGTTCTGGTGAACGGGGCAACCTACGAGACGGTACGGTTGCAACGCTCGGGTTATGGGTTCTTGCGAACGAGATAGATGCTTCGTGCCCAGTGTGGTCGCACCCTGCGCAGCAGTGATCCGGCAGCGCGAGAGAGAGAAATGGGCAGGTATCGAGCCAGACGTGGTGCTGCGAAATGCACTCGCCGGAGACTGAATTGCTTTTGCAAAATGGAAAATGTCGAATTGATGCACTGCGTATTGGCACTCGACACGGTAATGATGCCGACTCCTTCGGCAGTGAGATTGCGGCGGACGAGTTCTAACCACTGAGCATGGTCACTCGCTGCAGCGGTGCGGGTGAAGGGATAGAACTCTTGGCACAAAATCACATCGAAAGGACCATTGATGAGCGGTGCGTCAGGGCGAACGGCGCCCTGCACGAAATCGCAAGACGACCAGTTTTGACGCGCATAGGCAACGGCATCATGCGAGAGCTCGAAACCGACCACGCGTGCATCTGGCCAACGACGATGCAAACCCACGGTCGTAAAGCCGGCACCGCAGCCCACATCGGCGATGCTTTGTGGATTGCGAGGGGCTCGTGCGAGCTACGAGATATGCGTAGTCGGCACAGACTCTGGCTATTCGCCACGACTCAAACTCGTTATGCAAATAGAGACCTGAGACCATGGGGTCGGCTCCGCTGACGAGAGCACCGTACGCGGCGTAATCATTTCGAATATCTGGGGGCGCATCTCGCAAGCTTGAGCGAACTCGCTCTTCGGTTACAGCCAGTTCGTCTGGCGACCACCACTTGACATCATCGTTCATAGCTTCCTACCTCGCTGTGTGCCAAAGAATTCTTGCAATAGTGTCGTGCTTTCGTGCGCCAGAACTGAGTGACGAATGAGCGGCGCGTGATTCAAACGTGGATCGGCGGCAAAGTTGTAGAGCGAGCCAAGTGCACCGGCCTTGAGGTCTGCCGCACCAAACACCACCGTGCCCACTCGTGCGTTGATGATTGCCCCAGCACACATCGTGCAGGGCTCGAGCGTGACATACATCGTGCAGTCGGTGAGGCGCCACGAACCGAGGTGCTTCGCGGCAGCTCGCAGAGCGATGATCTCGGCGTGTGCCGTGGGGTCGTTGCGTAGTTCGCGTTCGTTGTGTGCAGCGGCTATGACTTCGCCATCACGCACGACCACTGCCCCGACGGGAACATCACCATGGCTCATCGCTCGCCGCGCTTCATCCATGCCAGTTGCATCGCGGCAGTGTCATCCATGGCTCTACCGTAGGTCAGCCACAAACCCTGTCATTAGTACGCTTAATGCGTGGCAAGTTACCCAGCACGCGCGCTGAAAACACAGGTAAAAATCCTCGATTGCACACTTCGTGACGGTGGCTATTACAACGACTGGGACTATTCCTTTGATCTCGTCAAGCGTTACGTCGACGCAATGGCTGCTGCCCAGATTGACATCGTTGAACTTGGCTTTCGCACATTGCAAAGCAACCACTATCTCGGTGCGACCGCATACACCTCTGACTCGTTCATTGAACGTCTACAGCCCTCCGACAATCTTTCACTAGCCGTCATGCTGAACGCCAAAGAGATATTGGCGGCGGCCGACGCCAAGGTGGCGATGCGTTCAAACTTTGCTCGCCGTTCGTCGTCACGTGTCGGGCTCGTAAGAATTGCCGCAAATCTCCATGAGGTTGCGGGGCTTGGCACCGCAATCGACGAGCTTCATGAACTCGGGTATGAGATTGCACTCAACCTGATGCAGATCTCAGAAGTGCCACTGGAGACCATCACTGAGTTCGGTCGACAGGCGGCAGCGTTTGGCGCAAGCTACGGCTACATCGCTGACTCTTTCGGTTCGCTACGCCCACGCGATATCGCACCGATCATGCAAGCACTCGGGGAGGGGTTCGGTAACAACATCGGCTGCCACTTGCACGACAACATGTCGTATGCGTTGACCAACACCATGGAAGCTGTCGATGCTGGTGCAGTCATCGTCGACGCAACGGTGCAGGGCATGGGGCGTGGTCCTGGCAACGTGCGCACTGAATACGTCGTGATGGAGTTAGCGCGGCGGGGCCAGTCTCATGCCAAGGTTGGCCCACTTGTCAATCTGGTTGAGCGCGACTTCGCTGAATGAAGCGGAACTACGGCTGGGGTTCGAATCTGTATTACTTCCAATCGGCAAATCTGGCAGTGCATCCGACCTACGTGATGGAACTCACCAAAGACGACCGATACTCTCCCTCGGAAATCGTGTCGGCCCTCGATCGATTGAACGAACAAGGAGCGCGAAGTTTCGATGTTCGTCGCCTCACCGAAGCCGTACAGGGCGAGCCGCTTTCCTTTGCGGGTGGTAACGACATCGACGACTGGTGTACCGCACGCGACGTGCTCATTGTGGCGAATGGACCTGAGGCGCGCGCGAAGCGCAACGAGATCGAAATGTTCATTCGTCAGCACCAACCGTTCGTGATTGGTCTCAATGCCCACCTACCTATCGACCTCGCACTCGTCGATGCCGTGGCGGTTTGTCATCCCGAACGCGCCATGCTCGATGCGACGGCGCTTGCCGCGCTGAGCTGCGAAGTAGTGGCTCCTGATGAACTGTTGCGACAGCTCAAGATTTCTGTCAAGCGTCACCGTAATGTCG
>RFMM01000184.1 GCA_009927665.1 Actinomycetota bacterium
ATACCCCGAAACTCATTCACTACACGCTTGGCGGCCCATACTTCGAGAGCTATCAGCACTGTGAGTACGCGGACCTCTGGCGCTCAGAGCGTGATTTGGTGCTGCATGCCGCCAAGGGATAGCTCAAGGGCGAACACATCGCAGCGGCTGCTCTTCATTATTCGAGGAGTAGCTGATTTCGACAATATTGCACCCGTGATTTGGGCATGCAGCCGCGAGCAGCGACCCATGGTGGTGTTGCTGACGAGTCAGAGGTCGAAGGCATTGGTGGGTGCGACCCGATGGCTTGCCGATACAGCGAACATCACCTTCGTTGAGATGACGACTGATGATGAGCCAGGTTCACTGCGCACTCGTTTGCGGCGACTGTTGCATCACCGGGCTGCAGTTCGCCGGCTGCTTCGGCGACACGCCGTCGGTCTGGTGTGCGTGGAGTGGAGTGAAATTCAACTGCGCGAAGGGCTCTCACTGCTCGTGCGCATACGCCGATGGCTCATCAACGACGTGGTTTCACAGTTGAAACATGCCGCGCAAGATCTCGATCTACCGCTCGTGGCGGTGCCGCATGGTCACTCGACCAAGACGGTGATGATTCGCAGTGAACACGTCGAGAGCGTCATGTCCCAGAACTCAGGCAAGTTGCCGTTTGCCGACCGAGATGCCTACCACGCCTATGTCTTTGCATCCGCCTATCATCGCGATGCCATCGTGGCGCAGTCAACGATGACGGGTCGCAATGCCAAGGTGTGGGGCAGCGCACGATTCAATGATCTCTGGGTGCCTCGTCTCTATGCCCAGGCACCTGAGTGGGTACCACCAGTCTCTGCTCGAGGTCGGCGTTCAGTGTTGTTTTTTATTCCGAAGTGGAACAATTTGGTGAGCCGGCAGCCAACTGTCGACCTGATGGCTGACATTGCAAAAAACCCAGCACTCCATCTTGTGATTCGCGGTCACGCTCGTGAATCTGACTCGGGACTCTCCGCCGATGAACATCACTGCTTGCAGGCCACCGGCAACGTGACGATTGTTTCTGGCTCGACGCCATCAGCGAGTTTGATTGCCGCCTGTGATGTGCTCGTTGATGTCGACTCCAGTATTGCCTTTGATGCAGTCATTCTGAACAAGCCGTATGTTCGCCCGAAGTATCTGCAAGATGTGTCAGTCACGACAATCTGGGACGATCTTGGCGGCGCATACCAGACCATGTCTGCTGACGACACACTGGCTGTGCTTCTGGCACCGCAATTGTCGATTGCCCTGCGCGCAAATGACTTTGAACAAGTCGTCTTTGGTGGTCGTGGTCAGGACGTGCTCAATCGTTACCAAACGGAATTGTGGTCGCTGCTCGACAACGCTTCGCTGCGCGCTGAGGGTTGACCGCAACGTTGCTTCAGTCGCTTAT
>RFMM01000040.1 GCA_009927665.1 Actinomycetota bacterium
AACCGGGTTTGAATGACCCGACCGAAGACGTCGCCGTGAGGAAGTTCACGCACGACGAGGGCTCGCTTCAGCCAACGATCGGTGCCGTCATAGCGCGGCACGAATGGTGTTCGACCGTGTACGGCGCGGTCGTTGTCGATCACCAACAAATCACCATCACCGAGCACCACGGTCTGCGTCACCATCTTCACGACGCGATGCAGCTCGGCAAGGGCAGTTTGCGCACGCTCGTTGGTGCCGCGCATCAGTAACTCGTCATAGACGAGCACCCACGCACCGTGTGAAAAGGTCAGTGGCTGCACGATGACTTCTGCGTCGGGTTCACCTTGCGTCATGAAGCTTGGGTCGACGGTGGTCACGAAGTCCGTCGTCTGCAGCACTGCGAGGTGTTCGGGCGCGAGATGCTCAACGATGTCGTTCACGTCGGCATACGTCGTGGCAGCACTCGCGTCTCCGCGCAGGCACAACAACACGACGTAGCGCGGTCGATGACGATGAAAGGCTGTTTCGGTGTGACTGCCGAGCATCACCTTTGATGAGGAGGAGACTTGCGCAGTCTCGCTGGCACGCACCGGAAAAATGTCTTGTACCAATCGGCCATGCTGCTCGCGGTCATAGCCCACGGCGTATCCGATGTCGTCGGCGAACTGCAACAGCACGCGAGTTGCCGCCGGACACGCATCGTCAGCGCGTTGAATCAATGGTGTCGCAGGCACCATGCCGGTGAAGTACTGCGAGATCAGCGTGACGGCAGATGCGCTCGCCGGCTTCGTCGCGACAGGTCGCGTTGGGGTGAGCATGCTCGGCGGGGCCATGCGGGGTCGTGTCACGCTGGCCGAAGTCATGCATTCAGCCTGGCGGTTTGCTGTCTGCGAAAACCGCAGAAAGTCGGCGTAGAATCGCCCCATGTCTGCGAAAAACACGGCGATAGATAAGGTCGACGAAGAAATTCTCAGCGTTCTGCGATCTGACGCCCGAATCCCTTGGCAGATGCTCGGAGAGCGAGTGGGTCTCTCGGCTAACGCGGCAGCCGACCGAGTACGACGGCTGCTACGTCGCGGGATCATCACACGATTCACCACGGTGGTCGATCAACGGCTGCTCGGCCGATCGCTAACGGCCATCGTTGATGCGCGCATCACCACGACGGCGAAGTTTGACGAGGCGTTGCGCCGTCGAGATGATGTGGTGTGGGCAGCTCACGTCACGGGTGTGCCCGACGTCAAGGTGATGGTCGCCTGCAAGGGCACCCAGGGTTTGGACGACTTCCTCCAGTGGCTGCACAAGCAAGGTGCCACCGAGACTCGCACCGACGTGGTGCTGCGGCCGATCGTCGGCGTCTGACGCCCTGCCCGGTAGGCGGTTAGCAGTCTCGTCGGTAGAGTGCTAACGCCCTGCTGAGTAGTGGGGGCATTCGCACACCGTCAATCGCATCCACAAAGGAGCCTCCGATGCCCAAGATCATCCTGTTTGATGAAGCCGCCCGCCGCGGTTTGGAGAGCGGCATGAACCAGTTGGCCGATGCGGTGCGCGTCACCCTCGGACCCAAGGGTCGCAATGTCGTGCTCGACAAGAAGTGGGGCGCCCCGACGATCACGAACGACGGCGTCTCGATT
>RFMM01000156.1 GCA_009927665.1 Actinomycetota bacterium
CCTGGCCGCTGAGGTTGACTCGACGCTGACAGAGATCTTCGCCGCTGCCGTCAACCGATTCTCACCACGTGGGCGAGTGGCTCTGTTGGCCGTCGGCGGCTATGGCAGACGCGAGCTCGCACCGTTCAGTGATCTTGACCTTCTGTTGGTGCACTCACGGCGAACATTGCCAGACGAGTTTGTAAAAGCGCTGTGGTATCCGCTGTGGGATCGCGGGTTCAAGGTCGGCCATTCGGTGCGCACACCTCGTCAGACACTGCAGATGATTCGAGACGATCTCGACACTGCGACTGCCCTTGTTACTGCACGAGTGATAGCGGGTGATGCAGTGTTCGGCGGTGCACTCATTGACAAGTGCCAAATACGATTGCGTCGAGCGGGGCAACGCTGGGTTGGCGACTTGCACGCCAGAGTGCTCCAGCGCCACAGAGACTTCGGCGAAGTTGCATTTCTGCTTGAACCAAACCTGAAGGAAGGCCTCGGTGGATTGCGCGACATTCACGCCTTGTGGTGGGCCAATGCAGTCGGCTTTGCGCTGAGCGACGCCGACCTACGAGTGCTGGATGAGTGCAATCAGGTGCTGCTGCGTGTGCGATCTGCATTGCACACCACCACGGGGCGACCTGGCGACGTGCTGCACCTGCAAGATCAAGCTTCAGTCGCTCATGAGGCGGGTTTTGCTCACGACGATGCACTGATGGCAGCGATCGCTGATGCGGGCACACGAGTGATGTGGATTGCTGACCAGACGTGGGCTCGACTCGACCCGCCCGTCGACCGTTCACCGCAGCCCCAGCTGCTCGCCCCCGGGGTCGCACTCATCAACGGCGAGATACATCTGGCTGATGACGTTGACCCTGCCGCTGACCCGACGCTGACTCTGCGAGTGGCGACTGCTGCGGCCCGGCAGGGTGCGCGTATCGATCGTGACTCGCTCGATCGCCTTGGACGCTTTGCCAGAGTGCTGCCAGAACCATGGCCCGCGGGTGCCAGCGATGATTTGGTCGCCTTGTTGCTCGAGGGTGAACGGGCGATTCCGGTGTGGGAGACACTCGATGCCCGTGACTTGATTGTGCGAATCTTGCCCGAGTGGCGCGCGGTGCGTTGTCGCCCGCAACGCAATGCGTTTCATCGATTTACGGTCGACCGTCACCTGTGGCAGGCAGCTGCTAACGCGGCTGAGTATGCGTCGCGAGTTGCGCGCCCAGACCTCTTGGTGCTCAGCGCGTTGTTTCACGATCTTGGCAAGGGTATCCCGGTGACCACACCGTTGCCGGAATCGACTTGTTCGCACGAATTGGTCCACGCATGGGGTTAAACGCCCACGATGTTCAGATCGTGAGCAAACTCATCGAACATCATCTGCTGTTGCCCGACATTGCTACTCGTCGTGATTTGTCTGACGAGCGACGATTCTCAATGTTGCTCGACAAGTTGGAGACTTGGCGACACTCGAGTTGCTTGAAGCATTGACTGATGCTGATGCACGTGCCACTGGTCCGACTGCATGGGGTGAGTGGAAACAAGAACTGGTTCGCACACTCGTGATGCGCGTTCGACACGTGTTGACTACGGGTAGTGCACCTGAGACACCTTGGCGACTGTTTCCTGACGCGGCAACGCTTGCCACGATGGCACGGGGTGTCAGATCAATCGATGCACGAGACGTGGTGTGTACGGTCGTGGCCCCTGATCAGCCGGGGCTCTTTGCGTCGGTGGCGGGTGTGTTGTCGATGCATGGCCTCGACATTCTCAGTGCCGAGGCCCACAGTGATCAACAGGGAATGGCGGCATCACGTTTTCACCTCCGCGCAACGCCGCTCAGCGGTTGGGCTCCGGTGTTGCGCGAGCTCAACGATGCACTCGATGGAGATCTCGACATCGACGAACGGTTACGTGAGCGGGCTAGCACGTATGGCGAGCGTCGTCGCGAGTCGGCTCTCGGGCCCCAGCCACCTATGGTGCGGTTTGATGACACCGGCTCGTCGAACGCAACCGTGGTGGAGGTGCATGCCCCTGATCGCATCGGTCTGCTGCGAGCAATCACCAAGGTGATCGCTGAGCAACGACTAGATATTCGTCATGCACGCATCACCACACTGGGAGACAACGTGGTCGACACGTTCTACCTATGCTCTGCAGAAGGTGGGAAACTGAGCGATGCGCGGCAACGCTCGCTGCTACACGACGCCTTGCTCGCTGCAGTGGCGTGAGTTGTTGAGATACTCTCGGCAGCGTGCAGCCCAGCGAGTCAGATAGCCGCGACGCGCAGCTTGCGCGATGGAGCGAGTCGCTCGCGGCAATCGCACGCACCGGTCTGGCCTTCACGCAGAACCTGTATGAGCGTGAGCGGTATGAAGAAGTGTTGCACGTCGCTGCAGACATCAAGTCGACACTCGAAGAAGAGCGGGGCTTGCGACGTGAGCAGGCACACTTCGTGCAGGAGTGGATGGACAACATCGGTGAAGGCATCCCTGGGTACGTCACGCCAAAGGTTGCCATCGGCGCAATAGTCGGCAATGACAATGGGGAGATTCTCCTGGTCAAGCGCCCGGTAAGTGGCGTGTGGTTGTATCCAACCGGTTGGGCTGATGTTGGCTACTCGGCAGCAGAGGTCGTGGTGAAAGAAGTACGCGAAGAAACCGGAATCGATGCCGAGCCAGTGCAGCTGCTTGGCGTGGTTGACGGAATGCGCATGGGCTTCACCCGGTTCGGCATGTATCTGTTGCTCTTTCATTGTCGGGCGGTTGGCGGCGAAATCGCTCCGCACCCGCTTGAGACCGATGGTTGCGGCTGGTTCGATCGCAACCAGTTGCCGATGCCAACCGTTGGCGCCGAGTGGTGGTCGCAACGGGCCTTTGCGGCAATAGACGGAGAATCATTCGCAGCCACGTTTGATGCACCACGGCAGTCACCGTGGCGTAACGCTGAATGAACTATTCGGGGTTCTGCTCGCGCAAGAACTTCTCCACCTCGTTGACGAGTTCGGCTGCGCTTGGGTCGTGCTCGTCGTCAAACTCCAGTTGTAACTGATCGTCGCTCACTTCGTCGCTGAGAGGCATGCCCGAATCTGTCGAGATCTCAAGTCGGTTGACGTACTCGGTGAGGTCTTCGTCGTCTTCCACCAGGGCGTTGACCTGTTCTTCGTATCGCTCGATGAGGTTCAGCACCGCACCAACTGGTGCTGGGGTGCCGATGATTTCACACGTGCGTCGCATGAGGGCGAGTGATGCCTTCGGCGAGGGGACCTGTGACGCATACGCCGGAACCGCTGCCCACAGGGAAGCCGAAGGAAGTCCGCCTTCGGTGAGCACGTCATGCAATACCCCGATGATTCCAGTTGGGCCCTCGTAGCGAGATCGACGCAGGTTGAATCGCTCAATCAACTCTGAGTCAGTCGCAGTGCCGATGAGTTGTACCGGACGGCGATGTGCGACGTCGGCGAGCAGTGCGCCAAGCGTGAGGAACATCGTCGAGCCAAAATGTTCGGCGACCGTGCGCAGGTCGGTGGCGAATCGGCGCCATTGCAGACTCGGTTCGGGGCCAAGTGACAAGATGATGTCGCCGCCGGCTCCGGTCACGTGCCACAGAGTCACTGTCGGCCAGACGATGTGGCGCTCTCCGCCTTCTCCAAGTCGCACATGGGGACGAATGGTGGCGAAGTCGGTGTATGGCTCAGGGTCAATTTCCGCCAAGGGTGAAGCCCCCCAACCTTCGATGAGGTGGCGTACTGCGTTTGAGGCGGCATCGGCGGCGTCGTTCCAACCAGTGAAGGCACAAACGAAGGTCGGCTGACGAAGTGCGGGCTTGGAGAGCCAGCGAACAGTGCGCGGAGTCGTCATCTGCACGTGAACGCTACCCACGCGAAGAGGGGTACCGTTGATGAACGATGACGAGTGTGACGGTGGCGCCGGCGTCTGTGGCAACCGCAGAGTTGCTGACAGCGTTTCATCGACTGATTCCGCAATTGTCGTCGTCGAGTGCTCCAGTTTCGAACGAACAGTTGTCGGAAATGATTTCGGCTGAGTCGACCACCATCTTTGTCGCAACCAAAGAGCGGGAGATTGTCGGATTGTTGACGCTCGTTGTCTTTCGCATTCCGACTGGTGTGCGTGCGTGGATCGAAGACGTCGTGGTCGATGAGTCGGCGCGTGGTCACGGGGTAGGTGAGGCGCTCAATCGTGCAGCACTCGACGAAGCACGTCGTAAGGGCGCAAAGACGGTTGACCTCACCTCGCGGCCGTCGCGTGCCGCCGCAAACCGCCTGTATCAACGGCTCGGTTTTGTGGCGCGCGAAACGAACGTTTACCGCTACGAGTTGTGAG
>RFMM01000142.1 GCA_009927665.1 Actinomycetota bacterium
GAGTTTATGATTCCGAGATTCAAGTTCGCAAAAAACTTCGCCGAGTGAATTAGGCAAGCTGTCTAGAGATGCGCGCGCTAGTAGTTGGATTCGGTTCAATCGGACAGCGACATTCTCGAATTCTTAAAGAAATGGGACACGAAGTCGCGGTAGTGACATCACAATCGGTGCATTCTCACAAAACATTTGCCAGTATCTCTTCTGCGCTAGATCTCTTTAATCCTGCCTACGTCGTTGTTGCAAGTGTGACCTCACGGCACGCATCAGACTTAACTGATTTGGCAAGCAAAGGCTTTACTGGTCGGGTTTTAATAGAGAAGCCTCTCTGTGTCGATACGTCACAAGTGCCGTCGAATACCGCGATGTCAGTCCACGTTGGCTACAACCTTAGATATCTTCCCGTGATTCAACGCTTGCGAGAGCTGACGACGCATGAGCAGATTGTGAGTCTGAGTGCTTACAACGGTGAGTATCTGCCAGATTGGCGACCTGGGAGGGACTACCGATTGACCAGCTCTGCGTCTGTGACGATGGGTGGCGGCGTGCTCCGCGATCAGAGTCATGAGCTCGATTTCATTCACTACTTGACTGGCGCTCCAATTTCCGTCGTTGCTGATATAGTTGTCTGGGGAGCCTGGAAATCGATACAGAGGATACCGTTCGAGCAATCATGCGACATGAAAACGGCTGCAGTTCATCGCTCTATCTGAGCTATCTCGATCGAGTTCGACGAAGAGAGCTGATTTGTGTGACTAAGTCTCGTACCCTAACTATTAATCTGCTTGCAGGAACGCTGTCAGTTGACGGGATAATCGAGTGCTTGGAGAATGACCGAGATACAACTTTTCGAAAAATGCACGAAGACATTCTCTTTGGCTCAACCCAGACAGCCTGCACATTGTCTGATGCTTCGGCTGTGATGAGAACTATTGCAATGTTGGAGTCAAGTAATGCCACCAGAACCTGGGTCTCGCGGTGAGAAGACTCGCAGTGATTTGCGCTCGCGCCGGTTCAAAAGGTGTACCAAACAAGAACCTCCGCTTGCTTGGAGGTGTGCCCCTAATCGTTCACACCATCCGACAAGCACAAGCCTGTTCATTGCTTGACAACATCGCTGTCAGTAGCGACTCTGAGGAGATTCTTAAGACCGCCGAGGGGTATGGAATCAAACACTTGATTCAGAGACCCACTGAAATGGCGACGGACGTTGCTTCGAAAGTGCCCGCAATCCGTCACTGCGTCCAAGAGGTTGAGAAGACAACTGAGCAGTTTGACCTAATAGCTGATCTGGACTGTACGGTTCCGTTTCGGCTTGTCTCAGACATCGTAGGAGCATTTGAGCTCATTGAACGACGAGGGGTCTCTACCCTGATAAGTGGCACGACAGCGCGAAAACTCCCGTACTTCAACATTGTCGAACTCACCACAGAGGGTTTCGTACGAATCTCCAAAACCACCACGCCCCCACTTGTGCGGCGTCAGGACTCGCCACCTTGCTTTGATATGAATGCATCGATTCACATCTGGAGAAGGCAAGCACTTTTTTCAAGTGACGCACGATTTCATGACGATACCGTGCTCTTTGAGATGCCCTTGGAACGGTCTATAGATATCGACACGGAGATAGAATTTGTTATTAACGAACTTCTCATGAAAAAGTACGGCCTGATTTGAAGCACAGATATTCCGGACTTTTTGATCTTTCAGGGAGAACCGCAGTTGTTACCGGTGGCGCTGGGTTTCTCGGCAAGCACTTTTGTCGGGGCCTTGTTGAGGCCGGAGCATCAGTCGTTGTCGTTGATGTGGATGCTCGCGCAATCAGCAGCATCGTGGATGAGATCAATAAGTCAACACCCAATCATGCGGTGGGGATCTGTTTGGATATCACTGAGTCCCATTCAGCTGAAGCAATCGTTAATGAAGCTGTTTCGGTATTTGGCTCTGTGGATGTATTACTCAATAACGCGGCCGGTAAGGGTCCGGATTTGGATAGCTACTTCGCACCATTTGAGGAGTACACACTGGAACAATGGCGAACGGTAATGGCTATCAACATTGACGCGATGTTCCTAATGGCTCAAGCGGTTGGAAAGCAGATGCTGAAACAAGCACAGGGGGGGTCGATCATTCAAACCTCGTCTGCCTACGGCATCATGGGCCCCGACAACAGGATTTATGAGGGCTCCTGGTATCTGAACCGCCGAATCAACACCCCTGCGGTCTACAGCACCTCGAAAGCCGCGGTGGTTGGCCTTACCAAGTTTCTTGCCACCTATTGGGCAGACAAGAACATTCGTGTAAATGCTTTGGTTCCAGGAGGGACAGAGAGTGGTCAAAATGAGGAATTCCAACGGAGATACGGTGCTCGAGTTCCCCTTGGAAGAATGGCTCAGGCACCTGAAATCGTTGGTGCGGTTCTCTATCTCGCATCCGATGCAGCGAGTTATGTCACTGGCCACAGCCTCGTCGTTGACGGCGGATTGCACGCTTGGT
>RFMM01000244.1 GCA_009927665.1 Actinomycetota bacterium
TGGGCTCCGCGGTGACTGGTGCATCAACGGCGTGTGTCTGCGTTGCATCAGACGCTGATGTATCGGACGCTGTCGTGTCACTTGTGGCGAGAGCCTCGTTCGCCTGCTCGTTTGCCCGCACGTTCGCCTCCACTGTCAGCTCGTCTGTTGCCCCCTCAGTCGTCGGCTCGACTGTCTCCTCCGCAGTAGTCGGCCCGGCGGCATCAACGACGATGCCTTGATCAGGAGTGTTGTCGGTGTTTGGGTCTTCAAACTTGCGGGCGTCAAAGAAGGGCGTATCCGTCTGGCGTGTCGCTCGTGGAGGTGGCGGCGCATCTGGCGGCGCCAACGGTGGAACAAGCCCGACATCACGAATCGCCTCATCAAAGGCGTTGAGGTCACCTACGACGCCTGACGCCGCGCTACGAGCGCGTTCAAACGCACTGATGAGTCGCTCGCGTTCTTGCACCAAGCGCTCAAGCTCACGGCGTGCTTCGTCGGTGCGTCGTGCCAAATCGTCGAGCACCCGCTCGCGATACGCACGTACCTCAGCAACCATCTCGCGACCTTGTTGTTTTGCAAGTTCGATTTCCTGCTCGGCCTCAGTCATCACATCGGTGCGACGACGCGACGCCTCGGTGTTTGCCTCTTCGAGTACACGCGCAGCCTCACGGCTGGCTTCACGCACGATGTTTTCCGCAGATTCGGCGGCACGATCGCGCATTGCTTGAGCCGCCTCACGGGCCGCACCCAGCACTCGCGCAGCCTCAGCCCCAAGCATCTCGGTGACGGTCGCTTCGTCGACGGCGCTCATGTCGACTGGGCCCCGAGCTTGCAGTGCCTTGAGCTCGTTTTGCAGAAACCGTTCGCGTTCAATCAGCCGGCTGAGTTCGACCGAGACCTGGCGGAGAAAATCGCGCACCTCCTCTTCGCTGTATCCACGACGCGCCATCGTGAACTGCGCTGAAGCAACGGCAGCCGGCGACGATGGATCCGGTCGCTGAATATCGAGGGCCATGCCCTCAAGAATACGCCTGCGTCAGTCGTTCGCCGTGGCACTCACGAGTGGGTCGCCACCGATTTGCTGCAAGATGTCGAGTGCATCCTGAAGAGTCGCAACGGTCTCGACTCGCATCG
>RFMM01000039.1 GCA_009927665.1 Actinomycetota bacterium
GTGATCCGCGACCAGCACCCCGATCTTCGGCGACTGTTGCTTGCGCCTGCGCCAGCCGTTCCATCGGGAATCGATCGCCACCTGAGTGTCGAAGGGTGACTTTGGTGTCTGCTGCGAGTCGCGCGACAAAGTCGACCGTAAGTGTTACTGCCCGTTCGACATGACTCGGTAGGCAAAAGGATTGCAGTCGATACACCTCCCTTGTCACCGGCAAACTCATCAGCAGCATTCCCTGAGACTTCCCGTGAGACCGCTGTGGCATGGCAGTCGGAAGTGCCCGAACTTGAGTTGGCGCGTCATCTCTCGACCAGCCAAACGTGTAGAAGCGATCGCTCACCGCAATGTCGTAATCTTCGCCAAGGTGTTGCTCGTCAATTCCATACCCGCCGCCATGCTGGTGCACGAGTAGACGGCCGCCCCGTTCACGAGCGACGGCGATGCGATGCATGAACGCAGTAGATACATGCTGCGCGCTAGCGGTGTACCAAAGTCTCGCGTCGACTGATTGCTGCGCCGCCCACGAGTGAAATTCCCAGAAGTGCTCGACGAGATCAAGAGGTGCTGTCAAGGCAATCAATGCCCGCAGTTGTCGGTCTGCTTCGCTCGACCGCAGAGCAGCCATCGCTACCGACTTTCGCGCCGCCTCTGCCACCGTTGAGGTTGCCACTGCCGATCGCGGTTCTGGTTCCCAGCGCACGACTCGCCGGACCCGCCAGGCCGCCCTGAGCTCGGTGCCGACCGAAACTTTGAGGTAGGGCAATGTTGCTTCGACATGAGCCGAAGATGCTCCGAGTAGAGCGAGCACTTGGTCGCGACGACTTACGCTGCGTTTCACCTGACTCGCAGTCGAGAGTTGATAGCCGAGCACTGCAGATGATGTGTGCGCCTTCTGTATCTGTTGGATGACCATGGATCGCTGTTCGATCTCAGTGACCGATAACAAACTTTGTCGCGGAAGAATGACACTCGTTATCTCGCGGTCATTCTCTGTCGACAGATTCGCTGAACTACTAATGTGCACCCATTGATCACAGACGTGCATTAGCCAGAGACTGCTCACGTACTCAACGACTCGTCGGTCAGGAACTCGACCACTTACCTCTGCAATAGTCGTAGAGAGTGCGTCAACGGCTAGCGGCAGTGCCGCCCGAGACTCTGTAATCGCTGACGCCAGTGCATCTGGTCGATACTCGTGAATCACGAGCCAACTCGGTCATATTGTTCAACAATCTCCATCGCTGGTGCTGCAAGCGTGATTGCACCCCTACTTACAAGCGTCTCGAGCCGTGCAAGGTCGGCCGGGGTGTCTACATCAAAACGAAGTTCTGGTCGCGCAAGTATGCCGCTCGTTCGACACGCATGAACTCGACATAAAACTGAGCCGTCAACAATCGCCAGCGTGACATGTTCTCGCTGAGCAGTGGTCAATTGTGCTGATGCAAGCCTTTCAAACATCACGCGCGTCAGTGCTTCGGCACCGAAACCATCGGCGTAATTGCCGAGGCCATGTGGTCGATGGTTGTATGCATAGTCGCTCGCTGAACTGGTGAGCTCTTTAACCACAACGTCAATGCACTCAGGATCAACGAACGGGTTGTCTGCACAGACTCGCACCACGACGTCGGCAGGGTCTCCAGCGAGCGCACCCGCGAACCGCGCGAGAACATCATCGACTGGGCCACGATATGACTCGACTCCAAGTTGCTTGCAGATTGCGACGAGTTGGTCATCAATCGGTTCAGTAGTCGTCGCAACCACCACTCGCTGCAGGCATGTTGCATGCCGCACGCGGGTTACCACCCACTCGAGCAGTGTGTGTTCGCCAAGCGATTCAAGCATCTTGCCAGGAAACCGAGTTGAGCCAAGTCGTGCCTGCACGACCGCAGTTGCACTACTCATGCGTTAGCGAGGTCAGACCACTGCAGCACGTCATCGGCAGACAAAGCGCGAACAGTGCATCGACCAATAA
>RFMM01000038.1 GCA_009927665.1 Actinomycetota bacterium
TCATAGGTCGACTCACTACTCGACCGCTAGACGAAGATCACGTCCTCGATTGGAGCGACGTCGTTGTCTGAACGGGTAGTGCTGGTCATTCATGCACGCATGGGATCAGTTCGATTTCCTGGCAAGATGCTTGCATCTTTGGGTGGGGCTCCAGTGCTCGAGTGGGTGATTCGACGCTCGATGCGAACCGTTGGAATCGCTCAGGTCGTGCTGGCTACGTCAACGCTGCAGCAAGACGACCCGATCAGTTCATTGGGCGTGCAACTGGGAACCGCCGTGTTTCGTGGTTCTCATGACAATGTGCTCGAACGGGTGGTACTTGCGGCTCGACAGCATCGGGCGACAGCAGTGGTGCGCGTGTGTGCTGACAACCCGTTCGTTGACCCGGAGCTGATTACGGAGCTTGTCGATTCTTTCAAAGACCGAGATCTTGACTATATGTTCAATCATCGACCCGGGCTAGGTCTCGAGATTGCCGATGGTTTTGGTGCGGAGATATTCCGATTCATTGCTCTGCAATCGGTATCCGACAGGTTCTTGGAACCGAGGTATCGAGAGCACCTCACGTCTCCCTTCTGGGAACACCAAGAGGTCTTCAAAATTGAGGCTTTAGACATCCATCCAGAACTGCGGGCTCCCGAAGTTCGTTTTGATATTGATGCACCTGAAGATCTGGCTTTTCTTGAACGGTTAGTCAAAGCAGGAATGATCACTTTTGATACGCCAGCTGCAAGAATCTTGGAGACATCTCGACGTGTCTGACGTTGTCTGGGGTGCCGATCGATTGTTCGGCGCGGTGAGACAGATTGAAATTCAATTGCCCCTGCTCGAAGAGCGAGCAGCTGTGGTCTGCTCTGCGCTTTCAGGTACCGACGTCTCTCCGCAGATGTTTCGAAAGATGGGCGGCATGTGGTTGATGCATCTTGCGCATCAAGTTCAGGCACTTACAGAACCTCTAGATGAAGGTCCACTCAATGTGTTGCAGATTCCTTGGGATGCTTGGACACACCAACAGGCCTTCGCTCAATCTGCTCCATATCGAATTCAGCTGGGCAGATTGCTCTCGTCTTCCAAGTCGGCAGACCCTCGTCATCTGGCTCCTGAGGTGGTCCGAATCACATCTCATAAGGCCGACCGCCGGCGTCAAGCGATTGAAGGGCTACTTCGATCTGCACAGTTTCAGAGCTCTAAAATCCTGATTTGTCGACCATACCTGAAGTGTTCCACCCAACAAAGATTTGGAGCAATTCTGAGAACCTTTGGGTGGGCACAGTGGAATGATCTCGATCTGAGTCTTCGCACTTCAGTTGCACCAAATATGAAATTGCGCATCGCTTTGGCCGATGATGTTGAATCACACCCGCACAGTGAAGCGATTCTTCGATTGCTTCCGCTCATCATGCCGTTGGGGTATGCGGAAGGCTTGACTGATGTTAAATCACAACTTTCATCTATTCGAAGACCACGCTTGCTTTATTCTGCGAACGCTAATCAGCAACATCTGCCGTATCAGATTGCATCTGCAGGTTGGTCAGAAGACGGAACAATCGTTGTCTCACATCAACATGGTGGACATCAGGGACTTGACGAAGTTCACGCCGGTGAGGAGTATGAGGCAAGAGCCAGTGATGTCCACTACACGTTTGGGTGGAGTGATCATAGAGAGAATGTACGCCCGCTCGTGACTGCACCCCCTTCCGGTCTGAGAACGCAATCATCTGATCGGCTGTTACTGATGACTATCGCGAGGAGCGAATCGACGTATCGATTGCAGCCATTCTGTACTGCTGATCATGTCCAGGCGGTCGGCAAAGAGACGAGGCAGTTCCTTAGCGCACTCGCTTGGTCAGCAGATGTTGTTATTCGCGGTAGCGAAGAGGATGTAGCAGTTCTACAAACTGAAAAGTTCACAAGTCTTGATGACCTTTCGATCCCTGGGGCTTTTTCAGCGTCTCGAGCCGCCCTTGCTGTACACAACTATCTCGGAATGTCGTGGCTTGAGACATTAG
>RFMM01000037.1 GCA_009927665.1 Actinomycetota bacterium
GAACTTCTCGTTGAACTTCATCAACAGGAGTACTCAACGGACTATGTGCAGCTCGTGCATGGCATGTGGGCTTTGCATCTTTGTCACGAGGTCGTTTATTTGCGTCAACAAGGCAGTTTGCCTAGCGCTTTGGTCAATCTCGCATTTGAAGTGCCTCTTCGTAAGCCCGACTACCCGAGCAAGCAGGCGAGTGGCGTTCTCTCAAGAGCTGCACTCATCCAGATTGCATTACATGACCCTGCTCGTGTGCGTAACCAGCAACTGAACTCGCAAGCAGAAGCACCCATACGTCAACCACGGGGGCCACGAGTGAAGGACGAACTCTTCTCGTCTCTCGCACACCGAGACGCTCAAGTTTGGGTTTCCGAACCGTATCTGCACCTAGGGGCCCGAACGCGTATGTGGGCAGTATGGCGTTCAAGGCACCTGATGCTGTGGAATGATCTCAGTCAAGTCAGGTCGATCACAGCGAAACCAAATCTTCTGGTGCGAAGTGCGTTTGCTGCTCGGTCGTCACGCGATGCATCTCAGGCTGGGTTGCTCGCAATGCTGGTTGCGTTGCTGCTTCCGTCCGAGATGGCGGAGGCCCTCCCGGCAATCCAAAGAAAAGTTCTGCCTGTCGGTTCCAATCAGCCAAGAATTATCTACACGGCGAACTCACAGCATTATCGCACGTCATTCAAGGTTGCGGCGGCACAACTAATCGCAGATGGAAGCAAGTTGTACGTGCATCAACATGGTGGTGGGTACGGAATAGATGAACTTCATATTGGAGAGCACTTCGATCGGTCGGTTGCCGATCGGTTCTTTACATTCGGATGGAACGACCCAAACGATCAGAGAGTTCAGCCACTGCCCACCCCTCATCGTTCTGAGAGATTGAATTCGAATCGACATACTCTCCTTGTTTGCGCAGAGTACATCACTGAGTTTTTTCGATTTCAGAGCTTTTGTTTGCCCGAACATTCCGAAAAAGTGTTACAGGAAACGAGGTTGTTTCTAAAGGAAATGAACTCTACGAGTGAGATTCATCTGCGAATGGCTCCAAGTGGCCCGATTCCATTGGCTCGCCTGGGGGATGGCGTAGCCAAGTGCAAGATCGCTGAAATGCATGAGTCGGGGCCCG
>RFMM01000158.1 GCA_009927665.1 Actinomycetota bacterium
CGAGCCGCGTACTTAGCTCCAGACGGTGACATCTGGTGTCACGCGGGTCATCGGCTGTTGCACGTCGACCCAGTCGCCGACTCGCGGACACGGCTGGTTGGTGGTCACCAACATCGTGGTGTGCATATGCGGCGCCTCGAGCATGGCGAGTCGTTGTTTGGCGAAGTGAAAAGGGCTGCGACCGTCGTCGAGGGCTGCCACGCCGTGGCTAGACCCACAACCCACCATCACGATGTGCGAGTCACCATCGACACGAGAGCCGCGATAACCCGCTGCACTTCCCGCCTTCACGGCACGCACGGCGAGCACGTCGGCGTGCAGCGCGACCATTGACTTGTCGCCGAGCCACAGCGAAGTGCCCGTGCGGACCACCACGCGGTGTTGAATTCGCGTGCGCAGACGGGCAGCCGCCGCACCAATGTGGCTAGCGAAGATCGGCAAATCGTTTGACAGAGATGCAGCCAGCAGAGCGACTTCATCGGCGTGATCGTCGTCGGTGCCGACGAGCGGTGGGTGCACCGACCAACCCACCACACGGTGACCGGCGCCTTCTGCAGTGCTGCGCAATGAGTTGGCCTCAGATGCATCTACACCGAAGCGCTGCATGGCTGAGCGAACTTTGACCACGACGTCATGTTGCGCACCGAGTCGCGTGAGATGCGCCAAGTCATGCTGATTCGTCACCGTGAGCACAGCGTCGGCTCGTGGAGAAGAGTCGACCGCCATTCCAATCGGAGTCAGCACGAATGGCCTAAGTGTGGTCGGCACCTCGGCCAACTCGTAGACCGAACCAACGGCAACATGGGCTGCAAGTTGAGCGACGTGCGGCATGAGTGCGGTGCGACCAAACCCGTAGCCGTTGCCCTTGACCACCGGCAAGATCTCGCCAACTTGATCTGCGACTCGACGAACGTGGCTCTGCCAAGCAGCCGAGTCGACGGCGAGCCGCAACGTCATGCAGTTTGACGGTATCTGGCGCGCTTGAGAGCCCAGCGAATGATCTCGATGAGCGCGGTGATGCTGAACGCTGTGACGAAGGCGATGATAAAGGCGAGGGTGTGGTTCTCTTCGAATGATTTGCCACCGATGAATCCGAGCAGTGCCGCGTAGTTGCCCCAGATCACGGTGGCGACAACTACCCATCCGACGAACCACCGACGTGGTTGGCGCGTGACGCCGCACGACAAGGTAAGGGCCGTGCGTCCACCCGGAATGAAGCGAGCGGTTACCAGCAGCAGGCCGCCTCGTTCGTGCACCTGCTCAACGATCTTCGCCATTCGCTTCGCACCCTTCTCGGTGCGGGTTTGACGACGCATCACCCAGTCGCTTGCCTCACGACCGATGAGATAACTGAGATTGTCGCCGATGAATGCGCCAGTTGTACCGCAGATGATGACGAGCGGCAGCCACAATTCACCGAGACCGGCGCTACCCCGCCAATGATGACGAGCGTCTCGCTCGGCACGATGGGCAGCACAGAGTCAAGCAGTGCAATCACAAAGATGATGACGTAGAACCAGGGCGACGAAGAAAAATCCTTCAGCCAACTGAATGCTTGGTTGACGAATTCAAGCATTACAGCACGCTACAAAGACGGTTCGGTGTGCGACCTCAGACGACGCAGGTTTGGCAGATGTTTCACCACGACGAACACCACGATGCCCAGCACCACATAGAGCTCCCAGGCCTTTGCGCCATCGAGGTACATGCCGATTGGGGTCGCCACACTGATGGCAAGCGATGCGACCGAAGCCTTGCGCGTGATCTTGCTGATGACAAACCATGAGACAAAGAGCACCGCACTCACCACGGGGAAGAGCACGAACATGGCACCACCGCCAGAGGCGACCCCTTTTCCACCGTGAAACTTTCGCTGCACCGGCGCAACGTGACCGACGATGGCGGCACACATCGCGGTGTAGGCGAGTGGGTCACGTTGTGCACCCGAGACTGCCCATGCGATACCAACTGCAATTGCTGCTTTCGCCATATCAAGCAAGAAGACGGTCATGCCGGCCTTCCAACCGAGTTCACGAATCACGTTTGATGCGCCAGGGTTGCCAGAGCCAACCTTGGTGATCTCGGTGCCGAATCGCTTGGCGACAAGCTCGGCGCTCGGAAACGTGCCGAGGACGTAACCAATCAGAATGATGCCGAGATAGATCAGAATCTCACCCACGTTCGACAACGATTCGACAGATTCCATGATGGCTCCCGTGGCGAGTGTAGTTCTCAGCGAATGAGCAACGAGTGTTGGTGGTGACGTCGTGCGGGCTCGTCAGTTGGTCGCGGTGGCATAGTTTGCGCGTTGCGATGCGCTAGCGACAACTCGGATCATCCGGCGGAAACACTCCGAGACGATCTTGTGTCGGCCGCGCACCGGGGATTGTTGTGCTCGTGTCGTCTGCGGCGGTGTGCCATGCCAGTGCATCGAGTAGCACCGACACGAGTGGCAGTTCGCCCGCATAGGCAGTGATACCGGCAGCAGCGGCGTGTCGAGATGCCGCAGATGCATCTTGCTCACCGGAAGTTTGCTCACCGCTCATCTTCGCTTCGCCCGTGAAGATGGCAAGGATGGCCTTCATCGAGTTGGTATCGGTAATCGGCAGCAACACCGACTCGCCACCAATGCGACGCATCGTCCATTCGATGGTGTACGAGTCGACGCCTTGTGTGTCGAGGTTGCGCATGGCCTGGGCGAGGCTGAGCAAATCACGCGGGGTGATTCGATCGTCGGTGATCACACGCTTGAGTGCCACATTGAGCAGCGCATTTGCAGTGGCTGGGTTCGTGGTGCCTCGGTCGAGTGCACGTTGCATCGAGCGACGCAGAAAATCTTGCTGACGATTGATGCGACCGATGTCTCCGGTCGGGTCGCTGATCCACTTCTGTTTTGATTCATCGAAGTACTGGTAGCCCGACCGTGAACGCACGTAGGCGAGCGCTTGTGAGCCGCGTAATTCGACACAGCCTGGCCCGGTCTCGCGCAAGCCCACCTTGTCATCTTTGGTGCGATTTGCGAAGGGAATCTTCACTCCGCCCACTGAGTCGACGATTTCCTTGAACGCACAGAGATTGACGTTGACATAGTGGTCGACGGGCACGCCGAAGTTCTCGTCGATCGTGCGAATCAATCGGCTCGGGTCTTTGCTGTCGAATGCCGAGTTGATGCGTGCCTGGCGAGTAGTGCCGGCAATCTTCACCCACAGGTCACGAGGAAACGACAAGACGACTACATCGTTGGCCACGGGGTCGACGCGCAGCACCATGATGGTGTCTGATCGTTCACCGAGCGTGCTGCGGTCACCGATGCCGCCACTCGTGCCATCACCTTTCGTCGGGCAGGCACCATTGTCTGAGCCGGTGAGCAGAAAGTTCTTCGCGCGCAGGCTTGAGGTGTCATAGTTCCACGTTTCGCTACCGCTTTCGGCAGAGTCGCCGCTTGGCGCATCGGTCGCACCGACGCCGTCGATGCTCACCACGAGTCGATCACCCACCTTGACGTTCGCCCAGATGACGACCACGCCAACGATGACCAGCAGCGTCGCGAGCATGAGGTTGGCTGCCAGAAGCACGCCATGTGTGCGGGGCCGACGCGGCTGGTGTCGCGAATGTGGGTTGGGCGTCATGGTTGTTCGGCGAGGGTCACACTTACTGACACACCCTCACCCATGACGAACTCGAGCGCATCGATGCTGCCGGCATTTTCCAGATCGGTGCGAGCAGCTTCGAGCGCTGAGCGACGCAGCGCATCACAGCTCACCACGGCACTCGCGACCTTGGCGCGCTGTGAGACTTTGGCTTCGGTTTTTGCTCGGCGCACTTCGGCCAATACGGCGCTGACGACATCGAGCATGAGGTCGGCATCGGTGGTGCGATCAGCCGCGCGTGAGTCGACATCACCCGACGTGGCCCCACCAGTGATATTTGCCAAACACTCGTCTTCGGATGGCCAGGTTGCCGTGTGCACACTCGCGTCGTGCCACCACGACCACACTTCGTCGGTGCAAAACGGCATGTGCGGCGCCAGCAATCGTTGCAAGGTACCGAGTGCCCGCGTCAGCGCCGTGCGCGCCGATGCTTGCTCTGGCGTCGCGGCGATTGCCGTGACCACTCCACCGTCGGCATTGCCGTAGGCGCGTGTCTTCACCAACTCGACATAGTCGTCGCAGAACCACCAGAAGAATGCCTCGGTGCGTTCGAGTGCTCGGGCGTAGTCGAAGTCATCGAAGGCCGCTGACGCATCACGCACGACATCGGCAAGTCGCACCAACATCGCTGCGTCGTAGGGCACGGTGATTGCATCGTCGATGCTGCCGTTCACGCCGAGCACGAACTTGGTGACGTTGAGCAGCTTGTTGGCCAGTTTGCGGCCCACCGCCATCTGGTCTTCGCTGAACGCGGTATCGACGCCCGGCCGTGCTGATGCTGCCCAATAACGCACGGCATCGCTGCCATATTTGTCGAACAAGTCGATCGGCGTTACGACATTGCCCTTCGACTTCGACATCTTCTTGCGGTCGGGGTCGAGAATCCAACCCGACAACGTCGCCCGCTTCCAAGGAATCGTGCCGTGTTCAAGATGTGAGCGCACCATCGTGGAGAACAACCAGGTGCGAATGATGTCATGGCCCTGCGGACGCATATCCATCGGAAACACTCGATCAAAGAGCCCGTCTCCATCGACCCATCGAGCGGCAATCTGCGGAGTCAGTGACGAGGTAGCCCAGGTGTCCATCACGTCGGGGTCGCCGACGAACCCCCCGGCGACACCGCGTTGCGCAGCGACGAATCCGTTCGGCACATCGGTGCTGGGGTCGATCGGTAATTGTTTGGCATCGGGAACCAACGGTGCGTCATACTCGGGCTGACCATCGGCACCGACGCGGTACCACACCGGAATCGGCACACCGAAGTAACGCTGTCGCGAGATCAGCCAGTCGCCGTTCAGGCCCTGCACCCAGTTGGCGTATCGGTGTCGCATGTGGTCGGGATGCCACGCCATTTCATCGCCGCGCGCCAAGAGCGCATTGCGCAACGACTCGTCGCGACCACCATTGCGGATATACCACTGGCGACTCGTGACAATTTCGAGCGGACGGTCACCCTTTTCGTAAAACTTCACCGGATGAGTGATTGCGCGCGGTTCTGCTTGCAGGTCACCTGATGCGCGCAGCAGTTCGACAATCGCAGTCTGCGCCTGCTTCACTGACTTGCCTGCCAGTGACTCATAGGCCGCGCGCCCCGCGTCGCTCGTGATTGCCGCATGTGGCTCGGTGACGATGCGACCATCGCGGCCAACGATGGCGCGCGTCGGCAAGTTGAACTCGCGCCACCAGATCACGTCGGTAAGGTCACCGAACGTGCAGATCATGGCGATGCCCGAACCTTTATCGGGTTGGGCGAGCGCGTGCGGGTAGACGCCGACTTCAACATCGAACAGTGGCGAGCGCACCGTTTTGCCGAACAACGCCGAATATCGTTCATCGTCTGGGTGCGCCACGAGCCCAACGCACGCCGGAATCAACTCTGGTCGAGTCGTTTCGATAACAACGTTGCCGCTGGGGCCGTGAAACGCAACGGCGTGATACGCACCGGGCCGTTCGCGGTCTTCTAACTCAGCCTGAGCGACAGCGGTTCGGAAGTCAACGTCCCACAGCGTCGGGGCTTCTTGTGTATATGCCTCGCCGCGCGCCAAGTTGGCGAGAAACGCCTGTTGTGAAGTGCGGCGTGCATACTCAGAAATCGTCGTGTAGAGCAGCGACCAATCGACCGATAATCCGAGTCGGCGGAAGAGATCTTCGAACACTTGCTCATCTTGCGCTGTGAGCTCGTCGCACAACTCGATGAAGTTTGGTCGTGAAACGGGTATCGCTCGGTGATCTTTGGGCGGATTCCCGCGGAACGGCGGAGTGAATCTGGCGACGTACGGCAGCGACGGGTCGCATGTGACGCCGAAGAAGTTCTGCACACGGCGCTCGGTGGGCAGACCGTTGTCGTCCCAACCCATTGGGTAAAACACGCGCTTGCCGCGCATGCGTTGGTAACGAGCGATCGTGTCGGTGTGGGTGTAGGAGAACACGTGTCCCATGTGCAACGACCCGCTGACGGTTGGCGGCGGGGTGTCGACGGCAAACACTTCGTCACGTCGCGCGTGTCGGTCGAAGCGGTACAGGTTTTCGTCGCGCCACCGTTCGGCAAACTTGGTTTCCACCCCTTCGAGTGATGGTTTTTCGGGCACACGACGCGCCGCCGAAGTCTTCGACATGCTCACTTAACGGTAGTGGGGCAACTGCATTCGTAGGCTGGAAACGTGCTCTCGTTGTACGACACGCTGACACGCGAAGTTCGGGTGCTCGAGATGCGAGATTCGGGTCGACTCGGCGTCTATCTGTGCGGGCCCACTGTCTATGGTCCGCCGCATCTCGGTCACGGGCGCGCGACGCTGGTGTACGACATCTTGCGGCGCTACCTCGAATGGTGTGGCATCGAGGTGCGACTGGTCTCGAACATCACCGACATCGACGACAAGATCATCGATCGGGCCAATCGAGAACAGCGACCATGGCAAGACATCACCCACAAGTGCGAGAACGTTTGGTTTGATGCGATGGGTCGACTCGGGGTGCAGCGTCCGACTGACGTGCCGCATGCAACCGAGTACGTCGAGCAGATGGTGCAGATGATCGGCGAGCTCACTGCTCGCGGTGCCGCGTATGCGACTTCTGACGGTGTGTATCTCGATGTTTCAAAGGTGCCTGACTACGGAGCACTCGCTCATCAGTCGCTTGACGACATGCTTGCCGGTGGAGGTGACCGAGAAGTCTTCGGCGCCGACGAAAAGCGAAGTGCCGCCGACTTTGCGTTGTGGAAGTTCTCAAAACCCGGCGAACCGTCGTGGCCCGCACCATGGGGTGCCGGTCGGCCAGGTTGGCACAGCGAGTGCGTGGTGATGTCGCTCGAATTGTTGGGCGAAGGTTTTGATCTGCATTGCGGTGGAGCAGATCTTCGGTTTCCGCACCACGAGAATGAACGCGCTCAGGCAGTGGCGCTCGGCAAACGGTTTGCACGCCACTGGATGCACAACGGGTTCGTCGTCGACCTCGAAGGCGAGAAGATGTCAAAGAGTCTCGGCAATGTCACCAATCTGCTCGATTTGCTCGACCAATTTGACCCGCGCGCGTATCGCGTGCTGTTGCTGCAAACCCATTACCGCTCGCCGGTGCGCGTTGGTCGTGACAATCTCGACGCTGCAGTCAAGGCACTTGCGGGCCTCGATGCATTTGCTGCGCGCAGCGCGGCGCTCGTCGGGGCTTCGGCAGATGCCGACGTGCTCGCGCAGTTTCGCACCACCATCGACAACGACCTCGACACCCCGAATGCGTTCGCGCTCATCTTTGACACCGTGCGCCGAGCAAATTCGGCGATCGACGCCAACGACCCGAGCGCAGCATCGCTGGCTGGCGCGGCTCGTGAGATGTGCGCGGCACTCGGCCTGACACTCGGTACACGCGACACGGTCGACGACGCCGATCTCGCGGCGGCTCGTGAGAAGGCCGCCGCCCTCGACGCCGCGCGCGCTGCGAAAGAGTTTGCCAAGGCTGATGCCTTACGTGCCGAGTTGCAGGCAGCTGGTTGGTTGGTGGAAACCACCAAGCAGGGCACGACGCTGCGTCGCGCCTAGTCAGACGCCGGTACGCAGCGAACGAGGTATCGCCTAGCGACGTGCGACGCGCCGCTTCGGCAGGCGTGTGCCAACCAGCAGCAACCCGAGCACCAGCGTGGCAACGATGACAAACGGTGTCGCAGTGCCATCACCGAAGACAAACCGACGAATTCCGAGCCCTACTGCGGCGGTCGCGACCCACAGCACCACACCAGTGGCAAGCGCACTCGGTGCACGCCAGGCTCGTGAACCCAACCAGGCACATACAAGAGCCAAGAGAAATGGTGCTGCAGTGCGCAACGTGCCGTCGGCGTCGGTGGTCTCGCCGTGGTTGCGTCGCCCAACGATCACAAAAATCACGACGCACGACACGTCGAGAATGAATCGCAAGCCAGCTGCGCGCGTGATGCCGCCGGCTTGTTTCGGCATGGAGGCTGACGCCACGGTCTACACCTCGTCGTAGTACTCGCGCCCAAGGTGGGTGATCTGCTCTTCACCCATCATCCAGCGCAGGGTGTTCTTCAGTTTGGTCAACTGAATGAACAAGTCGTGTTCGGGGTACAACCCCTCGGCCACTTGCGGGCTCTTGTAATAGAACGACAGCCATTCTTGAATGCCGCCGAGACCCGCCCGTTGGGCGAGGTCAGAAAACAGCACCAAGTCGAGCGCGAGTGGCGCGGCGAGAATCGAATCGCGACAGAGAAAGTCGATCTTGATCTGCATCGGGTAACCGAGCCAACCGAAGATGTCGATGTTGTCCCAACCTTCTTTGTTGTCGCCGCGAGGCGGGTAGTAGTTGATTCGCACTTTGTGGAACACGTTGCCGTACAACTCGGGATACTTCTCGGGTTGCAAGATGTTCTCGAGCACGCCGAGCTTCGACTCTTCTTTCGTCTTAAAGTTCTCTGGGTCGTCGAGCACTTCGCCGTCGCGATTGCCGAGGATGTTCGTCGAATACCAACCCGACAAACCGAGCATGCGCGCCTTCAGCATCGGGGCAATGACGGTCTTGACCATCGTCTGGCCGGTCTTGAAGTCTTTGCCGCTGATGGCCACACCCTTCTGCGTCGCCAGATCACGCAACACCGGCGTGTCAACTGCCAGGTTCGGTGCGCCGTTGGCGAACGGAATGCCTTCAAGAATCGCGGCGTAGGCGTACAACATCGACGGTGCGATAGTCGGGTCGTTCGCATCAATAGCTTTCTCGAAACTCGCGAGGTCGCGGTGCGCAGCACCTGGCTCGATGAACTTTTCCGTCGATGCACACCAGATCATCACCATGCGATCGACTTTCTTTTCGTCGCGGAAGCGATTGATGTCTTCGCGAATCGCATTCAACATCGCCCGCTTGTTGATGGTGCCGAGGGTGTTGTCGGCGCTGATGTTCTTCACGTACTCGCGGTCGAAGGCGGCCTTCATCGGGCGAATGGCGCGCAACGTATCGGCGATCGCCTCGATGTGACGCGGGCCCTCGAGCACACCGGCACGTTGGGCGGCGACATAGGCGTCATCCGGAAACGGATCCCATGCGCCCCACTCAATGTCTTGCAGGTTGGCGAGCGGCACGAAGTCTTTGATGAGCGGCGAACGATTCTCGGTGCGCTTGCCGAGGCGAATCGTGCCCATCTGAGCGAGCGACCCGATCGGGGTGGCCATGCCGCGCTTGGCCAACTCGACGCCGGCAATCAGGGTGCTCGATACGGCGCCAAGACCCACGGTGAGCACGCCCAATTTGCCCGTTGCGGGCGCAATGTTTCTGGCTGAGGCAGCAGACGACGGTGACATGAGAGCTCCTTGGCGCAACGAAGCGCGGCTTGACCAGCCTATTCGTAAGCCCGTAATAGCGTGATGTTGATGAGCGAACCGAAGCGCACCGCGGGTGGCGCGGTGTTGCTCGATGGAAACTCACTTCGCGACAAGATCATCGCCGATGTTCGAGCTGCGATAGGCGAGTCATCATCGGTGCCCTGCTTGGCAACGGTGCTCATCGGCGACGACGGCCCTTCGCAGGTGTACGTGCGCAACAAACATCGTCAGGCACAGTTGGCGGGCATGACGAGCCGCAACGAAACGCTGCCAAGCGAAGTCTCGCAACGCGATGCAGAGGCGTTGGTGCGTTCGTTGGCCACCGACCAGTCGGTGAGCGGCATCATCGTGCAGCAGCCAGTGCCAGCACATCTCGACGGTGAAGCGCTACTCGCGCTGATTCCTTTTGAGAAAGATGTTGATGGTCTGACCATCACGTCGATGGGGCGACTGTTGCGCGGCCTCGACTCGCTGGTGCCGTGCACACCTTTGGGTGTGATGCGTCTGCTCGAGCACTACGGTGCGACGATCGCGGGGAGTCGCACGGTGGTGGTGGGGCGTTCGTCGCTAGTCGGCATGCCGCTTGCCGTCTTGCTCGCACGCAAAGGAGCCGATGCCACGGTCACGATCGCCCACAGTCGCACTGCCGACCTAGCCAAGGTGTGTCGAGAGGCTGACATCGTGGTGTCGGCAACCGGTCAAGCGCGAAGCATCGGCCGCGAGCACGTGAAACCAGGTGCATGGGTGATCGACGTCGGGATCTCGCGCGGTGAAACTGGCATCGTCGGCGATGTCGACTTTGCGGCCGTCGAGTCGGTGGCGGCGGCGATTACCCCGATGCCTGGTGGCACGGGCCCGATGACGGTCGCGTGTTTGGTGGAAAACACGCTTACTGCATGGCGTCGTCAGCACGCACACTGACGTTGATCTCACGCAGAACGAGTACGGCCATGTGTTCACGGGCGACTTCGCGAGAGAGGCGTTGGTGCGAAATCATGTGGTGCCAGGTTTCAAACGATGTCGCCAACTCGATGCGTTGTAGAGCAGACGACGGCTTCTTGAAGCGACGCAACTCATAGACGAATGCTCTTCGCACTTGTTGGTCGAAGACTCGGCGCAGGCGCTCGGCGGCTGCAGCAATCGTCGGTGAGTTGCGAGCACTCGGATCGCAGCGCACGGCCCGCCGCAGGTTGGCAATCGTCGCATACAAGTGATCACGCTGCGCGACGAGAGCGGTGACCCGTCGTACGAGGGGAGCAGTGCGCGAGAGTGGTGCTATCAGACTCGCGACGTGAGGCTCGTGCCGTCGAATGACTTCGGCATACAACTCTTCTTTGTTGCTGAAGTGAGCAAAGACCGTGCGTCGCGACACGCCTGCTCGTTCGGCGATTGCCTCGTGGCTTGGTTGCAGGTGGCCCTCGTTGATGAGTGCAAGCAAAGCGAGTGCAATCTGCGACTTCGTCGTCTCGCCAGATGACCGCCGACGTGGCGTGCGGGTTGGAGACGTCGTGGCATCCATGGCGCAAGTGTTCTTCTGTGAGTTGTCTCAGTTCGCCGAGGTTCGGGCCACGAAATCGTTGACGACACGTGCCAACTCTTCGCCGGCATCTTCTTGCAGAAAGTGCCCGGCGTTCACGATGGTGGTGTGTGGTTGGCCGTTGGTGCCGGGCACTCGTTGCTGAAAGCCGCGATCGCCACCCTTGGTGACCGGGTCTGCATCGCTAAATGCAGTGAGCACCGGCTTGTCGAAGCGTTCCAACACCTGCCATGCGGCGATGTTGGCTTTCGATGACGGGTCGTCGGTGCTGATCGGCACCAGCGTGGGGAAGACGCGCGCACCCGCCTTGAATCGATCGTCAGGAAACGGAGCGTCATACGCCGCCACTACCTCTGGTGCGAGTGGGCGCCGCGCGCATCCACCCTCAACGATGCGACCAACCTTGAATTCGGGCGTCGACTGGCTGTAGTTGCGCCACGCCATGAACGCATCGCTTGGCGGACGATCGCCGATGGGCAGAAACGTGTTCGCCACCACGATGCGGTCGAACCGTTCGGGAAACGCTGCGACAAGCCGCAAGCCGATCAAGCCGCCCCAGTCTTGACACACCAAGGTCAGCCGAGACAGATCATTTGACGTCAACCACTCGCTCATCCACGCGACGTGTCGTTCGTAGGTGTAGTCGTCACGCTCGATTGGTTTGTCGCTGCGACCGAAACCGATCAGATCGGGGGCAATGACTCGATGACCTGCCGCAAGAAACGGCGGCATCATTTTTCGGTAGAGATACGACCAACTTGGCTCGCCGTGCATACACAACAACGTGGTGGCAGAGTCACGCGGGCCTTCGTCGACGTGCGCAACCCGCAGTGAGGTGCTATCACCAGAGACTCCGCTGGCGATGTTGGTGTAGTGCGGCGCATACGGCCAGTCGGGCAAGTTCACGAATCGATCGTCGGGGGTGCGAAGAACTTCCATGGTTTGCACAGTAGGTGCAAACGCGAAACATTTTGCAAGCGGAGATTTCGGCCGTGATTACGGCAGTCGTCACAGGTCGTTTTGCAAAGTCGTTGCACTCAAGTAACGCGGTAGAAACTTGCAATCGTGTGATTCTGATGTCGGCACGTCGTTGCGAAACGCGGGTTGCCGAAATGACAACGATGTGAGGCGAGGGTCGTGTGAATGCTGCGCTACCTCATGGTGGTGCGTTCGGCTGACCTCGAGTGCGCTCGTTACCTTCGGCGCTCGTGTCTGCACGACGTCATACCATCATTGCCTTCACGACGATCATCGCCCTCACTGGCATGTTCTCGGTGCGCCGGGTGGTTGCTGACTCGTCGGGCGCGTCGGTGACCCGGGCGGACGGGTCATCGACTCAGATCTCTGCACTCACGCGCTGGCTCGCGACGGGTGAGCAACACACCTGTGTGGTGCTCGATGACGGCACGCTCAAGTGCTTCGGCTCGAATTCCGTCGGGCAGATCGGCTCAGGCGGAATGGTTGCTCTCGGCGATTCGGCCGCCGAGATGGGTGACGCACTCGTGGCGGTGCGTCTCGGCACGGGTCGCACGGTGCGTGCCGTGTCGGCAGGCGCGTTGCACACCTGTGCGCTGCTCGATGATGCATCGGTGAAGTGTTTCGGTGAGGGTGCCAAAGGTCGATTGGGAAGCGGCGCAGAAGACGACCTCGGTCGCTCGAGCGCATCGATGGGTGACGCGCTGCTGCCAGTCGATCTTGGTGCGGGTCGCACGGCGCTGTCGTTAGCGACGGGTGGCGCACACACCTGTGCCGTGCTCGACAACGCGAGTGTCAAGTGTTGGGGAGACAACGGTGACGGCCAGCTTGGTCTCGGTGACACTGCAGCGCGCGGTGATGCCGCTGGCGAGATGGGTGACGCGTTGGCGACCGTTGATCTCGGTTGGCCGAGCGGCGTGACCACACGGGCGATCGCTGCAGGTGACGTGCACACGTGTGCGCTGTCGAGCGCCGGCAGCATCAAGTGTTGGGGCTCGGGCGCTAACGGTCGTCTCGGCTCGGGTGACGAAGACTCTCGCGGCGACGAACCAGGCGAGATGGGTGCATCGCTCGCCGTGGTGTCACTCGGCACGGGGCGGCGCGCGGTCGCACTCACCGCCGGTGGGCAGCACACCTGCGCACTGCTCGACAACGCGGCGGTGGTGTGTTGGGG
>RFMM01000077.1 GCA_009927665.1 Actinomycetota bacterium
TTGTATCTCGCACTCGGCGATAGTCGCCGCTTGCCACGAGCGCGCGAATGCGTTGCATACCGCGATACACCTCTGTGAAGCTGGTGGCCAAAGGTGACATCGCCAGTCGAATACTCGAGGGTTCGCGAAAATCAGGGATCACCTTGACCATCTGACGCATCGCCGTCGCAATTTGTTTGGCGTCAGGGTGTCGAAGCGTGACGTGTCCACCACGACGCGATGGATCGCGTGGTGTCACGAGAGAAAATCCGAGCGGAGCCAGCCATGCGTCGTGCAACTTCACCATCAGGTCGGTGCCGAGTGCAGCCTTCGCCGCAATCGCTGGCAAGCCTGCATCAGCAATCATCGAGAATGCAGCCTCGATGCATCGCATGCCGACGATGGAGGGGCTCGCAATCTGGAAACCGCGCATTCCTTCGGCACGTTCGAAGCCATGTCCCATCGCAAACTGGTCGCGCTGAGCGAACCAGCCTTGAATCGGCACTCGCAATGAGTCTTGTAATCGCTTGTTTACGTACAACCACGCCGGTGACCCCGGCCCAGAGTTGCCGTACTTGTAGGTGCACCCGACGGCGAGATCAACCTCATCGCGGTCGAATTGCAAGTCGACGACACCAACGGCATGACTGGCATCCCACACCACGAGTGCCCCAACTTCGTGGGCCTGGCGGGTAAGTCGTGCTACATCGTGAAGTGCACCAGAGCGGTATTGCACGACCGACAAGGTGACGAGTGCGGTGTCGGTGTTCAGTACAGGCGCCAACATCTCTGAGGTCACGTACTCTTCGCCAGCTTCGTCGTCGATCAACACCAGTTGCTTGTTGTGGCGGGCACACAAGCCCTCCAAGATGTAACGATCAGTCGGAAAATTGGCGGCGTCACTGATCACGACCCTGCGAGTTGGATTCGCCTGAATCGCAGCATCGCACAACTGGTAAAAGTTCACGCTCGTCGTGTCGACGGCGAGCACTTGACCGGCAGCTGCGCCGAGTGCCGCCTTACCTAGGAGATCGCCCACCCGCTGCGCTTCATCGATCCAATGCGACCACCCGGTGACAAGTTCACTACCCCACTCTTCAACGAGATAGCGATGCACGAGATCGACGGTGCGTTTGGGTAGACGACCGAGCGAGTTGCCGTCGAGATAGCACAGTTCGGGGTCGGTGATGACAAACTCGTCGCGCCAGTGACGCAACGGATCTGTGTCGTCGAGCCGCGCTGCGTCTGTGTCGTCGAGCCGCGCTGCGTCTGTGACACCGTCGTGTGACATAGTGTCACCTTATGCGCGCCAGTGATTCAACACCGAATCAACGGGCCACCACCTATTCGTCATATTTGCGCATACCCGAGCTGTTGTCATTGCAGACACCACGGGTCGATGAACCCGAGCATGACGAGCTGTTGTTCATCGTCATTCACCAGACCTACGAACTGTGGTTCAAGACGTTGTTGCACGAGTTTGGTCGGTCGAGTGCAATGCTGCGCTCTGCACGTAGCCATGATGCACTGGCCTCATTGGGTCGAATTCGCACGATCTTGAAGACGCTCGTTGCACAGGTTGATGTGCTCGAGACCATGACGCCACTGCAATTCAGTACTTTTCGTGGTCGACTCGAGGCAGCTAGTGGTTTCCAGTCGGCACAGTTTCGCGAGATAGAAATCTTGCTCGGTCGACGCGACCGGGCAGTGCTGATGAGTTTTCTCGACGGATCAGATGAACATCGTCGACTGACATCAGCACTGCAACAACCGTCCGTCTGGCACGACACGCTCGCTTATCTTGCGGCGCGCGGTCACGCGGTGCCATCGGCGGTGCTCAACGATGACGTGACTGCCGCGTACATGCCAAACCAGGCGATCCAAGACGTAGTGCTCAGCGCCTATCAACGTGATGCGGAGTCAGCGCTGGTGCTCGAACGTCTCGTCGACATTGACGAAGGATTGCAAGAGTGGCGTTATCGACACGTGAAGATGGTCGAGCGAACCATCGGCCACAAACACGGCACAGGCGGTTCGTCTGGCGCCGAATACTTGGCGGCGACACTGTTTCGCCCCGTCTTCCCCGACTTGTGGGCCGTGCGCGACCGCTTCTGAGCGTCAATGACTACCGATTGGAACCCGCTATTGCGCGGCGAATTCGAGAAGCCTTACTGGCATCAGCTGCAACAGTTCGTGCGTGATGAGCGGTCGAGTGGCGTGGTGTACCCAAGACACGAAGAGGTGTTTGCTGCCCTGCACCTCACTCCGTACGCCGACGTGCGAGTCGTCATCCTCGGCCAAGACCCCTACCACGGTGCGGGTCAGGCACATGGCCTCTGTTTTTCCGTGCAGCACGGTGTTGCGGTGCCTCCGTCATTGCTGAACATGTTCAAAGAGCTGCGTGATGATCTCGGTATCTCACCTGCATCACACGGCAATCTCACCAAGTGGGCGCAGCAAGGCGTGTTGTTGTTGAACACCACGCTCACGGTGCGCGCGGGTAGCGCAGGCTCGCATCACGGCAAAGGTTGGGAAACCTTCACCGACGAGGTGATTCGAGTCGTCAACACACGTGACTTCGTGGTGTTCGTCTTGTGGGGAGCCAACGCCAGACGAAAAAAGTCGCTCATCGACGCCTCACGTCACACCATCATCGAGTCAGCGCACCCATCACCACTCTCAGCGCACAACGGCTTCTTTGGTTCACGACCATTCTCACGAATCAACGCAGCACTAGAAGCTTCCGGCCACAGCACCATTGACTGGGCCCTCGGCTGATAGCAACACCG
>RFMM01000036.1 GCA_009927665.1 Actinomycetota bacterium
GCGGCAGAACCGTGGTGGGAAATGACGACCACATGTCATCGAGCAACGCGTCACGCTGGGTGGCCGCGGTTGGGTCGTCCCACAAGTTGTGACGTTGCTGCGGATCATTCGTAAGGTCATACAACTCACCCTCGGTGCCGTCGTGCACGGTGCCTGGCAACATTGCCGTGCAGACCCAGTTGTCGCGACAAATCGTGCGTGCACCGACGATCTTGCCGAAGAGCACACTGTCCCACTCGGTGAGTACACGCTCGTGACCAAGCGAAACGGCTTCATCATCTGACGTTGGCAAGCGTTCGGCCTCGGCGTACTCAGGGTGTTGCAACCCGGCGATCGACGCGAATGTGCCGGCGAGCGACACCAAGCCGACAGGCGCACTCACACGCGCAGGTGTCACGTGCGCTGACGGTGCGGGCCGCCAGATGAGCGGCAGACGCATCAACGCGTCAACGTGATACGGGCCCTTGAACATGAGACCGTAGTCGCCCTGTAGCTCGCCGTGGTCGGTGGTGTACAACACGTCGAGATCATTGCTCCACCCGCGTGAACCGATGCGAGAAAGCACACGACCAATCGCTTCGTCAATCAGTTCGTTCTCAATGTGCGCCATGGCGTTGATCTCGCGCACATGGTCGGCCGTCAACGTCTTGGGCACCCACTTGGCTGGTGCCTCGTAGTTCGACACGAAGGTGCCTTCGTACCAGAGTCGCCAGTGGCGCGGTTTGTCGTCGAGCACCCGTTCACGTTCGCTCGCATCAGCGATATAGCCCGGCGGAAGATCGAGGTCACGCCAGTTGACACGGCCCAGTTCGCTCTTTGGTGGGTCCCACGGATGATGCGGGTCGGGAAAGCTCATCCAACAAAACCAGTCGGCATCGTCGGGCAGTGAGTCGAGCCACGCAATCGTCTGATCAGCAACCCATTCGGTGTGATACCACTCGCGTGGAATCTCGTTGTGCTTCACCTGCGGTGCACCCGTTTCGCCGCCGCCACCGGCATTCACCTGTAATTGCTGATCGAGCACTTGGAAGAACATTGCCGCTGCAGCAGGGTTCTTCTCTCGCAGCCAGCGTGCATAGTGGAACGGACCCATGCCGCCGTGGGTTGCCAGCGCGAAGTGCTCGAACCCGCGGTGCGGCACCGGCAAACCATCGGCACCGAGATGCATTTCTGTCTCAAGGCCGCCCGAGCCGATTCGATTCTCAGCGAAACGCAGAAACGGATCAATGAACGGTTCAAAGTGTGCCTTGCCGACGAGTGCGGTGCGGTATCCGGCTCTCCGCAAATCGGACGCAATGCTTGGTGCATCGCTTGAAAGCGGCACGCCATTCATCCACACGCCGTGGGTGCTTACGTGTTGTCCGGTCAACATCGTGCTGCGCGACGGCATGCACACCACGTTTTGTGGGTGCGCTCGGTCGTACACGATGCCGTTGGCGGCGAGAGCGTCGATCACTGGGGTGCGCGCAATCTCGCCGCCATTGCAGCCGAGCGCGTCGTAGCGCTGCTGATCAGTGGTGATGTAGAGAATCTTGCGACCCATCAGCCCTCTGCTTCGAGTAGTTGTTTGAGCTTGCTGAGACCTTCACCTGCCGCACCGCCAATGACGAGGGCGAGGGCTTCAGGTTCCATGTCGGTCGAGTAGACCACCGTCGAGCCGCCACGACCGTCGTCGAGCACATCGCACGTACCGAGGTGTGCGGTGATACCTGGGTTGCCGACGATGCGATATTGAAAGCGCCGTAGCGAGTGGTCGTGCGTGATGATGTCTTCCTCGAACGTGATGCCGCTCGGCAGGGTGATCCAGCGCTTCTTTCCTTCGACGCGACAACTGCTGAGGGGAAACCACTCGTGCTGACGCTCGAGTGCCCCGACGAGTTTCCACACCGTGTCTGGGTCGCGGTCGATGTGCACGTGTCGTCGCACTGAACCCATGGTGAGAATGTAGTAGCGAATCG
>RFMM01000124.1 GCA_009927665.1 Actinomycetota bacterium
CTCACCACGTGTATCGACTATGTCGTCGAGCGACTACGCAACTAGGCGACCGAGAATAAGCACCCAACCATGAGCGACGACTTCTATTCCGACGACTACCCCACCGTTGACGAGGTGCTCGAGTCGCATGCCGACGAAGTAGCACCACTGCGCCGCCCCGTCATGCTCGTCGCTCTTGAAGGATGGTTCGACGCAGCCACCGCCGCCACGTCGGCGCTTGAGCGTCTGATGCAATCACGAGAATGCGTGACCGTGGCATCAATCGACCCCGACCCCTTCTTTGACTTCACCCAACAACGACCCGAGGCCTATATCGACGAAGACGGCGAGCGTCAGATTCGCTGGCCATACAACGACATCGTGGTCGCACGTGGTGACGACGGCTCGCGCGATCTCGTCGTGCTCTCGGGGGTCGAACCGCACCTGTTCTGGCAAACCTACGTCGGTTGCGTCATTCGCACCGCCCGCGAGTTGCACTGCGGTGCACTGGTCACCGTCGGCGCCAACTTCGACACGGTTCCGCACACGCGCAGCCCGATCGTCACCGGCAGCACCACCAACTCGGCACTGGCCGGCAAGTTGCGCCTGTCGCGACCGCACTATCAAGGCCCCACTGGCGTGGCCGGCGTCTTGCAACAACGTCTCGACGGTGACCGCATGGCCCCGGTGTCGTTGCGGGTCGGGGTGCCGCATTACTTGTCGTCGTCTGAGCACCCCAAATCGTCGGCTGCACTGCTGCGACACCTTGAGTCGGTGCTGGGTGTGCCCACGCATCACGCCGCGATGTACGAAGAGATCCAGCGTTGGGCCGAACTGCACGACACCGCAATCGAAGACGACGAAGAACGCAGGACTACGTGCGCACGCTTGAGCGCGACTACGACCGCCGCAACGACACCACCATCCCGAGCGCCGACGACCTCGGTGACGCCTTCGAACGCTTTCTTCGCGAGCAAGACGACGAGTAAGTTCACCCAGAATTCACCCCAAAAACTCTCTCAATTTTTATTGAGAGATATAGTCTCACAACATGGCTTCAGGACCGACCCGCAGTACTGGCGCCTTGACGTCCCGAGCCGCGCTTGCGAGTCGAGCCGCGCTGTTTGCCGCTCTCGGTGACCCGCTTCGCCTGAAGATTGCCGACGAACTCGCCACCTCAGATCGCACACCGGGTGAGTTGCTCGAGTGGGTTGATGTGTCATCGGCACTGCTTGCCCACCATCTCGATGTACTCGAAGCCGCAGGGGTCATCGAACGCACCACCTCGCATGCCGATGGCCGTAAGCGATTCGTGCGTTTGGTGCCGCGACACCGCCACCTGCTCGCCCCGCGCATAACGCCGCACAATGTGGTGTTCGTTTGCACCCACAATTCAGCGCGTTCGCAGCTTGCAGCCGGCCTGTGGCAGCAGCTCACTGGTCAGCCCGCCCGCAGTGCAGGAACCGAACCCGCCGAGCGTGTGCACCCCCTGGCGCTTAGCACCGCTGCGCGCCACGGCCTTGAACTCGGCGGCGCCCGCCCAGCCATCGCCACACCCGCCCTGCTGCGCGGAGCCACCATCATCACCGTCTGCGATCAGGCCCACGACGACCTCCCGCGCACCATCGCAGGCCTTGGTGCACAGCCGATGTCTCGCCTGCACTGGTCGGTGCCCGACCCCGTCGCGATCGGCTCTGCTCGGGCGTTTGAGCGAGCCTACGAAGAGATTGCCGAACGAATCTCACCGCTCGCCGCAGCCAAACACCCAACAACCACGAAAGGAATCCAGCAATGAGCTTCTACCAACCAACCGAGGAAAACGAAATCATCGACCACTCGGTGTCGCAACTGGCCCGCAAATACGCCAGCAAGTTTGACGAAACCGACATTCGCCCGATCGTCACCGACTCGTACAACAGCTTCGCCGACGCCAAGGTGCGCAGCTTCGTGCCCGTCTTCACCACGCGATACGCCGACGATCGGCTACGTGCTCTCGCCAAGGTGCGCGGTCTCATCACCGACACCCCGCCGTCGGTGCTGTTCGTGTGTGTGCACAACGCGGGTCGTTCGCAGATGGCGGCCGGGTGGCTGCGAGCCTTGTCCAAGGGTCGCATCGAGGTGTACTCGGGCGGCTCGCTGCCCGGCAAAGATCTCAACGCCGCCGCCGTGGCCGCCATGCAAGAAGTCGGCATCGATATCGCCACCGAGTTCCCGAAGCCGTTCGCGGTCGAAATCGTGCAGGCAGCCGACATGGTCATCACCATGGGTTGTGGCGACACCTGCCCCGTCTTCCCCGGCAAGCGCTACGAAGACTGGGCGCTCGACGACCCAGCCGGTCTCGACGTGGCCGCAGTCAGACCAATTCGCGATGCAATCAAGCTGCGAGTGGAAGACTTGATTCGCGATATGGCAGTCAACACTCAGTGAGCTCAGCAAACGCCCTAGCGGGGGCCACGAGCGCACCGTCGTTGGCGGTGCGACTCGTCGCAGAGGGTCTCGGCACCGCACTGCTCATCGTCAGCGTGGTGGGGTCGGGCATCATGGCGACCAACCTCACCAATGACGTCGCATTGCAGTTGCTGGCCAACGCTGGTGCCACCGTAGGCGCACTCATCGCGTTGATCATGATGTTCGGCCCGATCTCCGGCGCCCAGTTCAACCCGGTGGTCACGATTGCCGACTGCGTGTTGAACCGCCGCTCGTTCAGCGACGTGCTGCCTTACTTCGTGGTGCAGACGGCTGGCGGAACTTTCGGGGCGCTCATCGCAAACCTCATGTTCGACCTCGACCCCCTCGGGCCATCGACCAAGATTCGCGACGGTGGCGGCATCTGGTTGGGTGAAGTGGTCGCCACATTCGGCCTGCTACTCGTGATCTTCCTTATTGGCAAGCATCGCGCCGAGTCGGTGCCCGTAGCCGTCGGCGTGTGGATCGGCGGTGCCTATTGGTTCACGTCGTCGACTTCGCTGGCGAACCCAGCCGTCACCATTGCTCGTGCGTTCAGCGACTCATTCGCTGGCATCGCCCCCGAGTCGGTGCCGATGTTCATCGTGATGCAATTGGTCGGCTTGGCGATTGCCCTACCGGTGCTGCGTGTACTTCGGCGTTAGTGCCAACGAATCGCCGCCAGCCGTAGCACCGACCACACTGGCCACTACACGAGAAAGCCCCGGGCTTTCGCCCGGGGCCATCTCTTCGCGAACTTACGTTCGAGGATTTACTTCGAGTTGATCAACTTCGCCTGCGCGAGCGCCTTGTCCTTCAATGAGCCAGTGAGTGGAGCGTACGCCAACGCCTCAGCATTTGCTGGGGAGTAGGTGTTGAGGATCCACTGGAGGTATTCACTGACCACCGCATTCTTCGCCGACTTCGCAGTCTTGCCAAGTGCGTAAGTCACTGCGACGATCGGGTACGCCGTGGTGTTGGTGGTCTGGTTGTAATTGAAGGTAACGAACCCTGTCGCATCGATCGTGGAGGCGTCCAGGAACGACGAGGTCGCGGACGACGTTGGCGCGACGTACTTGCCAGCGGCGTTGCGCACGTTGGCGGCTTTCATGCCTTTAGCAGCACGGGTCGCGTCGCTAACGAACGACACTTCGGCGTATCCGATTGAGCCACTGTTGTCGGCGATGTAGTTCGACACGTTGGCCGAACCGCTCTGACCTTGGAAGCGCGAGCCGAACGAAGCTACTTTCGATGATCCACCCGGGATGCACGAAGTAAAGGCGTCGTTCTGCACCCAGTCAGAGTTTGCTGCACTGCGCATGAACAAGCAGAAGTTGTTCGACGTGCCGGAACCGTCCGAGCGGTACACCACAGTGATGTCCTTGTCTGGCATTGTCACGGTCGACTCAGCGAACACCGCAATCTCTTTGCCATTCAACTTCACGGAGTAGTTGACGCCTTCTTTGGCTGCAAACGCCACAGCGACTTCACCCTTGTTCAGCACAGCCGACTTGAGCACCTTCTTGGTCTTCGAGTCGATGATCTCAACCTTCTTGCCCTTCACCGACTTCAAGAGGCTCGGAATCGCTGAGACCGTGACGGTTGCTGAACCAGGTGACGTGTTGGCAATCAACGCCGAGGCACCCTTGAGTTCCGTCTTCTTCTTCGAGTTGGTCCACAGTGGGTTGCTCTTCAGGTCATTCACGATCGAGGCATCGTTCCATTTGGTAATCGTGCCACCGAAAATTCCGTTGATGGTTGCAGGGCTCAGCGACAACGTCGCGCCGCCCAGTTCGTCCAAGCGATAGGCGATCGCGATAGCTCCGCCCACGTATGGTACGTAAACCCAGTCGAATGCTGCAGCCTGGGCTGATGTGACTGCCGAGTCCGTACCACCAAAATCGGTGAGGTTGGCTTTGAAGTCCGCCTTGCCCTTCGACGAGCCACCACCTGGATTGGCGTATGAGACGGTGTGACCGGTCGCAGCATTGAACGCGGCAGACGCCGACGCTTGGAACTGCTGAGGGAATGTGGCACCCGAGCCGCTGATGCTCTCGGCGAGGGCAGCAGAGCCAACCGCGAGCGACGCCGCGACCACAATCGAGATGGCTGAGAACAATTTCTTGCGCATAGTGAATGTTTTCCTTTTTGGGAGTGATGTTGCGCTGAAAACTATGGTCGGGACCTTACGAGGAACTCACTAGCACCTAAACGCAGGTATACCGCGGGGTGAAGTTTGGGTTAACGACTCAGCCGAATTTGCCTTGTACGTAGTCAGCGGTGCGCGAGTCTGCGGGGTTCGTGAAGATTTTGCGAGTCGCATCGGCCTCGACGAGATAGCCAGGACCGCCATCGGTGAGGAAGAATGCACAGAAGTCACTGACACGGCTGGCCTGCTGCATGTTGTGGGTCACGATGATGACCGTGATCTTTGCTGCGAGTTCCTTGATCGTCTCTTCGATTCTCAGGGTGCTGCCCGGGTCGAGTGCCGAGCAAGGCTCGTCCATCAACAAGACCTCTGGCTCAACCGCGAGCGAACGCGCGATGCACAGTCGCTGTTGCTGACCGCCCGAGAGTGAGCCACCGGAGGCGTCGAGTCGATCTTTCACTTCCTTCCAGAGACCCGCACGCATCAGACACGCCTCGACAATCTCATCATGGTTGGGCTTCTTCAAGTGCGCGAGCTTGATGCCCGCCAGTACGTTCTCCCGAATTGACATCGCCGGAAACGGGTTCGGTTTCTGAAAGACCATCCCGATCTTGAGACGAACAACTGCGGCGTCAACCGACGGCGCATAGATGTCGGAACCATTGTGCAGCACCTCACCCGCCATCGCGGCGCCAGGGATGAACTCGTGCATGCGATTGAGCAGTCGAATGAACGTTGATTTTCCACAACCAGAAGGACCGATCAAACCCGTGACAGTGCGGTTCGGGAATTTGAGCGAAACATCCGACAGCGCATGGTGCTTGCCGAACCACGCGTGGGCACCACGGGTCTCGAGACCAACGAACGACGCCGACTCTGTGGTCGACTGCGCCGAAGAGGTGGAGGTTGCAGAGGTGGTCATGGTGGTTCCTTTCACCGAGGTTACGTTCGGGCTTTGAGTCATGGGTTATCGCTTGTCCTTTCCGCCGAATCGGCGGGCGAGAGTGAACAACCCGAGCACTATCACGAGAAGCACGAGCGATGCCGACCAGGCACGAGCAATTGCGTACTCAGTTCCGATCTGCAGGTATCCGAAGATGTATGTCGGCAACGAAGCCATCGGTCCATCGACCGGGTTAAATCGCACCGTCGTGTTTGAAAGTGAGGTGAGCAGTAGGGGCGCTGTTTCACCGATTACGCGCGCTATTCCGAGGATTGCTGCGGTGGTGAGACCACTTCTTACGGTGGGGATTACCACCATGAATGCTGTTCGCCACTGTCGGGCACCGAGGGCGTAACCCGCAGATCGCAGGTCTTCCGGCACGAGTTTCAATACCTCTTCTGCAGTGCGCGCCACCGTTGGCAGCATCAAAACCGACAGCGACAACGCGCCGGCAAGTGCACTGAACGACTCGGTCGAGTACACATAGGTGGTGTAGACGAAGAGTCCGGCAACAATCGATGGCACTCCACTCATCGATTGCACGACGAATCGCACGAGAAACGTGAGCGGGCCCCGCACTTCGGTGAGATAAACGCCACTCAGAATTCCGAGTGGCAGGGTGATGGCGGTTGCGATGAGCACCATCAACAACGACCCGACGATGGCGTGCAGTGCCCCACCAAACTCAAGGAAGTCATCGGGCACCGTCGTCCGCATGTCTTGAGTGAAAAAATTCGGGCGGATTCCTGCGTAACCCTTGAACAGCACGGCACCGAAGATTGACAACCACGGTGCAAACGCAGTAATCGCTGCCGCAGTCACGACCACCCGCATGAGTGCATCGGTGCGTTCTTTACTGCCAACTCGCAAGTTCCGTGCGACCGCAACAATCATCGAGAGCAGGAAGAACGTCACTGCCCAGCCGTCGAGTCCCGCTACCCCAGTAAAGAAGGTGATAACACCGGCAACTGCCGCAGCAACGATGAGAACTCCCAGCGTCTGCATGTTTTTTGACCGTGGGGTCGCCCAAGGCGTTCGTGGTTCGACGGTCGCTGGAGCACTGATTGTGGCGGTCATGCCCGAGGTGTACTCCTTTGCACAATGGTCGTTGCAGTCATGTTCACCGCGAGGGTGAGCAGGAAGAGCACGAAGCCAGCTGCGACGAGGGCCTTCAACTCATACGGCGTGGCATCGCCGAACTTGGTGGCGATGAGTGACGCGACGTTGCCACCTTCCGATTCAAGGATACGGAAGTTGTAGCGGAAGACCAGGTTTAACAGGAGGTACACGGCGACGGTTTCGCCCAGGGCACGACCCAGACCGAGCATCGCTCCGCCAATTACGCCACTTCTGCCATAAGGTATGACAACAGCACGAATCGCACCCCATTTGCTGCCACCAAGTGCGTAGCACGTGTCGACGAGATCGCGGGGCGTGCGTGAGTACACCTCTCGGGCGACCGAGGTAGTGATGGGCACGACAAGCGACGCAAGAACGCAGCCTGCGATGAAGGGGCTTCTTCCGAAATTCTCGAACTGCACGCCGAAAATCGGGATCCAGCCGAGCCAGTTGTTGAGAAACACCGCCCACCGTTCACCAAATCTTGTGAAAATCTCGATGCCCCAAAGCCCGAAAATGAGCGATGGAATCGATGCAGCTAGGTCGAGCAACGTGACGAGCGCCTTACGAATGGCGCGAGGTGCATAAAACTCGAGATACAAGGCCCCGCCAATGGCGAGGGGAAACGCCACCACAATTGCCACGAGCGACACCACGATGGTGCCCATCAACATGGCTCCGATGGAGAAATCATCGGGGATGATGCCGTCTTCACTACCGACAGTCCAGTTGGCACCGGTGATGAACTTGATGCCATTGTCGTTGAAGATCTGCGCGCCGCGGAGGAAGAGAAAGAGACCGATGAGACCAAGCACCACAAGCGACGTGAGCGCTCCACCCGTCACGATCCCGCGGAAAATCTTGTCTTCCCGGTTGTAGATGACCGTCATTTCCCGCGGGGTGGGGGTCGTCGCCGTCGTCACAGTCGCCAAGCCTCGCCGCTACCACTGACGTGGGTCTGGCGCCAAGGTAAACAGAGAGTGAATTATCCTTTGGCGGCGCGGAACCCTGCATCAAGGTCGGCGATGATGTCGTCAATCGACTCAAGCCCCACCGACAGTCGCACCAGCCCCGGCTCGACCCCCGTGGCCCGTTGCTCGGTCTCGGTCAACTGGCTGTGGGTCGTCGAGGCGGGGTGAATCACGAGGCTGCGCACGTCGCCGATATTGGCCACATGGCTGTGCAACTCGAGTGCCTCGACGAACTTCTGACCGGCGTCGCGGCCACCTTTGATCACGAAAGCGAGCACCGAGCCATAGCCCTTGCCGCGGCCATATCGCGTGGCGCGGTCGAACCACCGGCTCGTCGGTAGCCCGGCGTAGTTCACGCTTTCAACTTCTTCTCTCGCCGCCAAGAACTCGGCGACCTTGTGGGCGTTTGCAAAATGGCGCTCCATTCGCAACGACAGTGTCTCTAACCCCTGAAGGAAAAGGAATGCGTTGAACGGTGTCGTTGCCGCGCCCAAGTCGCGCAACATCTGCACGCGGGCCTTGATGATGTACGACCCTTTGCCGAGCGCCGGCCAATAGGCGAGACCGTGGTAACTCGGGTCAGGCTCGGTGAAGTTCTTGAATCGACCCGACGCACCGAAGTCGAAGGTGCCGCCGTCGATGATCGCACCGCCAATGCTCGTGCCGTGACCGCCGATGAATTTGGTCAGCGAGTGCACGACGATGTCTGCTCCCCACTCGATTGGTCGAATCAGATACGGCGTCGGCACGGTGTTGTCGACGATGAGTGGCACGCCGACTTCGTGCGCCACCCTGCTCACACCTTCGATGTCGAGCACGTTGTTGCGCGGGTTGGCCAACACCTCACCGTAGAACGCCTTGGTGTTCGGCTTGGCGGCCTTGCGCCACTCATCCAAGTTGTCGGGGTCGTCAACGAAACTCACGTCGATGCCCATCTTCGGCAGCGTGTAGTGGAAGAGGTTGTAGGTACCGCCGTAGAGACTCGGCGACGACACGATGTGATCGCCTGCTTCGGCGAGCGTGAGAATGGCGAGCAACTCGGCTGACTGACCACTCGACACGGCGAGAGCACCAGGCAAGCCAACTGCAGTAGAAGTGGCTCCTTCGAGTGATGCAAGCCGCGCTTCAAGCACACCCTGAGTGGGGTTCATGATGCGCGTATAGATGTTGCCAATCTCGGCAAGAGCAAACAGGTTTGCCGCATGCTGGCTGTCGCGAAACTCGTAACTCGTCGTCTGATAAATCGGCACGGCTCGCGCACCGGTGGCCGAGTCGGGTTCTTGGCCGGCGTGAATTTGGCGGGTATCGAAGCCCCAGTGTGCGTTGCTCATAATCCCCCTTGTGCGATGCTCATGGCGCCTCACCCTACCGTTAATTGTTGACTTGTCAAGTCGGGTTTTCGAAGGGCCGATGTCAATCGGCTAGGGCTGCCAGCTTCTCTTTGACCTTGGCCAGCGACGGGTTGGTCATCGCCGACCCGTCGTTAAACACCAGCGTCGGCACCGTCTGGTTGCCGTTGTTGACCTTTTCGACGATTTCGGCGGTGCCCGGCACTTGTTCGATGTCAACCTCAGCAAACACGATGCCGTCGTCTTGCATCATGCGCTTGAGACGCTTGCAATAGCCGCACCAGGTGGTGGTGTACATCGTGACGACGGGCGTCGCGCTCGCGTCACTTGGCGTCGCGGCCAAGTTAGTTGGCGTCGTGCCCGCGGGCGGGTGCTGCTCAGCCACCCGAGACCTCGGCGACCTTCTTCTTGCCCTTTGAGATCCACGGCATCATCGCTCGCAGTTGTGCGCCGACCTTTTCGATCGGGTGATTCTTGCCAGCATTGCGCAACTCGCTGAAGCGCTTGCGGCCTGAGTCGCTTTCGGCGATCCACTCTTCGGCAAACTTGCCGGTCTGAATCTCTTCGAGAATCTTCTTCATGCGCTGCTTCGTGTCGGCATCAATGATGCGCGGGCCACGCGACAAGTCGCCGTATTCCGCAGTGTCGCTGATGCTGTAGCGCATGCCGGCGATTCCTTCTTCATACATGAGGTCGACGATCAGCTTCACTTCGTGCAAACACTCGAAGTAGGCCATCTCGGGCTGGTAGCCCGCCTCGACGAGTGTCTCGTAGCCGGCTTGCACCAGCGCAGTGAGACCGCCGCACAACACGACCTGCTCACCGAACAAGTCGGTCTCGGTCTCTTCAGGAAATGTCGTCTCGATGACACCCGCTCGCCCACCGCCTATAGCCGACGCATACGACAGTGCGAGTTGCTTTGCCTTGCCAGTGGCATCTTGCGACACCGCGATGAGTGCAGGCACGCCGCCACCCTCGGTGTAGGTGCGTCGCACGAGATGACCAGGGCCTTTCGGCGCAATCATGATCACATCAACGCCCTTAGGCGGCGCGATGCGCTCGAAGCGAATATTGAACCCGTGCGCGAAGGCGAGCGCTTTGCCGTCGGTGAGGTTGGCCTTGATGTGCTCGTCGTAAATCTTCTTCTGCTCGGTGTCTGGTGCGAGCAGCATGATGACATCAGCCCACTTGGCGGCATCGGCAATCGACTTCACCTCGAGGCCGGCCTCTTTCGCTTTGGCTGCCGACGAAGAACCGTCGCGCAGACCGACGACGACGTTGACGCCCGACTCTTTGAGGTTCAGTGCGTGTGCGTGGCCTTGACTGCCATAACCGATGACCGCCACCTTCTTGCCGCGGATGATCGATATGTCTGCATCGTTGTCGTAGTAAACGTTCGCTGCCATTAGCTTGCCTTTCCTTTGGGAACTTTCACCGCGCGCGGTTTCGTCGTGCGGTCGAGTTTTGGCAGCGCCACCAAGCCGGTGCGCTGCGATTCGACGATGCCGTATTGCTCGAGCAGCGCCATGAAATCATCGATCTTGTTCGGGCTGCCATCGAGGCTTACGGTGAGTGCGTCGGCGCCGACCGCGAGAATCTTGCCTTCGAAGATGTTGGTGAGTTCGACCACTTGGCCACGCTGTTCGGGCGAGGCCTTTACCGTTGCCATCACGAGCTCGCGCTCGACTGAGTGGCGTGGGTCGAGCTCGCTGATGCGCACGACGTCGACCAGTTTGAACAACTGCTTGGTCATCTGCTCGAGTGGCGCGCTCTGCAAGTCGACCACGATGGTGATGCGGCTGTAGTCGGGGTGTTCGGTTGGTGCCACCGCGAGCGAAAAGATGTTGTAGCCGCGGCGTGCAAACAGCGCCGATACTCGTGCCAGCACACCGGGTCGGTTCTGCACGAGCACCGACAACACGTGGTGCTGGTTGTCTTGGCCAACGGGGTTGTTGCCGCTCACTTGAGGAACTCCCTTCGTGCGCTCTGCGACTGGTGCAAGATGATGTCGTCGTTGCTCTGGCCGGCAGGCACCATCGGGAACACCTTTTCATCTTCCGCCACGCGAAAGTCGACGACCACAGGGCGATCGTTGATCGAGTTCGCCTTGTCGATTGCCGCTTCGGCTTCTTGTGGGTCTTCGACGCGAATGCCGACGCACCCCATCGACTCGGCCCACTTGACGAAGTCGGGCAGCGTGCCCGAGAGATTCACTTCGCTGTAGCGCTCGCCGTAGAACATCTCTTGCCATTGGCGCACCATGCCGAGGTACGAGTTGTTGAGAATGCCGATCTTCACCGGGATTTTTTCCAACGAGGCAGTGACAAGTTCTTGTGCGGTCATCTGGAAGCAACCGTCGCCATCAACGGCCCACACGGTCTTGTCGGGGCGACCGACTTTTGCGCCGATGGCAGCTGGAACCGCGAAACCCATCGTGCCGAGACCCCCCGAGTTCACCCAGGTGTACGGCTCTTCAAATCGCCAGTACTGGCTCGCCCACATTTGGTGCTGGCCGACACCCGAGACCACGATCGTGCCGTCGGGTGCGCCATCGCGCAGCTTTTCCAAACAGAACTGTGGCTTCAGCGCCGCACCGGGTTCCTCTGGTCGTAGGCAAGCGGGAACTGCTCGCGCCACCCGCTCACGCGGCTGCGCCACGGGCCAACGTCGGCCTGCTTCTCCCCCGACTGCAACAAGTCATTGATCGCCTTCACGATTTCTTCGATCACGAGACGGCAATCGCCCACAATCGGCACATCTGGTCGACGCACTTTGCCCTGCTCGGCCGGGTCGATGTCAACGTGAATGATCTTCGCGTCAGGAGCGAACGCCGACACCTTGCCGGTAACTCGGTCGTCGAAACGCGAACCGAGCGCGATGAGCAAGTCGCTCTTTTGCAGCGCCGTGACCGCGGTTGCCGTGCCGTGCATGCCGGGCATACCGAGACACAACGGATGCGAATCGGGGAACGCACCGCGCGCCATCAGCGTCGTGACAACCGGAATCTGCGTGAGCTCGGCCAGCTCGCGCAGCGCACCGGCAGCGCGAGCCTTCAGCACACCACCACCGACATAGAGCACCGGCTGCTTGGCGGCGAGGATCATTCGCGCGGCTTCTTTGATCATCTTGGCGTGGCCCTTCACGTTCGGGCGATAGCCCGGCAGGCTGTCGAGCACTTCGTCGTCACTCGGCCAGTACCACTCCATCGAGTTCTGCAACACGTCTTTCGGCAGGTCGATAAGCGTCGGGCCCGGTCGACCTGTCGTCGCGATGTGAAATGCCTGCCGCACGACCATGGGGATGTCTTGTGCGCTCATCACCAGTTCGTTGTGTTTGGTGATGCTGCGGGTGATGCCGACCGTGTCGCACTCTTGAAACGCATCGGTGCCGATCGCCGCCGTCGGAACCTGGCCGGTGATACCGACCATCGGAATCGAGTCCATATATGCGTCACACAGCGGCGTCACGAGATTCGTCGCAGCCGGACCACTCGTCACCATCGCGACGCCCGGACGACCGGTGACGTGTGCGTAACCCTCGGCCATGTGACCTGCACCTTGCTCGTGTCGCACGAGAATGTGGCGAATCGACGACTCAAGCAGCGGGTCGTACGCCGGGAGAATGCAACCGCCCGGCAACCCGAACATCACCTCGACGTTCTCGCGCTCGAGTGAGCGGATGAGGGCCTGGGCTCCGGTGAGTTTTTCTTTCATGATGTTGCCTTTCTTTGAGTCTCGCTGTGGTTTTTCGTTTTCGTGTTGTTTGTTTGGTCTTCGTGGTTCTTGCTGTGGCTGTGGGCTGATTTTGGGTACAAAAAAACCTCCCCGGTGGGGAGGTTCGACGCACGCGTATGAAGGCGTGCGTCTAGCTAAGTACTACGAGAGCGACCACGATGCTGCGTCGGCTCGTCATAGGGCCTTCAGTCTGCCAGCGCCTCAGCGGGGTTCACAACCCGCCGCGGTCGGCGTTTGCTACCGCTCGGGTCGTGCCACCACCAGCACACGCCGCTGCAGGTCGCGAGCGTCGTAGACCTGCGGCGCAGTCTTCGCTGGGCGTTCGGTCCCCTCTCGCCGATCGGTTACCTGCACCTCGCCACGAATGATCACGTCGATGGTCGTGCTCACGCCACTGTTGCGTTTGGCGATCAGCGAGCACACCGCCACCGCTCGCAGTCGCGCCAGGTCACGTAACAGCTGCAGCGGACCACTGCCCGCACCACCGATACACGTGACGTTCTCACCCGGCGCGAGGGTTGTAGCGAACCGAACGACTTGCTGACGTTGCGCAGTTGACAATGACGTCGCGAGTGGTGCAAAGGGACGCAGCACGAGTGACCGTGACGTCGGTTGCGGCGCGACGGTTGTTGT
>RFMM01000233.1 GCA_009927665.1 Actinomycetota bacterium
TGGTGCGCTGCGTGCACCATGACATGCCACCGTGGTCGAGCATCCAGCGAATTTGCTGATCGAGCAAGAAGATGGTCGCGATGGCCGGTGTGTTGTAGGTCTGGTCGGCACGCGAGTTGTCGAGGGCAATCTTCAGGTCGAGCGAGGCGGGCATCCAGCGCTTTGTTGCACTGATCTGTTCGATGCGGGCGATGGCCCTCGGCGAGCAGCAGGCAATCCACAACCCGCCGTCGCTGGCAAACGATTTCTGCGGTGCGAAGTAGTAGACGTCAACCTCGCTCGGCGACCACGCAAGACCACCTGCCGCAGAAGTTGCGTCGACGACGATGAGCGATTCGCCGATGGTGGCGGGTCTCGCGAGATGCATCGCCACGCCCGTTGAGGTTTCGTTGTGGGTGAGGCAATAGGTGTCGACGCCAGGGGCGGCAACCACGGCGGGGTGCGAACCTGGCGGCTGGCAACGACCGACGGGTCGCCGAGATGCGGGGCCGCCGTGCAACGGCGTCGGCAAACTTCTGCGAAACTCGCCGAACACCAAGTGCTGGCTGCGTTGTTCGATGAGCCCGAAGGTGGCGACATCCCAAAACACGGTTGAGCCGCCGTTGCCGAGCACGACTTCCCACCCGTCGGGCAATGAGAACAGGTCGTGAAGCCCGGCTCGCACCGAACCGACGAGCGATTTGACGGGCGACTGCCGATGCGATGTGCCCATGAGGCGCCGGCCGTCGGTGGCGAGGGCGTCGAGTTGGGCATCGCGCACTTTCGATGGCCCGCACCCGAAGCGGCCGTCGCTTGGCAACATCGACGACGGAATCGTGATGGCCGCTGGGCTCGCGTTCTTCACCGTCTTAGCATGGCAGGGATGTCTGCGAGTTCAACACCACCAAACAAGAAGTCAAGGGTGTCATCTCGTTTGGCGGCGATTGCCGAGTCGGCGACGCTGGCCGTTGACGCCAAGGCGAAGGCGCTACAAGCCAAGGGTGAAAAGGTGGTGGGGTTCGGCGCAGGCGAGCCAGATTTTCCTACACCGGAACACATCGTCGAGGCGGCGGTCAAAGCCGCGCGCGACCCCAAGGCCCATCGCTACACGCCGGCAGCCGGTCTGCCGCAGTTGCGCGACGCGATTGCCGCGAAGACCAGGCGCGACAGCGGCTTCGAATGTCAGTCGTCGCAAGTGCTGGTGACTGTCGGCGGAAAGTATGCGGTCTTCGTTGCATTCGCCGCTTTGTGTGACCCGGGCGACGAAGTGATTTGTCCGGCGCCGTATTGGACCACCTACCCAGAAGCAATCGCGTTGTCGGGTGGTGTGCCGAAGGTGATTGACACCACCGAAGAGACCGAGTTCAAAGTGACGGTTGAGCAGCTCGAGCGCGCCAAGACCGCGCGCACGAAAGTGTTGCTGTTTGTCTCGCCCGACAACCCGAGTGGTGCGGTGTATTCACGTGAAGAGACCATCGCCATCGGCAAGTGGGCCGCCAAAAATGACGTTTGGGTCGTGACCGATGAAATCTACGAGCACCTCACCTATGGCGGTCATGAATTCCACTCGATGCCCACGCTCGTGCCCGAGATTGCCGACCGTTGCGTGATCGTCAACGGTGTCGCCAAGACCTATGCGATGACTGGCTGGCGCGTGGGTTGGATGATCGGGCCACCCGATGTAATGAAGGCGGCAATCAACTTTCAGAGTCACACGACGTCGAACGTGTCGAACGTGGCGCAATATGCGGCACTCGCCGCTGTCAGTGGCGGTCTTGACGATGTTGTACGCATGCGCGGCGCCTTTGAGCGACGTGGCAACCTGATGCACGAGTTGTTGACGGCGATTCCGGGCGTTACGTGCATGAAACCGCAGGGCGCTTTCTACTGCTTCCCGAATTTCTCGGGGTTACTCAATCGCAACCTGTCGGGTGCTTCGGCGGCGACCACGCTTGAGCTGGCCGACCTCGTGCTCGAACGCGCCAAGGTGGCATTCGTGCCGGGCGAAGCCTTTGGTGCGCCGCGGTATGCGCGGTTTTCGTTTGCGCTCGGTGACGATGACCTGCGCGAGGGAATCTCACGCATCGCTGCACTCGTCGCGGGCTGACCGACTTCCTGCTACTGTCGCTGGTGCCGCGGTAAGAGTCGCGGTGCATTCACGTGAGCGAAGTCCGGTGAGATTCCGGCACTGTCCCGCAACGGTGATGCGTCGAGCGAGCAATCGCTCGACGCGAGTCCGGTCGCCTCGCGCGAGTGCCCATTCAACCGCCCTCGCGAGAGGGGCAAGGAGAAAGTTATGGCCGCGCGCCAGAGCCTGTTCACCCGAGTCGTTCGTGCGACTCTCACCAAGAAAGCTGCGCGGGTAGCCCCAGTTGTGGCCGTTGCCTTCGGGCTCGGCCTCGGCGCTGCCGCCTGCGGTGACGACACCCCGCAAGAAGCTGCTGTCGACACCACCGTTGCTGATGTCACCACCACGATGGCCGCTGCGTTCCCGGTAACTGTCGGTGAGCTCACGCTCGACGCCGAGCCACAGCGCGTTGTCTCGATGTCGGCGACCGCCACCGAGATGCTGTTCGCCATCGGCGCCGGCGACAAGGTGGTTGCGGTCGACAACTTCTCGAACTTTCCGGCTGAAGTTGATTCTCTGCCAAAGATTGATGCCTACGAGCCGAGTGTCGAGGCGATCTCAGAACTCGAGCCCGATCTCGTGATCATCAGCTATGACCCAGGCAACTTGGTTGAGCAGCTGAATGCTCTCTCGATTCCCGTTTTTACGGCATATGCAGTGATGAACCTCGACGGTGTCTATGAGCAGATGGAACAGCTCGGTGCACTCACCGGCCAAGGTGACGCAGCTGCCGACGCAGTAGCAACGATGCGCGCCGAGGTGAAGACCATCATCGATGGTGTGACCGTGCAAGACCCGCCGCTCACGTATTTCTATGAACTTGACCCAACGCTCTACAGCGTGACCAGCAATACCTTCATCGGCAGCGTGATGTCGCAGCTCGGTCTGGTGAGCATCGCCGACGGCGTGCAAGAGGGCAACGACTATCCGCAACTGTCAGCCGAAGTGATCGTGGAGAAAGACCCAGACATCATCTTCCTCGCTGACGTGAAATGTTGTGCTCAATCGGCAGCCACCGTTGCGGCCCGTGAAGGTTGGGGTGCTCTTGGTGCCGTCAGCAACGGCAACATCGTTGAACTCGATGATGACATCGCATCACGCTGGGGCCCTCGCCTCGTCGACTTGCTCGCGCAAGTCGCTGCGGCGATTGCGAAGGTGTCTGCCGGGTCGTAATGCATGTCGACTAACCGCCCCGCCGACGACGCGACCGCGAGTCGCGTTCACGTCACGACGCCAACAAAGAGTGTGGCGTGGTGGCTCGGCGGGGCGGCAGTCGTACTCATCGCGGCGGTTGTCGGCGCGGCAATCGGCCCCGCTGGCCCGGTGTGGTGGCGCGTGCCGCTGGCGTTGCTTGACCGACTGCCATTCGTCAGCGTTGAGAGCGGCGTGACCGACGCGCAATGGAACATCGTGTGGCAGATTCGTGCCCCACGCGTGGTGCTCGCTGCATTGGTTGGTGCGATGCTCTCCATTGCCGGTGCGAGCTACCAAGGTGCGTTTCGCAACCCGCTCGTCGACCCGTATCTGCTCGGGGTTGCGGCAGGCGCTGGGCTCGGAGCCACGTGGCGTTCGTCGTCAATCGTGAGATCACCGAGCAGTGGTTTATCGACCCAGTGCCGCTCGCTGCATTCGTTGGCGGGCTTATTGCCGTGGCACTCACTTATGTGGTTGGCACCGCCTTTGATGCCAATCGATCTGCAACTTCGTTGGTGTTGGCGGGGGTGGCGGTGACCTCGCTCACCACCGCGATTCAAACGTTCGTGTTGCAACGCAACAACGACGTCGTGCGACAGGTGTACTCGTGGATTCTCGGTCGCCTTACCACCGCCACCTGGGGCGATGTGCGCCTGATTCTTCCGTACGTCGTCGTAAGCAGCGTGGTGTTGCTGCTGCATCGGCGACTCATCGACGTGCTGCGAGTGGGCGACGATGAAGCGCGCGCCCTCGGTGTGAACGTTGATCGCGTGCGACTCATCGTGGTGCTGGCGGCAACGTTAGGCACATCTGCAGCAGTTGCGGTCAGCGGGCTGATTGGCTTCGTCGGCATTATCGTGCCGCATACCGTGCGCCTTTTGCTCGGTGCTTCATATCGACGCGTGATTCCACTCAGCATGTTCTTGGGTGCTGCGTTCTTGATTGCCGCCGATATTCCTGGTCGGGTGTTGACCTCGCCGTCGGAGACTCCGATCGGCGTTGTAACCGCGTTCTTCGGTGCGCCGTTCTTTCTGCTGATTTTGCGCCTGCGAGACCAACGCGCATGATGCACGCGATTCGCTGGTGGCAATCGTGAAGCTTGCACTGACGGGCTTTCGTGTCGAGTACGACGGCTGCCCGGTGGTGGTCGGTCTTGACGAAACGGTGGCACCCGGCGAGTGGCTATGCGTCATTGGTCCGAACGGTGCTGGCAAGTCGTCG
>RFMM01000035.1 GCA_009927665.1 Actinomycetota bacterium
GCGACCTCCTGAGATATAGGCCAGGTGCAACGCCAACCAGGTCAACCATGCGAACGTGCCGCTGAAGCGCAACCAGCGACGTACCTCGACCACGGCCTTGCGTCGACCGATGGTCGCCATCTGGCCCTTGTCGCGATAGGCGAAGGCGGTGAGTGCCTCACCGCGTGCCAAGCGCAGCAGTTGGTTGGCAACATGTTTGCCTTGCTGAATTGCAACCGGCGCAATCATCGGCAGCGGCCGACCTGAATCGTCGGCGTAGTGGGCGGCATCACCAATCACCCAAACACCGTCGGTGAGCGCGAGCGTCGGCTGCACCTTCAGGCGGTTCGCTCGATCGGCTTCGCCCAGCATCTTCCACGTCGGCGGGGCAACCACGCCGGCCGCCCAGATGCGTGTGCCGGCGATGAGCTCGTCGCCGTTCGTAAAGTGAAGGCTCGTTGCCGTGGCGCGACTGACGGCGGTGTCGACGCGCACCGTGACACCCATTTTCTCTAGCGACCTTTGTGCGTGGGCACTCGACTTGGGGTGAAAGCTCGGCAAGTCCGTGGTCCGGCTTCAACAGGGTCACCGATGCATGCTGAGCGATGTCTTCGAACTCGCGGCGAATCTCGTCTTGCAGTTCGCGAATCGCCCCGGCGAGTTCGACACCGGTCGGCCCGCCGCCAACGACTGCAACCTGCAACGCAGTGGTGGGCAAGAAGCCATCTTCTACTTCTTCGTAGGTGTGCAAGAGCGAGCGGCGAATGAGTCGTGAGTCGGCGACCGACTTCATCTGCAGGGTGTGCTCGGCAACCCCGTCGATGCCATACGTGGTTCCTTGAGAACCGACCGCAAGGATCAGGTGATCGAAGTCGACCACCCGCTGGCCGTTGAGCGTGAGTTGTTTGGCCGTTGCATCGATGGCAGTCACCTCGGCGCGAATGAATTCCACTTCTCGAAACGCGGTGCGCACGGGGAACGCAATGTCGTCTTCGGGCAAACCGGCGGTGGCGACCTGATAGAGCAGCGGTGAGAACAAGTGGTACGGGTGGCGGTCGATCATGGTCACTCGATGCGCCGACGAGCGTCGCAGTTTTCTCGCACAGGCGAGACCGCCGAACCCGGCACCGACGATGACCACGTGTTGCTTTGGTGGTGCCACACCCCACTCGAAAGTCATGGGGCAAATCTACGATGCGAGTCGTCAACCGTAGAGTTCGAGACGTGAAGTACATCATTTTTGTTGTTGATTCGCAGAGCAACACCGCTGCCGGCAATGAAATGGCGGCCATTGACGCCTTCAACGATGGTCTGCGTCGCGATGGCTATTGGGTGATGGCAGCTGGAATTGGCGCGCCGAACACGGCCACAGTGATCGACAATCGTCGTGGTGTCGGCCTGCTACAGAGTGGTTCGTTATTCGTCGAGTCAGAGCACTACAGCGGTTTCTGGATCATCGACGTGCCGTCTCCCGAGGTCGCCATGGAGCTAGCGAACGCGGGTTCGCAAGCGTGCAACAGGCGAGTAGAGCTGAGACCGTTTCTACGCTGAGTCAGGTGGCGCGCTCGGAGGGACTCGAACCCCCAACCCTCTGATCCGAAG
>RFMM01000089.1 GCA_009927665.1 Actinomycetota bacterium
GCGGGCTCAGCCCCAGCGGCGCATTGCAGCAATCATGTCGAGAGCGACCTGGGCTGCTTCGTAGCCCTTGTTGGTGTCGTCGGCTCGCGAGCGCGCGGCCGCTTGCTCGATGTTTTCGACCGTGAGCACACCAAACCCAATCGGGATCAACGTCTCGAGTTGCACCTGCATGATGCCTTCAGCGCACGGCCCGGCCACGTACTCAAAGTGGGCGGTTTCACCGCGAATCACGGCACCGAGAGCCACCAGCGCATCAAACCTGTGTGAGACGGCCATCAACCGTGCCATCAACGGAATCTCGAATGCACCGGGCACCCAGTGCGTCTCGATGTTCTTCTCGCGCACGCCGCGTGCTGCCAGCCCGCGTTTGGCGCCGTCGAGCAACGCGTTGACGACAAACTCATTGAAGCGTGAGCAGACGATGCCCACGCGCAGGGTGTCGTATTTTGGCTTCTTCATGTTTTGTCTCCGATCGTTGGTTGCAGCAAATGACCGAGGCGGTCTCGCTTGGCCGCAAGATAGCTGCGATTCTCTGGTGTAACAGCAGTGACGATCGAAACCCGCTCGACGACGCTCAAGCCGTAACCCGCGATGCCGCCATACTTCGCCGGGTTATTGGTCATCAGCCGAAGTTCACGGGCACCAAGGTCGGCCAAGATTTGCGCGCCGATGCCGTATTCGCGATTGTCGATGGGCAGCCCGAGCTGCACGTTGGCGTCAACCGTGTCGAGGCCTTCGTCTTGCAACGAGTAGGCGCGAATCTTGTGTCCGATCCCGATGCCGCGACCCTCGTGGCCGCGCAGATACACGAGAACTCCGCGACCCTCGCGTTCGATCATCGCCATGGCACTCGCCAACTGATCGCCGCAGTCACAACGTCGGCTGCCGAAGACGTCGCCCGTCAAGCATTCGCTGTGCACGCGGGTGAGCAGTGGCGCATCGAGTGACGCATCACCGCGCACGAACGCGAGATGTTCGATGCCGTCGAGCGTCGAGCGATAGGCAACACACTCGAACTCACCCCACTCGGTGGGCACCCGTGCCGAACCGATGCGCTCGACCAGACGCTCTTTGTGGCGACGCCAATCAACGAGTGACGCAATTGACGACAACAGCAGACCGTGCTGTTTGCAGAACTCCACGAGTTGGGGAAGGCGAGCCATCGTGCCGTCATCGTTCTGAATCTCACAGATGACACCGGCTGGCTCGCAACCCGCGAGGCGTGCGAGGTCGACGGCCGCCTCGGTGTGGCCCGCGCGCTTGAGCACACCACCCTCGCGCGCACGAAGTGGAAACACGTGACCAGGTCGCGCGAATGCCTCGTAGCCCACCTTGCGGTCAGCAAGTGCAGCGATGGTGAGCGCACGATCGGCAGCCGAGATGCCAGTCGTAGTGCCAGCCAGCAAGTCGACCGAAACGGTAAATGCCGTGCGGTGGCTCTCGGTGTTGTGATCGACCATCATCGGCAAACGCAACTCGTCGCAACGATCGCCGGTGAGCGGAGCCACTACCACGCCTGAGGTGTGGCGAATGATGAACGCAAGTTTCTCAGGCGTCACATGTTGTGCCGCCATGATGAGATCGCCCTCGTTCTCGCGATCTTCATCGTCGACGAGCACCACCATCTCGCCGCGGCCGATTGCCGCGATGACCTCGTCGATTGGTGCAAAGTGCGTGGTGAGTGATTCGCGGGTTGTGGTCATGACATGGCCTCTCGTTGTGACTCGGTGATGCGATGTGGTTCGATGATGATCTCTACGTCGTCGCCGAGAACCTGGGTCGAGACAAGACGACCGCGCCACACTTCGGCAAGAGTCGCCGCAGTGTCACCTGCAAAGGCGGGCACTGCATCGCCGCCGCCCATCACGACTGGTGCAATGTGAAACACGTAGCGATCGATCAGTTCAGCCGCATGAAAACTGGCCGCCACGCTGGCGCCACCTTCGACCATCAGTTGCAGCACACCATCGCCTCCGAGTGTGTCAAGCAGCTCGGGCAGCGAATGATTCCATTCCGTACAGGGTTGAACGCGTGCATCGGCAGGTGCCCGACCCAGCACGATGCGGCGCGGTGACGGCCCATCGCCATATCGAACGGTGAGTTGTGGGTCATCGGCTCGCACCGTGCCGGCACCCACGACGATGGCATCGCTCTCGGCACGCAACTGGTGCACGCGAGCGCGTGCTTCATCGCCAGTGATGCGCCCGCCACCACCCGATTTTGCTGCGATGTAGCCGTCGATAGTCATCGCCAACTTGAGCATGACGAATGGCCGCCCGGTGCGGCGATGGTGCAGATACGGCGCAAGCTGCGAGCGAACGTCGTCTGCTGCGACGCCGACTTCAACCTCGATGCCGGCTGCTCGAAGTCGCGCGACGCCGCTGCCGGCAACGCGCGCATCGGGGTCTTCTACGCCGATCACCACACGCGACACACCTGCCGCGATGATCGCCTCGGTGCACGGTGGCGTGCGACCGAAGTGGTTGCACGGCTCAAGCGTGACATACATAGTTGCGCCGCGAGCCGCGTCACCGGCACGACGCAATGCCTCGACTTCGGCGTGTGCTTGACCGACCGCCTGTGTGAAACCGCTGAAGCGACGACCGTCGTGGGCAACGAGCACTGCGCCGACCCACGGGTTGGGTCGGCACGTCAGTCGCGCAGAGGCGGCGACAAGCACCGCCTCGCGCATCGATTGTTGGTCGATGTCGCTCATCTCTTCCTGCTTCCATCCGGACTGTGACCGTCGGCCTCGGAGTTTCACCGAATCAGTCCCACACCGTGAAGCGCGGGAGTCGCGGGCTTTACCGCCGATAGGGAATTTCACCCAACCCTGCAAGAACATTTCAGTTGTGTGCAGCACCTCCCGGTGATGCACTGGTGAGGCTACCTGCGTCACGTCGCGCCTCGCTCAGCGTGAGCACGACCACCGCACCAACAACGAGAGCTGCCCCGATCGCGCTGCGACCCGTGAGACGTTCGTCGAGAAACAACATGCCGACCACGATGGTGACCACGGGCTCGAAGGTTGATGCGACCGACGTAGGGCCGGGGCCGACGCGCTTCATCGCCGCAAAGAAAGCGCCCATCGCCACGATGGTGCCGAACGTCGAGAGCACTGCGACGTTCGCCCAGCCGGTCGCCGAGTTGGGGAACCGCACCTGCATGCCGAACGGCCGCACGAGCCACAACGTGAGCCACCCGAACATCGCACCAAAGAGGATGATCGTCAGACCGGTGACCCCGTCGTATCTCGGCATCACTCGCGACGACAACACGACGTAGAACGTGTAGGTGAGGGCACCAGCAAGCGTGAGTGCAATGCCGACTGTTTCACCAGCAGCGACCTCACCCGCAGTGAGTGAGACGCCGACCACTGTGGCAACGAGACACGCGCCGATCACTTTGCTGGGCCTATGTTTCAGCAACCACCACGCCACGAGCACCGCCATGATCGGAAAGCAATAGAAGATGACTGAAACAAGACCGGCGTCCATTCGCTCGATCGCGCCGAAATAGAAGAACGACTGAAAGGTAAAGCCGAGATAGCCGAAGAGAAAGATTTCGACGAGGTCGCGGCCACGCGGCCACGCCGCCTGGCGCACGGTGATGAATCGATAGGCAAGCAGCAGTGGGGCAGCGATGAGAAAGCGAGCGACCATCAGACCACGACTATTGGCGCCGTCGGCATAGGCGTTGACCGAAAACAGCGGGTTGATGCCATACAACGTGCACGACACGATGGCGAGGGCGATGCCGATGAGGCGTTGATTACTGCGCACGTCTGAAGTTCTCGCTACTGCGCGGGCTTTGCTCGCTCGCGATCACGCCTGAGCACGTTGCGAAACACGACCGTGAAAATCACCGCAAGGCCGATGAACATCAGCCCGAACACCGCCAGCTGCAGCTCACCGCCACGGTCGCCGGCTTGCGTCGGCTCGATTCCACAGCCGGGTTTCGGCAGCAGACCGATGCACTCACTGACATCACCCTCAAGGGGAAACACGTACACCGTCGTGTCAGTCGTTGACATTTCGTCAGACATTGCCGACTCATTCTGGCAGGTGGCGAGCGATGTGTTGGCGGTAGAAGTGTCGGGCGGCGAGCGACGTGTTGGGTGGCGGCAGAACTACCGTTGTGCAGACGATGAGTGACATGCGACCAACGGTGTTCGTGGTCGACTTCGGTGCACAATACGCGCAGTTGATTGCTCGTCGAGTGCGCGAAGCACAGGTGTTTTCTGAGATCGTGAGCCACCGCATCTCTGCCGACGAAGTCGAACGTCGAGCACCTGCCGCACTCATCTTGTCGGGTGGCCCCAAGAGCGTGCACGTCGATGGTGCGCCGTCGCTCGACCCACGCATCTACGAACTCGGAATTCCCATTCTTGGCATCTGTTACGGCTGCCAATTGGTGGCTCAACAATTGGGTGGCACTGTGGCGCGCGGCGAGAAGGGCGAATACGGCCGCACTCGACTACAGCGCTCGGGTGACTCAGATCTGCTTGATGGTCTGCCCGCAACCTTTGACGTGTGGATGAGCCACTTCGACGCGGTATCGGTCGCGCCCGAAGGTTTTCGGGTGGCTGCCAGCACGGCTGACGCACCTGTCGCCGTGCTTGAAGACCCGACGCGACGAATCTGGGCGGTGCAGTTTCACCCTGAGGTGATGCACACCGAGCACGGCCAAGTTGTCTTGCGCAAGTTTCTGCACGACCTAGCGGCGATACCGGCCGAGTGGACCATGCAGTCGATCATTGATACGCAGGT
>RFMM01000249.1 GCA_009927665.1 Actinomycetota bacterium
TTCAGTCGTTTACGTCGGCGGTGGCGGTGGTCGCATCGGGCACGACACGCAAACCAGCTTCGAGTGCCTCGACGACCCCTGCATCAGGCACAAAGTCGCTGATTGGTGGAAGATCTTCGAGCGAGTTCACGCCCAGACGTTCGAGAAACAGTGGCGTCGTGCCGTACAGCACCGCCAAACCCGGACCATCGTCGCGCGAAGTTTCGGTGATGTAGCCGCGCGCCTGAAGTGTGCGCAGCACTGATTCAGGGTCGACGCCGCGAATCGCCGAAATCTGCTGGCGTGAAATCGGTTGTTTGTAGGCAATGATCGCCAGAGTCTCGAGCGCCGCCGACGACACCCGCGACTGTTGGCCGTCGAGCACGAACCGCTCGACGTATGGCGAGAGTTCTGGGCGAGTCTGCAGACGCATGCCGCCCGCCACCTTCACCAGCTGGAACCCGTGACCGGCTTCGTCGTAACTCGCCGCCAAGCGATTGCACAAGACCTCCACCACCGCCGTCGGTTGTTCAAGCACTTGGGCCAACAACTTCACACTGACCGGCTCTACCGCAACAAGCAGAATCGCCTCGAGCGCCGCTACGACTTCGGGGGCGATGTCACTTGGTTCACTGTTGCGCATGAGTGTCTCCTCAGCCGTCGTAGTTGTCGATCGGCGCGAGGTCAACGCCGTCGGGGTTGTTGTTCCACATCACCGTGATGTCGCCGAAACGATCAGCTTGGGCGAGATCGACACGACCTTGTTTGAACAGCTCGAGAATCGCCAGAAATCGCACGACCACTTCGATTCGATCAGTAATGCCGGAAATCAACTGTCGAAACGACACCGTGCCAAGTGATGGCAACTGACCGACCAAGGTGTCGAGTGCCTCAGCCACGCTGGCCCGAATCGGTGCCACGTGAAACAAGTCGATCGACACCGGGCCCTTGGGTTCGGTGGCGCGCAAGAACGCACGCTGCAATCGTCGCGGGCTCACACCGTCAAGCAAGTCGGGCATGACCGCGGCAAATCGCTCGTCTGGGCCAGCCAGTCGCGGGTGCGTCAACTCGGCTCGCTCGATGAGGTCATGCATCACCGAAGCGACATCTTTGAACGTCTTGCAGTCGAGCAGACGAGCCAACAGCAGGTCGCGCTCTTCCCACAGCGCGAGTTCTTCGTCGAGTTCGCCGTCGTCGCGGGTCGGCAACAGTCGCCGGGCCTTCAGGTCGATCAGCGTTGCGGCAATCAGCAAGAACTCGGTTGCCACTTCAAGGTCGAGCTCGGTCATGCGTTCGAGCTCGGCGAGATACGCCTCAATGATGCGGGTCAACGACACCTCATGAATATCGACTTCTTCTTGCAGGATGAGGTGCAGCAGCAGGTCGAATGGCCCCTCGAAGACGGGCGTCGTTACCGCGTAGCCATTTGTACGAGAGTACCGCTACGCACGCGAGTAACTTGGGAATGTGGCTCGTGTCTTGTCGTGCATTCAACCGACCGGTGAAGTGCACCTGGGCAACTATCTTGGCGCGTTGCGCAACTGGGTGAGCGGTCAACACGAGAACGACGTCTTCCACGGCATCGTCGACCTGCACGCCCTGACCGTCACCGAAACGCCCAAAGTGCTTGGTGAGCAGACCTTGTCGCTCGCCGCCATGCTCTTTGCCGTCGGCCTTGATCCGGCGGTCGCAACGGTGTTCGTGCAGAGCCATCTGCCGCAACATTCGCAACTGGCATGGATCATGGAATGCACCGTGTCGTTCGGCGAACTGAGCCGCATGACCCAGTTCAAAGACAAGGCGGCGAAGCGTGAGGCTGACTTTGTGTCGGCAGGACTCTTCACGTATCCCGCGTTGCAAGCAGCCGACATTCTGCTCTACGACGCACACGAAGTGCCCGTCGGCGACGACCAGCGGCAACACATCGAGATCACGCGTGATATCGCCATTCGCTTCAACCATCGCTTCGGCGACACATTCGTGCTGCCGAAGGCCGTAACACCTAAAGCCGGCGCGCGAGTGATGGACTTGCAGAATCCCGAGAACAAGATGTCGAAGTCGTCGTCGGGTGACGCCGGCATCGTGTATCTCTTAGACGACCCCGCGTCAATCGAGCGCAAGTTCAAACGCGCCGTCACCGACAGCGACAACGAAGTGCGCTACGACCGCAGTGCGAAACCGGGCGTCTCAAACCTGCTCGAGATTCTCGCCACCGCCACCAACCAAACCCCTGAAGCCGTCGCCGGCACCTACTCGCAATATGGCCCGCTCAAGGCCGACACCGGTGCCGCAGTAGCCGAGCTGCTTCGCCCGATTCGCGAACGCCACGCCCAGTTGGTGAACGATCGTGGCGAACTCGCGCGACTCATTCGTCTTGGTGACGAGCGAGCCGAAGCCGTCGCTGCCGCCACGCTGGCGCGAGCACAGTCGGCAATCGGCTTCTTGCCGCGCTGAGCCTCAGCCCGCGCCGTCGACTACACCGCGTCAGCTCTTGCCAATAGCCCACGCCACGGCTCGTCGCCCTGCCCCGCCACGAGAGCAACGGTCACTGCGTCGCTGCCCGCCGCTTGAAGCAGTGCGGCACCTCGCGCTTCGTGCTCGTGATAGGCGCGAAATCGTCCGGTGCGTGGCCCGAGCAGGGTCGCCGCCACTCGAGCCACCGTGCCGAGAGATGCTTCGATTTTGCCGATGTCGTGCAACAACGCAGCTCGCCGCACTTCGACTGCGACCCCCTCCGCCACTGCGGCCTCTGCCGCGATCACATCGAATCGTCGCAGCACCACCAACGCATGGCGCTGGTCGGCGACACTGAATCGCACAAAGAGTTGCATCTCTGCAGACAACAGCACCTCGCTCACCTGGCGGCGTTCTAACACCGTGAGCGGTGCGGCGGTTGCGCTGGTGACAAGCCGCTTCGCGAGATGCCAGACGGTTGCCATGGTGCTACTTCCGCACGGCGCGAGGGTGCGACTCGCGGTAGACACTGACCAGCAACTCGTCATCGACCTTGGTGTACACCTGCGTCGTGCTCACCGACGCGTGACCCAACAGTTCTTGCACGATGCGCAAATCTGCGCCGTGCACCAACATGTGGGTGGCACACGAATGACGCAGCGTGTGCGGTGATACGTGCTCTTTGATGCCGGCCAACGATGCGTACTTCTTGACGATTGCGAAGGCGGCCTGCCGAGACAAACGTGTGCCGTGGACTCCGAGAAACACTGCGTCGGCATGATCTCGGGTGCGCCAGCGGCCGGGCACCAACATCTCGCGACCGCCCGAATCGAGCCAGTCGCTCAACGCACGATGCGCCCCGCGTCCGAATGGCACGATGCGCTCTTTGCTGCCCTTGCCGAAGAGCCTCACGAGCGAACCTTCCATGTCGACGTCGCCGAGTGAGAGCCCGCACGCCTCAGAGATTCGCGCACCCGTGGCGTAGAGAAACTCAACCAATGCCCGATCGCGCCGTGCAAACGAATCGTCACCGGTGATTGCGGCAATCAAGCGATCTACCTCGTCTTCGCGCAGCGGCTTGGGCAGACCACTCGGCACTTTCACCCCGTCAACAAGTGATGCCGGGTCATCGGCGCGCTCACCCTCAATGGCGAGGTACTTGTGCAGCATTCGCACCGCAGCAAACTGGCGTGCCACTGTTCGCGCTGCCTTGCCGTGCTTGCGCAACGCTTGCACGAATGCTTCTACGTCACCCGACGACGCCTTCAACGCCGAGGTGCCGCGCGCAGCCAACCAGTCTTCATAGTCGCGTAGATCACGGCGGTAGGCCTCGATCGTCTTGGCGCTGCGACCTTGTTCGATCTGCAGCCAGGCGAGAAACCGTTCGGCTGCCGCCAACGTGGTCACGTGGCGCGCAACAGCCGCTCGGTCATAAGCAGCCCGATCACCGTCTTGGCATCGTCAAGACGGCCGTCTGTCACCATCGCGAGCGCCTCGACAAACGCAATTTCCTCAATCGTCATATGTCGCTCTTCTGGGCCGTGACGGTCAGTGTCGACCACCTGCAGGTCTCGCGCCAAGAACACTTCGACGCACGAATCAGAGATGCCAGGTGCCGAGATGTGCTTGCCCAATCGCTGCCATGAACCTGCGACCATGCCCACTTCTTCTTGCAGCTCGCGTTGCGCGGTGAGCAATGGGTCTTCGCCTTCTTGGTCACGCATGCCAGCAGGAAGCTCCAACGTCAGTCGATGAAGTGCGGGTCGATATTGGCGAACCAAGACGACGTTGAGCCCGCTTGGGGTATCGCGCAATGCAACAACCCCCACTGCTCCAGGTGAAGTTACGAAGGTGCGGCTGAAGGCAGTGCCGTCTGGGTCGGTGAAGTTGCCGCGAACCAGCGACCACACCGCCCAATCATGCACCTGCTCGAGCGGTGCCGAGCGAAAACCGCCGACTGGCTCGTTTCGCATCGCGCTGCGCGTCAGCGCGCCGGCTCCGCCGCGTGCCGGTGCGATGGCTGCGTCGCGTGTTCATCTCTTGACTCCGCCGTGTGATCAGCGGTCGGGCGCGCCGCACGGTACGTCAGCGCGGCGCCAATGAGTTCACGGAACAACGGATGCGGGCGATCAGGTCGACTCTTGAATTCAGGGTGTGCCTGCGTGGCTACCCAGAACGGATGATCGGCCAGCTCGATGAACTCCACCAGACGCTTGTCTGGTGATGTTCCACTGCAGATGAACCCGGCTTCTTCAAATCGCGAGCGATAGCTCGAGTTGAACTCATAGCGATGGCGGTGCCGCTCACTGACGACGGGCTCTCCGTAGGCGTTCGCCACCTTGGTGCCCGGTTGCAACACCGCGTAGTACGCGCCGAGGCGCATCGTGCCGCCTTTGTCGGTTACCTCGCGTTGGTCGTTCATGAGGTCAATCACCGGATCAGGTGTCGCCGAGTTGAATTCCGTCGAATTGGCATCGCTCATGCCAAGCACGTGGCGAGCGAACTCCACGGTCATCACCTGCATGCCGAGACAGAGACCAAGACACGGCACGCGATGTTCGCGTGCGAACTCGGCGGCACGAATCTTTCCTTCAATGCCTCGCGGTCCGAAACCACCCGGAATCACGATGCCGTCAAGGCTCGCCATGCGATCGTCAGCCAAGAGGCCTTCCACTTCTTCTGCTTGCACCCAGACAATCTCCACTTTGGCTTTGTGGTGGAAACCAGCGTGGCGCAACGATTCGGCAACCGACAGATAGGCGTCGTGCAAGTCAACGTACTTTCCGATCAGACCGATGCGAACCGGCGTGGTCGATTCTTCAACGCGTCGCACCAACGCCTGCCATGGTGCAAGATCGATGTCGCGCTCGATGCGCAACGTATCGCACACCACGGTGTCGAGCCCTTCGTCGTGCAAGATCAGCGGCAGCTCGTAGATGTTGCCGACGTCGGCAGCGTTGATGACATTGCGCACGGGCACGTCACATTGACCCGAGATCTTGCGCTTCAGACCCTCAGACAACGGCTCATCGCTGCGACACACGATGACGTCGGGCTGAATGCCGCGGCTGCGCAACTCGGTGACGCTGTGCTGAGTCGGCTTGGTCTTCTGCTCACCGCTCGGGCCAATGAACGGCACCAGGGTGACATGGATGTAACAGACGTTGTCGCGGCCCACTTCGTTGCGCCACTGACGAATCGATTCAAGAAACGGCAGAATCTCGATGTCGCCGACGGTTCCGCCAACTTCGGTGATCACCACGTCGACATCGTCGGTAGTGATGCGTTGAATTCGACGCTTGATCTCGTCAGTGACATGCGGAATCACTTGCACGGTGCGCCCGAGATAGTCGCCGCGACGCTCGGCGGCCAACACCGCCTGATAGATGCTGCCTGTCGTCGCGTTTGAGGCTCGTGAGAGGTTTTCGTCGATGAACCGCTCATAGTGACCGAGGTCGAGATCGGTTCACCACCATCGTCGGTGACGAACACCTCGCCATGTTCAAACGGGTTCATGGTGCCCGGGTCAACATTGATGTACGGATCAAGTTTTTGCATCGTGACGCGCAAACCGCGCATCTTCAGCAGGCGTCCGAGCGACGAAGCGGTGAGTCCTTTGCCGAGGGCGCTCGCCACGCCTCCCGTCACGAACACATGCTTCGGCACGTTGCTTCTCCCGTCACTCTTTCTGACGGAGTTTCCGTCAGGTCACACCTTGACGGAATTTCAGCATACCCCTAGCGGCGTGTCTGGCGCGCCTTTCGCACCGTCGTTCGTGCCCGTAGAAGGTTCCTCGCATGTTCCACGGCTGATTCCACCGCAAGATTGCCCGACAACATGCGTGCGATCTCGTCGACTCGCTGATCGTCAGGCAGCGTTCGAGCCGAGGCGAAGGTGATTCCCTTGCGAACCTCTTTGGCGACGGCCACATGGTGCGCCGCCTGCGCCGCCACCTGCGCCAGGTGCGTCACCACCAACACTTGGTGACGGCCACCGAGTTCGGCGAGCGCTTCGGCTACCGCGACTGCCGCCGCCCCACCGATGCCAGCATCAACCTCGTCGAACACCAGCGTCGCCGGTGCCTGCGTCAGCACCAGCCGCAACGCAAGCATCGCCCGTGCGAGTTCGCCTCCTGATGCCACCTTGGCGAGGGCAGCAGGTTCGCTGCCCGGGTTCGCCGCCAAGAGGAACATCACCTCATCACCTGCCGGGTCACCAGCCACGTCATTGCCCACGTGCACTTGCACGCGAGCCCCAGCCAGTGCCAGCCGCGCCAGATGACCTTCAACTTCTTTGGCCAACCGTGGCGCCGCCTTCTCGCGCGCTGCCCGCACTCGGGCGGCTTGTTTCTGCACCTCAGCGAGTGCCGCCTGTCGACGCTGATCGAGCTCGCGTGCGCGCTCTTCCCACGATTCGATCTCGGCCAACCGCGCCGCTGATTCAGCGCCGTAGGCGATCACTGCCGCAACATCGTCGCCATACTTGCGTCGCAAGTCGAAAAGCAGCTGTCGACGTTCGACCAACTCGGCCAGTCGTTGCGGGTTTTCGTCGACCTCATCGAGCACCCGTCGCATGTCTTCGGCGAGATCGGCCACCAGCGCCTGCAGGTCGCGCACCCGCTGGGCGTGTTCGCGCATGGCGTCGCCTCGGCCGAGCGCAGCAGTGGATGCCGCCAGTCGGTCGACGGCTCCATCGTCGTCAACCAGCGCGGCGATCGCGGCGCGCAGTGATTCACGATGACTCTCTGCATCTTGCAGCAGGTCGATCTGACGCTCAAGCGTCGCATCTTCGTCGGGGTCGTCGAGATGTGCATTACGAATCTCGTCAACCTGAAAGCGCAGCAAGTCGGCTTCGCGGGCGCGCGCACGCTCGTCGCCACCCATCGTCGCGAGAGCTGCATCAACCTCGGTAAGCGCGGCACGGGCCTGCCGCAGTGGTTCGAGGTCAAGGTCGGCATAGGTATCGAGTGCAGCACGTTGCGCCGCCGCACCGAGCAGGCTCTGATGCTCGTGTTGACCGTGAATGTCGATGAGCTCTGCGCCAAACTCTGCAAGCGTGGCAACGGTGGCCAGGCGACCATCGACGTAGGCACGTGAGCGTCCGTCGCGTGGCACCACCCGACACAAGACGCGATCGGTGCCGTCAGCGAGCATGAATCGACCCTCGATGCGCAACTCGTCGGCACCAGGTCGCACCATCGACGCATCGGCGCGTTGACCAACCAACAGGTTGATTGCTTCGACGATCATCGTCTTGCCGGCGCCGGTTTCTCCGGTGAGCACCGTAAGCCCGTCGCCGAAAACGATGGTGGCCTCGTCAATTACGCCGAGTTGCTCGATGCGCAGCTCGACCAGCATCGTTAGCCCTCTTGCCCCAGCCTGCGTGTACGCATGCTCAGTCGCCGAGCCCGAATTTCGAACGCAGAATTTGATGGAACTTCGGTGGCGCGAACCTCACGAAATTCGCGGTGCATGAATCGGGTGCGAACTCGACGGTGTCGCCCTCACCGAGACTGATGACTCGTCGACCGTCGATTGAGACGTCGACTGGTCGGGTTCCCGCCACCCTCATCGCCAAGTGTTCATTGGGGTCGAGCACCAACGATCGGTCGAAATTCATGTGCGGAGACACTGGCGTCACCACCATGGCTCGATGTCGCGGTGACACCACCGGACCACGCGCCGACATCGAATATGCCGTCGAACCCGTGGGTGTTGCGATAATCACGCCGTCGGCCGAGTATCGCTCGAACAACTCATGGTTGACGACGACGTCGATCCATACGGTGTGCCCCGACTGGCTCTTCTCGAGCACTGCCTCATTCAAGGCTCGCCACGCCATCGCCGAACCGTCTTGCTTCGTCACGTTGACCGAGAGCAGCATTCGCTCGTCGATCAGGTAGTCACGACCAGCTACGCCCGACAGCGTCTTGGTCACTGCATCGAGCGCTGCTGCGACGTTTACTTCAGTGAGATAGCCGAGCACACCGACGTTTACGCCGAGCACTGGCACCGGTGCGCCGTTCAACATGCTTACGGCACGCAGCACCGTGCCATCGCCACCGAGTACCACGACCAAATCGGCATCGCTTGCTGCACGTTCGTTGGCCAATTCGTTCATGCCGTGGGCCGCCGCATCTTGCGCGCACAACCACAAATGGTGACCACCCGACTGCAGCGTCTCTCGCAACGTCGCGAGCAGTGGCTTTACTTCGCCGCGGGTGTGGTGCGCCACCACGAGCACATTCGCCATAGGCCTCAGGCTATTGAGCAGCCTTGTGCTTACGAGCCCGCAACCAGTGTTCTCGGTTGCCTGCCGGCCCCGGCACCGCCGACGCGACGTCACCTACAACGTGAGCGCCCGCCGTCGCTAGTGCGGCACGCACCACAGAGACACAACGCTCACGCACGATCGGGTCGCTGATGACTCCGTGACCGCGGTCGACTTCTTCTTTGCGGGCTTCAAACTGTGGCTTCACGAGCACCAGCAACTCTCCCCCATTGCGCACGACGGCAACAAGAGCCTCAACCACCAAGGTGAGCGAGATGAACGACAGGTCTGCCACGACGAGGTCGACCTCTGAGGCGATCTCGCCGGCAGCAACATGTGCGCCGAGTTCACGCACGTTGACACCGTCGCGCACCACGACTCGCGAGTCGCCTGCAATTCGCGGATGCAGCAGCCCCCGCCCGACGTCGCATGCCACGATTTGCGCTGCGCCACGCTGCAGCAGACAGTCGACAAAGCCACCCGTCGAAGCCCCCGCATCAAGCACGCGTTGGTGCGCGACGGGCACTGGGTCGCCGAGTGCATCAAAGTGCGCGAGTGCCGCTTCGAGTTTCAACCCACCCCGACTGACGAATCGCTCGACCTCAAGCACTGCGAGATGATCGCTGTCTGCGACCTGACGCGCGGGGTTAAACACCGGTGCTCCGTTGACCGTCACGCGATCATCGTCGATGAGTGCAAGCGCCTCATCGCGACTTCGCGCCAATGCCGCTACGACGAGGGCTTCGTCGACTCGTCTACGCACGCAACAGATGGTCAGCAAGACCAGCGAGATTGTCAAACACGGCATCGGGGGCAACGGTGCGATCGTCGGGTGACTCGCTGACACCTGAGAGCATCAACGCAAAGCGAGCTGCCACCAATCGCGCGAAAGCGCCGTCGGTCGAGTCGCGATCGCCGGCCATCCACGCCACACTCAGGTCGTCGATCGCGAGACGCTGGCGCACCAGCTGACCCATCGGCGCGAACGGTTTGCCCGCAATGATCGGCCGCACGCCACCCGCTTTTGCGATCGCTGCAAGAATCGAGCCACCGCCCGGAATCAACCCAGCCGGCGTCGGATACGTCGGATCATCATTGGTGCCAATGAGTCGGGCACCACCGAGAATCGGGGTCACCGCACGAGTCAAACCTCGATAGTCGAAACTCGCGTGATAGCCGACCATCACTGTGTCGACGTCTGCCGCACACCGAGCGAATTCAGCGTCACTCATCGGGTCGTCAGTGCGGGCCACCGCCACGGCACCGACGGCATCGATCGCCTCGATAATGCCTGGCCCGCCAGCCACCAGCACCCGCTCGCCGGGCTTCAACAGCAGCGCGGCTGCCTGCGCAGACGTGCAGACATCTCCGACGGCGGGCACACCGATCTTGGCGAGCGCGCCCTCTTGTGTCGCCAGCGTCGCCGACGAATTATTGGTCACGAAGAGCACCCGATGGCCCGCCTGCCTCAATCGGGCGATGGCGTCAACGCTGCCACTGATCGGCTGGTGCATCAACCACACAACGCCGTCAAGGTCGCACATCACTGGTGATTTCACGGCAACACCGACGCTAGTTCGCGCATCGAGTGGCATCGACCTGCCATTCTTGACGTGTGCAATCGGCTGCCACGGGTCCGGCCTTCCTGCCGTTTCGAGCACTGCGCTACTCGCCGAGAGCTGATCTTGCACGCGTCACGGCTCCGCCCTATGACGTGCTGAGCACCGATGACCGTCGTCGTCTCGCAGACCTCGACCCGAACAACATCGTCGCCATCGACCTGCCGGTCAGCGACGACTCGACTGATGCCAACAACCCCTATCTCGTCGCCGCATCGACGCTGGCCGAATGGCGTGCCGCCGGAGTTCTGGTTCACGACCCGCGACCATCGTTCACGTTGTATCGCATGCGCTTCGTCGACGCCAGCGGTGCGCAACGCAACACCGTTGGTGTAATCGGAGCACTCGAAGTGGTCGACGAAGGTTCGGCGGCAGTCTTGCCGCATGAGCGAACCACACCCAAAGCGAAGACTGATCGGCTCGACCTCACACGCGCCACCTCGGCGAATCTCTCGCCGGTGTGGGGGCTGTCGCTGCGCGAACAGCTCAGTGATGCGCTCATCGCCGGCGGTGAACTGCTCGGTGAGTTTCGTGACGACGATGGCGTGACACACCGCATCGAACGAGTCGACGACCCAGCGCGGGTGCGATCTATTTCTTCGCTTGTCTCTTCGGCGCCGGTGCTGATCGCAGATGGCCATCACCGTTACGCAATTTCCCGCACGTTTCGTGATGAGACTCGTAACACGCCTTTGGCTAGTGCTGCACGCACCACGATGACGTACGTCGCCGAGTTGGTCGAAAGCCAACTCAGCATCGCTGCGATTCATCGTCTCTACCGCAGCGTGACCGCTGAACAGTTGCGAACCTTGTTCTCCGAATCGTTCATTGTCGAGTCGGCCGGCCTCGTCACCGAGTCGGTGATTGCAACGATGTCGCAGCGCGGTTCGCTGTGTTTGGTTGACCAGAAGTTGAATGGCTGGTGGCTCACCCCAAAGCCGGGTGCCTTCGCTGGCTTGCGTGACCTTGACAGCGATCGTCTCGAGGCCGCGCTGCGTGCCACCACCCACGACATTGCCTACCAGCACGGGTTTCACGAAGTAGCCAGCATGCTTCGCGCCGGGCATGCCGATGCGGCCGTGTTGATTCGTCCGACGAGCATCGCCGAGATTCGTCGCACTGCCGATGAACGGCTGCTGATGCCACCCAAGTCGACCTTCTTTACGCCCAAGCTGCGCACTGGTCTCGTGATTCGCCCCCTCGAACACGCGCCGAGCTGACACCGCACACCACCTGGCTCCACACGGCAACTAGTCGCCCACGCGTTTCGCCAACTTGGCGGTTCGTGCCTCACGCACACGCTTGGTGATCACTGCGAAGAGGTTTTCGACCGTCGCCGTACGACTCGCAGGCACGATCGCATCGGCGCACACTTCGGTGACGCTCTGCGTGCGCGCCCCCGTGCGAAAGAATCGCCGACGCACATGGCCGACCGCCACCACCTCATCACCCGTCCTAATCACAGGGAGGTCGAGGTTCAGGGCCACCACTGGCACGACAACTCGACGGCCCTGCACCAGAGTGGCAAGGTCAAAGGTGGTCGCACGTTGATGGCGGTCAATCACTCGCACCGTCGGTTGCGCCACCAGATGACCACGCACGAGGGCGATATTGGTTGATGGTCCGATGTCTTCCTTGGCCCCGCGGGCGATACGAGTGGGTCGCTCTGACACGATCTTCTCTTTCGTTGCGGCCGCACACCCAACGTGTTTGGCTCACCCGATGGTGTGAATCAGGTGCGAATCGCGGCACCGCGATTTTCGGGCGCTCTTCGTCGTTCGGGCGCTATTCGTCGCCGAGCGCCGCTAACCGGGCCGTGACGTCATAGAACTCAGCATCAGCCTTTGCCACCTTCGCAAAGAGGCGCTTTGCCGTAACCGGATCGCCGGCCCGATCGTGCAAGTCGGCGAGCACATACCACTCCAACACGTGGTGTGGCTGCACGTGGCTTGGTTCACCACCATGCGTCATGATGCGAATAGCGCTCTGTAGGTCACCGCGATCGGCATACGAACCGGCCGTCGACACGCGCCCCTCGGCCATCACCATCGGATGCGGTGAAACAAGCTTCATCTCTTCCCACAATTGGTCGACCATGTCGTACTGGCGCAGCGCGCGATAGCAATCAATGAGCACCGGCATGTTGGTCATGTCGGTCGGGTCGCCGGCGCGCGCGAACTCAAGATGTTCGGCGGCGGCACGCCAGCGCTGCAGCTTGTACTCAACACGACCAGCAATCACGCGCACATCAAGCACCAGATATAGGTCTTCAAGCAGCGGAGCCAACAGCTTCGATGCATCACGCCATCGCTCTCGGTCGTAAGCATCAAGCGCAGCACCCACCTGGCGACTGACGTAAGCAAATCGCCGTTCACCGACGGCACGACGAACCTCTTTGGCCAGCTTTTCTTCGAGCGCACGAGGGGGAAAACTGATGTCGCCGTCTCGACGATCATCACGGTTACGGCGATCTACGGCACGCTTATCGCGAGTGCGCTCGTCGGCTGCGCGTCGCTCATTGCGACGCGTATCACGCTCACGCGGTGTGCGCACTGAGCCCTCGTCAATGACTTGGCGGTCGTCATTCTCGCGACGTGAGACGACCGGGTTGTCTTTGCCGTACTTGCGGCCACCCTTGCGGTGAAAGACCTCGGCGCGACGAAGATCGGCAGCCGTCTGCGGACGCTGAGGTTCGTCTCGATCACGGCGATCGAATCGACGCGCACCGCGCGGGCGGTCACCGTCATCGCGGCGCGGGCGGCGGTCATCGCGATCAAACTTGCGCGGACCACGATCACCACGCGGCCGGTCGCCATCGCGGCGTGGTCGACCACGACCTTGTGGACCACCGCGACGTGGCGGCCGGTCGCGACGAGGTTCGAGTTCGTCGTCAGACATGGCTCACCAACGCTACGGCGAACTTGTCGCACGCACCGTGAATCAGCCCATAAACGCGAAAAACCCCCGCTTTCGCGGGGGTTCCTCACTTGAGAAATCTGGCGGCAACCTACTCTCCCAGGAGGTCTACCTCCAAGTACCATTGGCGCGTTCGGGCTTAACTTCCGTGTTCGGAATGGGAACGGGTGTGACCCCGACGCTGTGGCCACCAGAAACTTTGTGTCCCACCGATCGCGCTCGAGGCGCGCTCGGG
>RFMM01000113.1 GCA_009927665.1 Actinomycetota bacterium
GCACTCGCCGCGTTGTAGGCGCGTAGCACTCGCCGCGTTGTACTTGCGTTAGTTGCGCGGCACCTTGCTCCACGGAATCTCACGGTCGACGCGCACCTCACCGGGCAGGCCGAGCACGCGCTCACCAAGAATGTTGCGCATCACTTCGCTCGTGCCACCCTCGATGCTGTTGGCACGGGCCCGCAAGAACGCCTTCTGCAACACATCGGTTGGCCCCATTGCCGTCTCTGGTCGTCGCATCGAGTAGTCGCCGTAGAGCATGCCGTCGGCACCGAGCAACTGCATGCAGAAGGCGTAGGTGTCTTTGTTGAGATCGGCGCTCGCCATCTTGCCGATCGACCCCTCAGGGCCGGGCGCCCCCACTTTGCGGTTCTGTGCCGCGCGAATGTTGGTGAGGCGTAGCAATTCGGCGCGAATGTACAGCTTCATCAACTCATCACGAGTCGACGTCGTCTTGCGATCGCTCGACAGCTTGCCCCACAACTTCAGTGCCTCACGAATCGGGCCCGACGCCTTTGGCGGAATGATTCCGCCGATGGCTACTCGTTCGTTCATCAGCGTGGTGAGCGAAACACGCCAACCGTCGCCGGGTTTGCCGAGAGTTTCGTTGGTCGGCACGCGCGCGTCGGTGAAGAACACCTCGTTGAACTCTGCTTCACCAGTCATCTGACGCAGTGGTCGCACTTCCACACCTGGAGCATGCATGTCAACGACCATCGCGGTGAGACCGGCATGCTTCACCGCTTCAGGGTCGGTGCGCACAACCAAGAGTCCGTAGCGCGAGACATGAGCAAGGGTGGTCCACACCTTTTGCGCATTCACGACCCACTCGTCACCGTCGCGCACTGCCTTGCCCGACAACCCGGCAAAGTCGGATCCCGAGCCTGGCTCAGAGAACAACTGACACCACACTTCTTCGCCGGTAAAGAGCGGCCGCAAGTACCGACGCTTCTGTTCGTCGCTACCCCACTCGACCACCGTTGGGCCGCACATGCCGTAGCCAATCGGGTTGCGAAGGTATGGGTTCGGGCCACCGGCGCCAGCCACTCGCTCGTTGACGATCTTTTGATATTTGGGCGAAAGCCCGAGCCCACCATGGCCTTCAGGAAAGTTCACCCACGCCAGGCCCATGTCGAACTGTCGGCCGAGAAACGCCACGGCGTCGGTGGTCTTGGGCGGACACGTGGTCAGCAGCTCTTCGACCAAGTCGATGACGTGCTTTTCGTCAGACGTTTCAGGAACTGCTGTGCTCAGGGTCTCGGTGGGCATGACAGCGAGGGTAGCCGCTGCGCTACCTTCGTCACATCATGTTTCCAGGAAAAATCGCCGAGACAGCCCCAGACCGCCCTGCCGTCATCATGTCGGGAAGCGGCGAGACACTGACCTTTGGTCAACTCGACGCGGGTGCCAACCGCCTCAGCCACGTGTTGGCCAAACTTGGTCTCAAACCAGGTGATCACGTTGCGATCTGCCTCGAGAATCATCCGCGGTTCTTCGAAGTGGTCTGGGGTTGCCACTATGCAGGAATCGTCTACACCTGCTGTTCAAGCCGTCTGACGACCGACGAGCTCTCGTACATCATCAACGACTGCGGCGCAAAGGTGTTCATCACGTCGAAGTACAAGGCCGACCAAGCCGAAGAGATCGTCGCCACGACACCAGCCCTGACTGCTCGCTACATGCTTGACGGCACCACGGCGCACTACGACTCATACGAATCGACCGTCGCAGCCCAGCCGACCACGCCACTCGCCGAGCGATTCGAAGGCACCGACATGCTGTATTCGAGCGGTACCACCGGCCGCCCCAAGGGTGTGGCGTTCGTGTACAAACCTGAACCGCTTGGCACGCCGCCGGGGCTCTTGATGCTCGCCCAGTTCGTCTTCGGTTTCAGCGAGACGACCCGCTACCTCTCGCCCGCACCGCTGTATCACGCAGCGCCCCTGCGCTTCAACATGGCGGCGCATCGCCTCGGCGGCACGACAGTGGTCATGGAACACTTCGACGCCGAGGAGTATCTCGCCGCGATTCCGAAATATCAGATTTCGCACACCCAGGTTGTGCCCACGATGTTCGTGCGCATGCTGAAGCTGCCCGAGGTCACGCGCAACAGCTACGACGTGTCAACGCTGAAGACCGTAATTCACGCGGCCGCACCTTGCCCGGTCGAAGTCAAGCGCAAGATGATCGAGTGGTGGGGCCCTGTCATCCACGAGTACTACGCGGGCACCGAGGGCAACGGCTTCGTCTATTGCAACTCTGAGCAGTGGCTCGCCCACCCTGGCACGGTCGGGCAAGCGATCTCGGGAATCCTCCACATTCTCGACGAAGAAGGCAACGAGTTGCCCGTGGGCGAAACCGGAACAGTGTTCTTTGAGAGCCCTGCCGTGTTCGAGTATCACAACGACCCCGAGAAGACCAAGTCGTCACGCGACCCGAAAGGTCGCGGCTGGAGCACGCTTGGCGACATCGGCTACATGGACGCCGACAAGTTTCTCTACCTCACCGATCGCAAGGCGTTCATGATCATCTCCGGTGGCGTCAACATCTATCCGCAAGAAAGTGAGAACGTGCTCATCAACCACCCGAAGGTGGTCGACATTGCAGTGTTCGGCGTGCCAAATGATGAATTCGGCGAAGAAGTCAAGGCTGTGGTGCAACCCGTCACCATGCCGGAGACTGCAGAAGAAGCCGCCGCCCTCGGTAAAGAGCTGATTGCCTACTGTCGGCAACATCTTGCTGATGTCAAGTGCCCACGCTCAGTGGACTTTCGCGCCGATCTGCCGCGCCACCCGACCGGCAAGTTGTACAAGCGACTTCTGAAAGACGAGTACTGGGCCAACGCCGGTCGCTCGATCTAGCGACGACACCATGTCGCATCCGTTCTTGGCGGGTCCGACTCCCATCGCCTTTGCCCATCAGGGCGGAGCCAGCGAGTTCCCAGAGAACACCCTGCCGGCGTTCGACAACGCCTACCGCCTCGGCTATCGCTACATGGAAACCGACGTCCACGCCTCTCGTGACGGGGTGCTCTTCGCCTTTCATGATGCCGACCTGCAACGCACGTGCGGTCAGCCCGGGCTCATTCGCGACCGCAGTGCCGCCGAGGTGTCGGCGCTACGCGTCGAGGGGCGTGAGCCAATCCCACGTCTTGACGAGTTGCTCACCACATGGCCCGACGCGAAGTTCAACATCGACTGCAAGAGCGACCATGCCCTGCCCTATCTGCTCGAGCGACTACGCCGCGGCGACATGTTCGAGCGGGTGTGTATCGGTTCGTTTAGCGACGCGCGACTCGATGCCGTGCGTAGCGAATTCGGTGAACGCGTCTGCACATCAATGGGTCCACGCGATGTCGCCAAAGTGCGCCTGGGCACGTGGGTCGGTCGCACCCCGTCATTTCGTGGTGACGCGGTGCCGCTCGCCGCACAAGTGCCGATGCGCCAAGGACCCCTGCCGATCGTGACACGCTCTTTCGTTGACGGAGCCCATGCTGCGGGCCTGCAGGTGCACGTGTGGACCATCGACGACCCCGAGGAAATGCGTCGCTTGCTCGACCTCGGCGTCGACGGCATCATGACCGACGAGGTCACGCTGCTACACAAGGTAATGGTCGAACGCGGCGTCTGGCGATAGGCACATAGCCGCGATGTTCAACATCACGTCGGTTTCGCATTCATACAACCACGTGCCGGCGCTGGCCGACGTGTCGTTGACCGTCGCACCAGGAGAAATCGTCGCGATCGTCGGGCCAAGCGGCTGCGGAAAGTCAACACTGCTGCGCATTGCCGCTGCATTGCTCGCGCCAGAACTGGGTGAGGTGAAAGGGTTAGAAGCACGACCTGGATACATCTTTCAAGAACCCGCGTTGCTGCCTTGGTTGCGCGTTCGTGACAACGCATCGGTGCTTGCGGGCTCGAGTGCTGATGCGCACTTCGTCGACTCGTTGCTTGAGCGAGTCGGGCTCGGCGCACATCGACACAAGTGGCCGCATGAGTTGTCGGGCGGCATGAAGATGCGGCTCTCGCTCGTGCGCACCTTGGCTGCGCGGCCGAACGTGGTGTTGGCCGATGAACCGTTCGGCGCTCTCGATCAGATCACTCGTCACCAAATGCACGACGAGTTGCTGCGACTACATGCCGAGCAGCGTTTTTCGATGGTGCTCGTTACCCACGCCGTCGACGAAGCGGTGTTTCTCGCCGATCGCGTGCTCACCATGTCGCCCGCACCGGGCCGTATCACGGCGACCTCGACGGTGTCGTTTGCCCGACCACGAGCCGCCGCCCTGAGATACGACGCGGCGTTCGCCGCCCTCTGTGGCACCGTTGCCACAACCCTGAGATCGGCGAGCGCATGAGTCGCTCGCCGATGAGTGCTTCGCGCATGAAGCGTTTGCGTGCGCCACTCGCGAGTGTGAGCGTGTTCGTCGGGCTCTGGTACGGCCTCGCGTATTCGCTCGACAACAACTTCGCGTCGAGCGACGGATCAGCGCTCATCGTTCCCCCACCGCACAGGCTGTTTGAGGGTCTCAACAGCCGCACCGTTGAGCGCATTGCGACGGCAACGGGAATCTCCGTTGCGACTGCGCTCACTGGTCTTGTCATTGCCGTGGTGCTGGGCAGTGCACTCGGGCTCTTCATGGCGTCGGCGCGGTCAGTCGAACGTGCGGTGTGGCCATGGCTCATCGCCATGCAAGTCACCCCAGTCATCGTGCTGACTCCGATCATCGTGCGCATCTTTGGGCCGTCGTTCGCTGCTCGAGTCTTCGTGACCGTAGTGGTGGCGTTCTTTCCACTCGCCAGCAATGTGCTGTTCGGGGTGCGCTCGATCCCGCAGTCGTGGCGTGACCTATTCGTCTTGCGTGGGGCAAGTCGAGTCGAGACGATTCGCGAACTGTGGATTCCTGCCAGTTTGCCGTCGTTCTTTGCCGGCTTGCGCATAAGTGCCGGGCTCGCCGTCATCGGTTCTATCGTTGGCGACTTCTTCTTCACGCGCGGCGATGCGGGTCTCGGTCGATTGATCAACTACTTCTTTCTCGACACACGCTCAGGGCCGATGTTCGTCACCGCACTCATTGCCTCACTGGTGGGCTTTGCGTTCTTCGCCGCTGCAGGGCTGCTGCGTAAACTCTTTGTCGACCCATGGCACAAACCCTGACGACGCGGTACGGCACGACGCGCCGCCGTTCGCCACGAAGCAACACGAGGCGACGCGCTGGAGCGCTGGGGCCGTCGTTGCCACACTGCTGCTCGTTACCGCGTGCTCGAACAACGACGACGCTGCAAGCACTGCCAGCGACGCAATGACACCTGCCGAGACCGCCACCACCGTCGGCGCCGAACAACCCGACCCCAACGACCTCTCGCAGGTGTGCTTCTCGCCCATCGTCGTGCAAACCGACTGGTTTCCCCAAGCCGAGCACGGTGGCATCTACGAGTTGCTCGGCGACGACTATCAGGTCGATGCCGAGCGCGGCGCCACGACTGGCTCGCTCGTGTTTCGTGGTGTCGACACCGGCGTCGACCTCGAGATTCGCGCCGGTGGCCCGTTCATCGAATCGCCGGTTGTCACTGAGATGTTTCTCGATGGCAGCATCATGTTTGGCTACGTCGGTACCGACGTCGCACTCTCTCGTCAAGCCGAGACACCGACGCTTGCCGTCTTCAACGCTCTCAGCGTGAACCCGCAGGTCATCATGTGGAATGCCGAGAAGCACCCCGCCGCCACGACCATCGCCGACATTGCTCGCGAGGTGCCGGCCATCAGCGTGTTCGGCGACCGACCCTTCATGCGCTTTCTCGTTGGCGAGGGTGTCGTGCCCGCAGAAAAGGTCGATGGCAATTACAAGGGCAATCTGCTGCTCGCGACCGACGACGTCGCCCACCAAGGGTTTGCCACGAGCGAACCGTATAGATACCTCAACCTCGACTCTGGCCCCATCACCGTCGCCTATCAGCTGCTGCACGACACGGGCTGGACCTCGTACCCACAAAACCTCGCCATCAACAAGCTGAGGCTTGACGCTCTGCGCGGCTGCCTCACCAAACTGGTGCCGATGATGCAGCATGCACAACTCGACTACATCGCCGACTCTGCGCGTACCAACGCGATCATCATCGCCGCGGTAAAGGCGTTCGACACCTACTGGACCCAAGACGAATCACTCACCTCGTATGCAGTCAGCACCATGCTGAGTCTCGGCATCGTCGCCAACGGTGAAACGCCAACATTCGGCGACTTCGAATCTCCGCGCATCGACGACTTCATCGCCAAAGCCATCCCCATCTTGCGCGCGCAAGGCGTCGAGGTGCCCGACCTCACCGCCGCCGATGTCGCAACGAACGAGTTTCTCGACCCGACAATCTCGCTGCCCTAGTCGCCCCGAGCAGGTCGCCCTCGGCGCTCAGATCTCGCTGCCCTGGTCGCCCCGAGCAACACCGCGCCGGCTCAGGCGTCTTTCACGCTCCAGGTGCGCTGAGCCACCGGGTCTTTATCGCTCCACGGAAAGTTGATCCACTGGTCGGTGCGCTTCCACACATAGTCACACTTGACGATTGATCCAGACTTTTCATACAGCACCGCGATGCGCGACTCGCGCACCTGACCGGCGCAAAAGTCGTTGACGAGCTTGAGGGTGTGCCCAGTATCAGCCACGTCATCGACGATGAGAATACGTGAGTCGCGCAGATCGATCATCGACGGCACGGGCGGCAACATGATCGGAATCGGCAGTCGCTCATCGACACCCGAGTAGAACTCGACATTCAGCGTGTAGGTGTTCTTCACCGACAATGCATACCCAAGCGCACCCGCCGCGAGCAGTCCACCACGGGCGATGGCAAGAATGATGTCGGCTTCGTATCCCGACTTGGCGATCTGCACCGCCAATTCGCGGCTCGCGACCCCGAAAGAATCCCAGGTCATGATCTCGCGTTGTTCCACTCGCAGCCTCCGTTGGTCGCCCCGAAATCTAGTGCACGACTCAGGTCCGCGACCGTGTTTCACCTGCCTCGTACCGTTGACACATCGGCGCAGTACATCTCTTCGATCTCGCGCTCTTGCGCAACGGTGCAGGTGACGCGACCACGCGGGTGGTTTTCGGCGCCGAGCGGGCACATGTCAGCCGAGCCACGCTCACTCCCGACGGCCCGGGCAGCATCGAGTTCGTCGCCCCAACACGATGGGTCGCCAACGCCGGCATTACTCAACCGCCATCGGCACAGGTGCTCGCGACGCATGGCCCTGGTGGTGACTGGCTAGCGGCACGGGTGGCATCGATGGCAGGTCTCATCGATACGCCCCCCACGCTCGCCGTAGCGCCCTATCCTGCGTTGCAACGCGCACTTCGCGACGTCGGCCTTCTTCACCTACCCCGCACCGAGTCGCCCTATCACGAGCTGCTGCCTGCGATTCTCGGCCAACGCATCACGGCGGCCCAAGCCCTCGCTCAGTGGGCGACGCTGTGTCGTCGCTACGGCGAGCCCGCCCCTGGCAATCTCGACTTGCATCTGCCTCCCTCGCCCGCGCGGTTGCGCAGCATCGCTTCGTGGGAATTCCATCGGCTCGGCATCGAGCAGCAACGCGCCCGCACACTGCAAACTGCCGCCCGACATGCGGCATACGTTGAGCGCACCCGAGAACTCAACGGCGAAGCGGCACGAACCGCACTCATGAAGCTGCCCGGTATCGGCGTGTGGACCTCTGCCGTCGCCATCGGAATATCACATGGCGACCCCGACGCACTACCCGTCGGGGATTTTCACGTGAAGAACACCGTGGCATGGGCGCTCACCGGCTCGCCGCGCGGCACCGACGACGAGATGATTGCCACCCTTGCACCCTTCGCTGGTCAGCGTTGGCGAGTGGTGCGCACGCTCGAGCGGGCAGGTAACGCTGCCCCGAAGTTCGGCCCAAAACGCCGGCTTATCGACGTGGCTCGTCTCTGATCGGCTCAGCTCCGGTCGGCTCGTCTCTGAGCTCAAGCCCCAGACCACTCGCCATCGCCTGCCAATAGTTCGGCCACGATTTGGCGACCACCTCTGGGTCTCGCACCGCGACACCGTCGCAGCGCAAACCGAGCAGTGCCAGTGACATCGCCAGACGATGGTCGTCGTGAGTGTCGAGCACCGCCGCGTGCAGCGGGCGCGGCACGATGTGCAGTCCGTCAGGCTTCTCCTGCACCTCAGTGCCAACGGCGCGCAGTTGTTTGGCGAGATCACCGATGCGGTCGCTTTCTTTTGCTCGAATGAAGCCGACCCCGCGAATGATGGTCGGGCTCTCTGCACACGCCGCGATCACCGCCAACGTAGGCACGAGGTCACTCATCTGACCCATGTCGATGTCGACTCCGCCCAAGGGTTGCCCCGATGCACGTGACACCACCGCACCATCGGCGTCGAATCGAACAGCACAACCCATCGACTGCAACACCTGCACGAAGCGCGCTTCGGGCTGCGCCGATTCTCGGCGCACGCCCGCAACCCGCACGTCACCCCCGACAATTGCTGCAGCGGCGAACGGGTAGCTCGCCGACGACCAGTCGCCATCTACGTCATATGTCGTGCCCACATACGGTGCCGACCCAACCCGCACCTGCGCATCTGAAACGTCAACCTCAGCACCAAACGCACGCATCACCACGGCGGTCATGTGCAGATAGTCGCGTGACACCATGTCTGGCGGTAGGTCAACGACCACACCACCTACAAGTGGAGCAATCATCATCGTCGCCGACACGAACTGGCTCGATACGCCACCCTGCGCGGTGAGCACGAGTTGTGTGGCATCGGCAGATGCAAGCTGCAACCTTCCACGACTCACGGCAAGTGGCAGGCACTCAGGTGCTCCGAGTTCCTCCACCTCGGCGCCAAGCGCACGAGCCAGGCGAATCACGTCGCCCATCGGTCGGCGACGCAGGCCCACATCGCCGTCGATAGTGGTGCGGCCAACTCGCAGTGCGGCGACTGCAACGAGAAATCGTGATGTTGTACCGGCGAGCGCGGCGTGCACCGAGCATGCAGATGCATCGGCCAATGCGATGCCACGGCGCATCACCAGGTCAGCGGCGCCGTCGTGATGCTGTTCGATTACTGCTCCGAGAGCGCGCAGGCCCGCCACCATGCGCGCAGTGTCGTCACCACTCGCCAGACCCCGCAGCGTGGATTCACCCGTGGAAAGGGCGGCACAGACCAGTGCGCGATTGCTGAGCGACTTTGAACCAGGGATCGCGACTGTGCCGCTGAGCGAACTGTGCCCTGAGCGGGGCTGTGCCGCCCGTCGGCGTTGTTCGCGCTGCGACGAACGAGCGAGCGGCCACGTGTCAGGCGACTCGGGTGACGGCGGGCTTAAAGCCGCGTGCCATGAGGCCACCGCGGAACAGCTCGACGCTCGCAGCGTCTACAACCATCACGAGCACGCCGCGGTCACCTTCGACCGAGTGGCTCACCTCGAAGTTGGCGGTGTTCACACCCAGTTCGGCAGCGAGCGTAAACACCTCGGCCGCAGCACCCGCCCGGTCAGGAATCGGTATGCGAACTTCCACCACGTCAGTCAGTTCACGCACACGCCCCGGCAGGTTCGCCCGCACCGTGCGCGCATCGGTGAGTCGTGCCTGCAGCGCTGCCGAGTCGGTTTCGAACACGATCTTGCGCATGTCGGTGAGACCGATGATCATCGCGTCAATCGCCTCGACGATCGCATCTTGGTTTTCGCGACAGATATCGAGCCAGATCGCCGGATGACCGCTTGCCACACGCGTCATGTCGCGAAAGCCGCCAGCGGCAAGCCGCATCACTGCAGCATGATCGTCAGCACGAGTGCTGGCCAGTGACAACAGCGTGGCGGCCGCAAGATGCGGAAGATGACTGGTGACTGCCACCAATTGGTCATGGCGACGTGCCGGCAACGCCAAGACTTCGGCGCCGAGTTGTCGCACGAGCGATGCGACCGCCTCAAATGACTCGTCACTGGTAGATGCAGTCGGCGTCAATACCCAGACAGCGCCACGAAACATTCCCGCGTCGGCACCGTCGAGCCCCTGCAGCTCGCTTCCGGCCATTGGGTGACCAGCGACGAAACGCGCATCGCTCACCGCTTCGGCGACCGGTGCTTTCACTGATCCGACGTCGGTCACGATGCCGCGAGTTTCGGTCAGCATGCGCCGCACACCAGCGACGAGCGACGACACGGGCACGGCAACGAAAGAGACATCCGCGTCGGCATCAACGCCCATGGCATCAATGAGGCCACGATCGAGCGCCTCTGCGGCTCGCTGTGGGTCGCCGTCAGTGCCCGTCACCCGCCAACCCAGACCACGTAGGGCTGCGGCAACAGAGCCACCAATCAGACCGAGGCCGAGCACATTCGCGCGCTGTGTCACGGCACTTCAGCGTATTGCGAGACTGCGCACTTCCTCGGTGGAGAGATGCCGCCACTCACCTGGTTTCAGCGTCGTGTCAACGATGGTTCCGATTCGTGTGCGCACGAGTCGATTCACTTCGTGACCGACCGCGTCACACATGCGACGCACTTGTCGATGGCGCCCTTCGTGAATCACGATTCGCAACACGCCTGGCTGCACCTGACCAACCTTTGCGGGTGACGTGATGCCGTCGTCGAGCTCTACCCCACTGCGCAGCTTGGCGAGGGCAGACTCTGGCACGCCTTGTGGCCCACTGCGTACGTGTACGAGGTATTCCTTTTCCACACCAAAACTTGGATGAGTCAATCGATGGGTGAGGTCACCATCGTTCGTGAGAATGATGAGGCCCTCACTATCGAGATCAAGTCGGCCCACAGGGTGCACGCGTGGCTCTTGCGGTACGAGCTCGACGACGGTTACACGGTCATGGGTGTCTTTCGCCGTCGTGATCACGTTGAAGGGTTTGTGCAACAGGTAATAGACAAGATCAGGTCGCACGCCAACTGGCGCGCCGTCAACCGTGACGCTGTCGTGGTCGACGTCAACGCGTCGCCCGAGCACCGCAACCTCGCCATTCACCGTCACCCGACCAGCGACGATGAGCTCTTCGCACACACGCCGACTGCCAAAACCTCGCTGCGCAAGAACTTTCTGCAGCCGTTCTCCTTGTTGCAGTTCGTCAGCCGAATCGCTGCGTTGCTCGTCGGGCGGCTCTGTTGTTGGCTCGTCGTCGCTCAAGGCTTTACGAACGG
>RFMM01000108.1 GCA_009927665.1 Actinomycetota bacterium
CTACAACGCGGCAAGCACGGCGCTTGCTGACAACGAATGGTCGTTGTAGGCCGCACGATTGCCGGCGGGCACGCCACACATCGCAGAAATCGTCGTGTCCATCGCCGACTGCAGTTCTCGAATGTGACGCGGTGGCGGAAAATACTCGTCTTCATCAACTGCTCGCACTTCTTGCACACCTGCCTGTGGCGCGAGTCGGGCGATCACCTCACTGACGAGTTCTTCGGGGGCTGACGCACCTGCGGTGACACCGATGGTGCCATGAAGGTCGTCGGGTAGCTCTGCTGCGGTGTTCACGCGCAAGACTCGCTTACAGCCGACATCACGGGCGAGTCGTTCGAGCGCGCGGGTATTGCTCGAATTCGCCGAACCGATGACGATCATCGCATTGACCTCGGCGGCAATCTTGGTGAGCGACGCTTGGCGATTAGTAGTCGCAAAGCACAGGTCGCTGCGCCCCGGGGTCCACACCGCCGGAAACTTTGCCTTCACTGCATCAGCGACACCTTCCCACTCGCGATGCGACAAGGTGGTTTGTGCCAGCAGCGCGACAGGCTCGGCGAACTCAGGCAGCGCGTGCACCTGAGCCTCTGTTTCCACGAGCGAGATTGCCGTCGGGGCGACTGCCATCGTGCCGACGGCTTCTTCATGACCTTCGTGACCAACATAAACAATGCGATAGCCCTTGCCTGCGCGCGTGCGCACTTCGTGATGCACCTTGGTGACGAGCGGACACACCGAGTCGACCATGTAGCTACCGCGTTCGCGGGCGGCGTCGACCACGGCAGGTGCCGAACCATGTGCCGACAACATGATCGGACGACCCTGTGGCACTTCGCCGACGTCGTCAACGAAGACCACGCCACGTTTGGTGAAGCGATCGACGACGATCTTGTTGTGCACGATCTCGTGATAGCAGTACACCGGAGCATCAAACGTTCGTACCATCCACGCGAGTGCCTTGATTGCCATCTCGACGCCGGCGCAAAAACCACGCGGCGTGGCGAGCAACACTCGATCAACCGTCATCTCAAAACAACGGTACCGTTCGGCCGTCGTTAGCCTGAGGCAAGTGAATGTGACTGACGCCCGCAAGAGCGTCGTCATCGTTGGTCGACCCAACGTCGGCAAGAGCACGCTCTTCAATCGTTTTCTCGGTGAGCAGGCGGCAATCGTTGAAGATCACCCTGGCGTTACGCGTGACCGCCACACTCGCGAGGTCGAATGGCTCGGCCGCCATTTCAACGTGGTCGACACGGGCGGGTGGATGCCCGGGGGTAGCACGCTCGATTCAAAGGTCAGCCGCCAGGTCGAAGCCGCCGCCCGCTCGGCCGACTTGGTGCTGTTTCTCGTTGACGCCTCGGTCGACGTGCATGATGACGATGAAGCGATTGCAGCATGGCTCCGCACGACGGGTCGACCGATTCTGCTCGTTGCCAACAAGGTCGACAACGCCCGCCGCGAAGCCGATCTCTGGCAATTCTTGGCGCTCGGTCTTGGCGATGCCGTGCCGGTGTCGGCAATCCACGGTCGCAAGTCAGGTGACCTGCTCGACGTCATCATTGACCAACTCAACCTCGATAGCGAACCGCTGGCCAAGACCGACAATTTTGTGCGCGACCCCGAAACAAAAGAGCCGCGAGTGGCAATCGTGGGTCGCCCGAACGTCGGCAAGAGCACGCTCTTCAACCGCCTGGTTGGCGAAGAGCGCTCGATCGTGCACGACATGGCGGGCACCACTCGTGATGCGATCGACACGCGGGTTGAAACGGAGAACGGCCCCGTGGTCTTCGTTGACACGGCCGGTATGCGACGGCGCAGCAAAGTTGATCCGGGTACCGAGTACTACTCGATCGTTCGGGCGCTGCGAGCCGTGGATGAAGCCGACATCGCGCTCTTGGTGATTGACGCTGTCGAGGGAGTAACGAGTCAAGATCAGCGCTTGGCTGAGCGTGTTGATGCCAGCGGTTGCCCCATCATTGTCGTGCTGAACAAGTGGGAACTCTTGAGCACCGAGCGCAAAGAAGAAGTCGAGATCGAAATGCATCGACGCCTGTATTTCATCGGTGACTCGCCGATTGTCAAACTGTCGGCGTTGACGGGTAAGAACGTGCATCGGTTGTTGCCCCTATTGACCGAGGCGATCGTTCAATATCACCGCCGAGTGCCAACGCGCGATGTCAATCGGGTGTTGGCGGCAGCCCAACAGCAACAACCAGCAGGCCAAGGGGCACGCGTTCTTTATGCGCTACAAGGTGCAGTGGACCCGCCGACGTTCACGCTGTTCGTCAATCGTGAACTTCCGCAAACGTATCTGCGATACCTCGAGCGCTCGATTCGTGAGGCCTTTGGCTTCGGCTCGACGCCAATCAAGATGCGGGTTCGTCAACGCTCAGAACAAACATGATGCCCGCGCATACGCGAGGCATGCAAGGAGCACATTGATATGCCGTGGTGTGAGCCGTGCGCCAAGTACTTTGCGCCGACGGCGCTCACCACTGACGGTGCGTGCCCGATGTGCGGTAAGCCGGTCGATCTCGCCACATCGAGCCGGGGAAAAGCCACCGACAATGTTTCGTTGCGCGATCTACAGCGAATGAGTGGAGACAAGGCACCCTGGCACTTCAAGTTGTTGATGGCAATGCTCGTGTTGTATCTCGGCTGGCGGGTGATTGCAGTCTTTGTAGACTGAGCGAGCCGTAGCAACGGGCTGTGGCGCAGCTTGGTTAGCGTGCTTGTCTGGGGGACAAGAGGTCGGGAGTTCAAATCTCCCCAGCCCGACGATGTGTGGGCGTTTCGTCGCCACCACCGCTCCGTCGGACCTCGCGTTGTTGTTCGATGCCGTGCTCGACGATCCGTTCGCTGATCAGTTTCGCCCGAACTACAACGTTGCGCCAACCACACAGATCATGACCGTGGTACAGCCAGAAGGCGTCAACGGCGCGCGATTGTTGCAACGTGCCCACTGGGGCCTCTTGCCGTCGTGGTCAAAAGATCGCAAGCGTGCGGCCAGCATGATCAACGCCCGCAGCGAGACACTCACCGAGAAGCCAAGCTTTCGCAACTTGGTGGCCAAGCATCGCTGCGTGATACCTGTCGATGGGTACTACGAATGGCGCACCGTCGACGTCGCAGTGGGCCCAAAGACCCCCAAGCGCCCGTACTTCATCGCGTCTCCTGATCGGGTTCCCTTGGCAATGGCTGGCTTATGGACCACGTGGAAAGACCCCGAGCGCAACGGCGAACTCGTACGCAGCTGTGCCATCATCACGACGACACCCAACGCACGCCTCGCCGCGATTCACGACCGAATGCCGTGTGTGCTCGATGGCGACGACATCGGAGAATGGCTGGCAGGCGAATTCGCACCGTTGCATCTACTGCAAGCAGCAGCGCCAGAGCGACTACAGCACTACAGCGTGAGCACTGCCGTTAACACGGTGCGCAACAACGGTGCAGAGTTGATTGAACCCACCGAAACCACGTTGTTTTAAACACTCACGCCATGTGTGCGGTGGCAAGGCAGGCCAGCAGAACATTGCAGTGACGAGACTGTTAGAGCGCGCCGGGCACACCATCAGCACGCAGCTGTGCTGCGAGCAATGCCGCGGCATTTGCCAAGCGCTCAGCACCGACCCCTTGTTCTTGTCGTGCGAAATTGAGGTCGTCCATCACATCGGCAGGAATGCAGTGCAGGTGGCAGTGGTTCACCTCGAAGCCAGCGATGACGAGCCCTACGCGCTTGGTGCCGAACGCCTTACGCTGCGCCACCCCGACTTGTCGAGCCACCTCGAACAGGTGCGCATTCAGCGGAGCGGGCATGTCGATCCAATGGTCGAAAGGTTCGCGCGGCACGACAAGGGCGTGGCCGGTGCGAATCGGTGCGATGGTCATGAACACCACGCAGTGGTCGTCACGCAAGGCAAAGTGACCCGGCAGTTCACCATCGATGATGCGTGTAAAGAGTGAAGCCATGTCGCGACGATAGCCGACCTGCAGTTGTGCGAGATACGGCGCGATGACACACAACGACGCGACGCCAGCGAACTAGCCTTCGGCGCCGATGACCCGCAACGTCGCCACGTGGCCCAACCTGGTGACGCTGCTTCGACTGTTGTGCCTTCCGCTGTTCTTGTGGCTGTTGTTCACACGCGACGATCGTGCTGCGGCCGCCTACCTGCTGGGAGTGCTTGGTGCAACCGACTGGATCGACGGGTGGTTGGCGCGACGGTTGCAGCAGCGCAGCGAGTTTGGTGCGGTGTTCGACCCTGCAGTCGATCGTCTGCTTTTCATCGTCGGGGTCGGGGCCATCATTGTCGACGGTTCGGTTCCTGGCTGGCTTGGGTGGGGGGTCGTTGCGCGTGAGGTGTTCGTCGGCGTGATGATGCTCGTGGGTACCGCCCTCGGCATGCAGCGATTTCCGGTCAGCCAATGGGGCAAGAACTACACCTTTGCGCTGATGTTCGCGTTTCCGCTTCTGCTGCTCGGCGCGAGTGACGCTGGCTGGGCTCTCGGTGCGCGCAATGCGGGTTGGGCGATTGCGGTGCCCGGTGCGGTGCTCTGTTACACGACGGCCATCGCCTATCTGCCGCGCGTGTGGCGCGGGGTGCGAGCAGCGCGAAGTGGCGAGGCGCGCGGTCGTTCAGCACGTGACGCGAGTGGCGTTGCGTAGGGCGACGACAAGACATCGCACGGCTACGGTTGAGGGCATGAAGATTCCCGCTGACCGCAGTTACACCGCCCAACACGAGTGGGTGCAGATGTCGGGCAACGTCGCCCGCGTGGGCATTACCGATTATGCGCAAGACGCATTGGGTGATGTGGTCTTCGTAGGTGTGCCGAGCGTCGGCACGGTCGTGGCAGCCGAGCAATCGTTCACCGAAGTCGAGAGCACCAAGAGCGTGTCAGACATCTATGCACCGGTCGCCGGCACGATATCGAGCGTGAACGAAGCCCTCGCCAACGAGCCCGAGTTGCTCAACAAAGACCCTTACGGTGCCGGCTGGATCTGCGAGATCACCATCGACGGTGCCATGCCCGACCTGCTTGATGCTGCTGCGTATCAGGCACTCGTGGGGTGACCGACCAGCGATGAACCAGCGTCAGTACGTCTTTTGCAATGCCTGCGGGCATCGGAATCCACCGTCGGCTACGTTCTGCTCGGCGTGCGGTGCGGTGCTCGACAAGCCGAGCACCCGCACGGTGGTGTTGCCCAAGACCGACCCGTTGCTCGATGGGGTTGGCGACGATGACAACGCGGTCGTCGACAGCGGTGAGATTCAACCAGGCGAAGTGATGCTGGTCGTTCGACAAGGGCCAGAGATCGGCACTCGCTATTCGGTGGTTGGAGACCAGACGACGCTCGGGCGAATTCCCGACTGCGACATTCAGTTGGATGACTTCACCGTGTCACGACAGCACGCCGTGGTGGTTCGCCAGGGCAGTGCGTGGGTGATTCGTGATCTCGGGTCGCTGAACGGCACCTACGTGAATGGTGAGCGCGTTGAAGAGGCGGTCATCCGTCAGGGTGACGACGTGCAGGTCGGGCGTTTTCGCCTCGTTGTGTTCATCGGCTGACGAAGTGGCTGGCAAGTTCTTCTCCATCGGCGAGGTCTTGGCGATGCTGCTTGAAGAGTTTCCCGACGTCACCATCTCGAAGATTCGGTTTCTCGAGAGCCAGGGGCTGATCGCGCCAGAGCGCACCACTGCCGGCTATCGCAAGTTCACTGCCGAAGAAATTGAACGCTTGCGCTTCATTCTGCGCGAGCAGAAAGACAATTTTCTACCGTTGCGCGTGATTCGCGACCGGCTTGAGGGCGAAACAAGTGAATCGCTCTTGCGCCCTGAAGACGTCACCGACCCGAGCATGCCGCGTGGCATTCGCGTGACATCACCCGCGCATCCGACCAGTCGTCGACCAGCCCAACGAGTCGGTGGCACAACAGGCGGAAAGATCGCGCGACGTGGTGCCGAACGTTTCACGCGTGCCGAGATACTCGACACCACAGGTGTTGACGAGGTCACGCTTGCCGCCTTGGAGAAGATCAAACTTGTGCGACCGCGCATGCTCGGCACCGAGGCTGTGTACGCAGCAAGCGATCGCGACATCGTGCACCTGGCAGGGCGTCTGACGGCGTTGGGCATCGAGCCACGTTTGCTGATGCAATGGCGCTTGTCGAGCGAACGTGAAGCAGATCTTTTCACCCCGCTTGTAGCGCGCATGGCCAGCGAGCGGCGTGACAGCGCACGTGACGATGCTGAAAAGTTGTTAGATGACCTGCTGTCACTGAGTGAAGAACTGCACAGGGCAATTCTGCGCAACTTGACGGCTCATCTTCGTCAGCCCGAGTAGGGCGTTGCTAACCTGACGCCATGCGCGACAACGACAGCGTGACGCTCGACTTGGTCGGTGTGCGGGTTGATCCTCCGGCGCAACAGCCGGTCATGCAGTTGCGCGAGCAACACGGAGATCGGCGAATGCTTGGTATCTACATCGGTGCCGCCGAAGCGAGTGCCATCGGTCTTGCGCTCGAAGGCCGTAAGCCGCCCCGGCCACTGACGCACGATCTCATCGTGAACTTGTTTGAGAACTTTGGGGCCCATCTCTCGCGTGTGGTCATCACCGAAATGCGCGCGCACACCTATTTCGCCGAGCTCCATCTCGTGCACCAAGGTCAGACCCATGTCATTTCGTGTCGACCATCTGACGCCGTCGCCATCGCGGTGCGAGCCGATGTGCCCATCGCAGCTACGCGTGAGTTGATTGATGAAGTTGGCGTGATGGTTGACGAAGAAGGTGACGAAGAGTCAGAGGAAATCATGGACGAATTTCGCGACTTCATCGAGAACATCAGTCCCGAAGATTTCCAAGAAAAGTAAGCCCCGGGCGCCCGGGTTGTGGGCAAGTGGAACTCGCTCGTAGCGTTCCTTTCCCCATGGTGACACGCGCCAACATCTCCGATTCGGTGCGCACGTTCAGCGGGTCGCAGACGGCAGCAATTGTCGGCATCACCTATCGCCAACTCGACTACTGGGCTCGCACCGACTTGGTGCGACCATCGGCAACCGATGCCCAGGGCAGTGGCACCCGGCGCGAATACGTCTATCGCGACCTCCTCGAGTTGAAGGTGATCAAGAACTTGCTCGATGCCGGAATCAAACTCGAAGCCGTGCGGTCAGTGTTCGACTATCTGCGTCGCCATGTCACCACCGACATCGCTTCCGCGCACATCGTCATCAGTGGTAAGTCGGTGGTGTTGTGTGACGGCCAGCACTTGGTCGATGTGGTGCGCAACGGTCAGGGTGTGCTGAACGTATTGCCGTTGGCAAACCTGAAGCAAGAACTTGACGCCGGCATCGTGCAGTTGCGTCGTGAAGAGCGAGCGGCCGAAGAGCAGACCTACGCTGCCGTGCGCCGCGCTGCGCGCTGAAGCGCGTGACTCGTCGAACATCGCCGCTCGACGCTCTTCATCGCTCGCTCGGGGCGCGCATGACCAACTTCGGCGGTTGGGAGATGCCATTGTCGTATCCGGCAGGCACCGTGGCAGAACACCTCGCATGTCGTAACGACGCGGCGCTTTTCGATGTGTCACATCTCGGCACAGTGCGCGTCACTGGCCCGTCGGCGTTCGATGCATTGCAGGCTGCATTCACCAATGACCTGCGCAAGATCGGGCCAGGTCGCGCGCAATACACCCACTCGTGCAACGAGGGTGGTGGTGTCGTTGACGACATCATCGTGTGGTGGGTTGATGACCAACTCTTTGATGTCATGCCCAACGCGTCGAACACCGCCACGGTGCGCGCGGCCATCGGCGGTGATGACGTCACGCACACTCGTGCGGTGCTCGCCGTGCAGGGTCCGCAGGCGCGAGCAAAACTCGCGCAGGTCAGCACTGAGGCCGCAGCCGTCAAGCGCTTTCGTGTCGCGCATGTCGAGATGCTCGGAGTTCCGTGCGTTGTCGCAGGCACGGGCTACACCGGTGAAGACGGCGTGGAGATTGCGGTTCCTGCCGCAGACGCCACGTCGATTGCTTCTGCGCTGCACGAGGCAGGAATCGTGCTGGCGGGGCTTGGTGCGCGCGACACCTTGCGACTTGAAGCTGCACTTCCGCTACACGGCCACGAACTGTCGCCTGACATCACCACGCTCGAGGCATCGCTCGGATGGGTGATCGGATGGGACAAGGGAGAGTTCCCGGGGCGGGCTGCGCTCGCTCGACAACAGCAGGCTGGCACTACCCGGGTCTTGTGTGGACTGCGCACGTCGTCACGCCGGCCGCCCCGCGATGGCTCGCCAGTGCGCCATCGCGGAGAAGCGGTTGGGATCGTGTCGAGCGGCAACTACTCACCGGTGCTCGAGGTGGGCATCGCCCTGGCCTTTGTGCCACCCACGGTTGCGCAGGTAGGTACTGCGGTAGAAATTGACGTGCGCGGCAGCCTGCTCGCTGCCGAGGTGGTGGCAACGCCGTTCGTGCGACGCGGCTAGGCGCTCGGCGGTTTTGGCGCGGCTGGCGTCGCCGCTGGCGCGGCGGGTGCTGTTGATGGGGCCGCTGGCGCGGCGGGTGTGCTCGCCGCGGGTTTTGGCGCAAGGTTTGACATCGCCTTGTTCGCCAGGTTCGGCAAGAACGACAGCAATGAACCGGTCTGGTCGGCCATGCCAGCGATGCGACGAATGGGATCTTCCACATCGTCGAGCAGACGGTTGACCCGTGACGCAGCCTGATTCAGGTTGTCCATTGTCGAGCCGAACTGTTCAAGCGCCACGATCAGCGCTTCGACGGTGCGGCGGCCCTGCTCGGCAAGTTTCACACCTTCACCGACTGGATCAATGCTGCGTAACACCGCGAGCAGGTCGGTGACCAGTTTGCTGATGTCGAGTTGCGGTTGATCAGCCACGTCTCAACCGTAGCGAGCAGTGGCCAGGGCTTCGAGCGGCTCGCACGAGCACACCAGATTGCGGTCGCCGTGTGCAGCATCGATTCTCGACACTGGCGGAAAGTACCCGCGCGAGCGCAGGTGCGGCAGCGGAAAGAGCGCCAGTTGTCGGTCATACGGTCGTTGCCATTCACCAACGGTGTCTTCAACCGTGTGTGGTGCATGGCGCAGGGGAGAGTCGTCGGCAGTCCACTCACCAGACTCGACTCGGGCAATTTCGGCGCGAATCGCGATCATCGCATCACAAAAACGATCGAGCTCGGCGAGCGACTCACTCTCGGTGGGCTCGACCATCAAAGTGCCCCCGACGGGGAAACTCATCGTTGGGGCATGAAAGCCGTAGTCCATCAATCGCTTGGCAACGTCATCGACGGTCACACCGGTGCTGCGGGTGATCTCGCGCAGATCCAAGATGCATTCGTGGGCGACGAGCGACTCATTGCCCGAGTACAGCGTGGGGAAGTGACCGGCAAGTCGCCGTGACACATAGTTGGCGTTGGCAATGGCCTGTTGCGTGGCGCGACGCAGGCCGTCACCACCCATGAGGCGAATGTAGGTCCACGAAATCGGCAGGATGCCAGCAGAACCGAAGCGTGATGCCGACACTGCACCAACGGCCGACGCTGCGCCTACGGCTGAAGCTGCGCCGACGGCCGACGGCTGGGTAGCGAGCGGGTCACCTGGTAAGAACGGCGCGAGGTGAGCGCGCACCGCCACCGGCCCGACACCAGGGCCACCACCGCCGTGCGGAATGCAGAACGTTTTGTGCAGATTGAGATGACTCACGTCGGCGCCGAAGTGCCCGGGTTTCGCGAGCCCGACGAGGGCGTTCAGGTTGGCGCCGTCGACATAGACCTGGCCACCATGACGATGCACGACATCGCAGATCTCACCGACGGCAGCCTCGAACACACCGTGAGTAGAGGGATAGGTGATCATCAGTGCCGCGAGACGATCGCCAACTTTCTCGCACTTGCTGGTGAGATCAGCGAGATCAACGTTGCCGTGGGTGTCGCAGGAAACTACGACAACCTCCATGCCTGCCATTACGGCGCTGGCGGCGTTGGTTCCGTGTGCGCTCGACGGAATCAAGCACACGGTGCGTTGCAGGTCGCCGCGACTGCGGTGATAGGCGCGAATCGCCAGGAGACCGGCGAATTCTCCCTGGCTGCCGGCATTCGGCTGCAGGCTGACGGCGTCATAGCCGGTGATCTCGCACAGATCACGCTCGAGTTCGTCAATCAACTGCAGGTAGCCGGCGACATCTTCGAGCGGGGCGTGCGGGTGGATGTTTGCGAAGTCGGGCCACGTCACGGGGATCATCTCGGTGGTGGCATTCAACTTCATCGTGCACGAACCAAGCGGAATCATCGTGCGGTCGAGTGCGAGATCTTTGTCGGCGAGTCGTCGCAGATATCTCAACATGCTGGTCTCCGTGCGGTAGTTGCGAAACGGCGCCTGGTGGAGAAACTCGTCGTTGCGCAGCAAGTGCTGGCGATGCCGATTTGCACGGCACGCTCGGCTAGTGCATCAGCATCAACGGTGACGCCAAAGGCAGTCAACAGTGCTGCAACGTCATGGCTGGTGGTCGTCTCATCGACACTGAAAGCCACCGTGTCGGAAGAGACGCGGCGCAGCAGCATGTTGTGGCGAAGCGCGGCAGCGTGCACGTGATCGGCGTTGACTCCATGCACCGTTACCGTGTCGAAACGCGAACCCGAGGTGATCGTGCCTGCCTTGTGCTCGAGCAAGCTGAGCGGCCGCGTGGGCGAGCGATGACACACGTCGCGCGATTGCCTGCAGCCCTTCGCGACCGTGCCATGCCGCGTAGAAGCCGGCGATGTTCGCCAAGAGAGCCTGAGCGGTGCAGATATTGCTGGTCGCTTTTTCGCGGCGAATGTGTTGCTCGCGCGTCTGGAGCGCCAATCGCAGAGCGGGGCGCCCTGCGGTGTCGGTGCTGACACCGACCAGTCGGCCAGGCAGTGTGCGTGCATACGACTCTTTGGCGGCGAGAAACGCGGCATGCGGCCCGCCGAAACCCATCGGCACGCCGAAGCGCTGGGCACTGCCCACTGCGATATCGAAGCCCAGTGAACCAGGCGTGGTCAGCAGCGTGCTCGCGAGTGCGTCGACGACACACACACTCGCCCCGCCGCGCACGCTTGCGGCCGTCACGATGGCTCGCACGGTTGAATCATCGGCGACAAGACCACTTGACGATGGGCGAGAGACGACGACGCAGAAAGCGTCTATGGCGACCAAGTCGGCAAGCGGTGCGGTCACGACGGTGATGCCGAGCGGTTCGCAGCGCGTCTGTAGCACCGCGAGATGTTGCGGATGAATGTCGTCGTGCACGGCGACGGTGTTGCTTTCGCTCTTGGCACCGCGATGTGCCATCGTGACCGCTTCAGCCAACGCGGTCGACTCATCGAGCAGTGAAGCGTTGGCCAATCCGAGCCCCGTGAGCTCAAGCACGAGCGTCTGGAAGTTCAGCAGCGCCTCGAGACGCCCCTGGCTGATCTCAGGTTGATACGGCGTGTACGCGGTGTACCACGCTGGGTTCTCCAACACGTTGCGCAGCACGACGGGCGGTGTGATGGTGCCGTAGTAACCCGTGCCGATCAAACTGCGCCGCACGGTGTTGCGGGCAGCGATGTCGCCAAGCAGCTGCAACACTTCGGTTTCACTGACGGCTGACGGCAGATTGAGCGGTTCGTTCGAGAGAATGCTCGCCGGTACGACGCGCTGCGCAAGGTCGTCGTTGTCGTTTACGCCGATGGTGCGCGAGATGTGCGCGCGTTCGTTGGCGTCTGGGCCGGTGTGGCGGGCTTCGAAATGCATGGTGCTCCGATGTCGACGTCGGTGTGCCGAGGCGCAGTCGCCTCAACACCCCCGCTGTCGGTTCACCTGAGAGCTTCTGCGGCAGGCCGCGTTTCCCCGTCGGTGGGAGAGGTGTCGGCCTCTCCGCTTTCCAGCGTTGCCCATCGACTCGGTTCGTGGACCTGAGAGGTTCCGGGGCGGTTGCTCCTTCGGTGTGATGTCGCACTGGCGGTGCGATTCACTCTCCCGAGTCGACGATGGCATTCGTCAGCGTAGTTGCCCCGCGACCCCTGAGCGCGACGGTCGCGTGACCTAGTGTGGCGACCATGAGCACACTTTCGTCACACGATCTGTCGGCCGCAGTCAGCCCCTTCTTCAGTGATCTCGGCAGCAAGTACATGCTTGACCCCGCCACCGGTGAGATCGCCAAGGCGGCAGGGTATTCCGATGGCTTTGCGTTCTACATGGCGGGCCGCGGAGGCGTGCTCGGCGACGTCGATGCCGACGTGGTGTATGCGGCGTTCGCGTTCTTTGACCGCGGGGTCGTTCGCAAGATGTGGGAGCGCGGCGTTGCCGTCGAAGGTGCTCGTAAGGCGGGCACTCGCTATGCCGGCGCCGCTGATGCGTGGGGCAAAGCCCACATCTCGGGTTTCAAGAACGCGGCCCGCTTCAACGAACTTGCAGAGAAGGTCGTGCAAAGCGTTGACTCATGCGGATTGTCGCTCTTTGCGGGACTGCGCAGCGAGCCACTGCCCGCCGACCCCATCGCGCGTGCCTATCGATTGGTCACGTATCTACGCGAGCTGCGCGGTTGTTTGCACATCAACGCGGTTACCGCTGAAGGCTTGTCGGGGTACGAAGCGGTACTGACATCGGAGAACGGAGCCTTCTTCGCCAAGCTTCACGGCTACCAAGAACCACACCCAGACGTGTCGCACCTTGCCGACGCCCGTCAACGCGCGGAAGAAACAACATCACGATTGATGACGCAGGTTTACGAGCGCGCGCTGAGTGGTGAGGAACGCGCCGAATTCGCGCGGCTCACCGAAGAACTCAAGGCGTCGGTCAACTAGACGCGTCGCTCGTTGCAGCCGGTACGACCTTGTCACCTGTTGTGTACGTGAAGGCACGGGCTCGGCGACGTGTCGCTCGTGCGGTGGTTGCGGTGCTCGGCGTGCTCGTTGCGGGGTGTTCGATTCCGAAGCCCACCGAGTTGGTCTGTCGTGACGGGCAATCCATCTTCACGTGCGAAGCAGCATTCTCTGACGGCAAGGTTCGCAGCCTGATCTTCGTCGACGCGCCACCACCCGATCGTGTCGCGCTTGACTCGGTGACGACACGCGACGACTTCGGCAATCCGTATTGCATCACGTTGTATGACAACGCAACGGCAACGTACAGCGGCGGCGAGTGTTAGACACAGTGGTTAGACACAGTGATTGGTGATGCTCGCGACGCCGTGCAGCGTTGACACCACGACGTCGCCCGGCTGCAGAAACTCGGGCGGCTTTCGAGCCCCGCCGACGCCGCTCGGTGTGCCGGTGAAGATCACGTCGCCAGGCAACAGCTCGACGATGCTCGAGAGGTAGGCGACGATCGTGGGTACGTCGAAAATCAAGTCATCGGTGCTGCCGCGTTGCTTTTCGACATCGTTTACGGTGCACGAGACCGTCAGATTGTCTCGGTTGGCCAACGTGTGCGCATCGACCAGCCAGGGCCCGAAGGGCGTGTAGCCGCGGCGGCTCTTGCCAAGGTTGAACTGGGGTGGCTGGGTGGCGCGCTGCAACAGGCGGTCGCTCACGTCTTGGCCAACGCAAACGCCGGCCACAGCCTGCCAACCGTTCTCTTTCACGATGTCACGGCCACCATTGCCGATGACGACGACGAGTTCGACTTCCCAGTCGCACGTCGGAACGGTGACGGGGATGTCGCCGAACGGAGCATTGATTGACGACGAAAACTTCGTGAACGTCAGCGGTGAATCGGGAATCGGCGCGCCAGTTTCTACCGCGTGGGCGCGGTAATTGAGACCGATACCAAAGATCTGTCGGGCCCGAGGTGAGGGGGCATCAAAGTCGCTCGGCGACACCGTGGTGCCTGCGTCGACACAGGTTTCGGCGAGCCTTCGCAGACGTGCCCAGTTGGCAAAGCAGTCAAGTGGGTCACTCGACAAAGTTCCGTCGCTCACCCGCTCGACGTCGGTGACACGGTCACCTTGCGGGTGTACGAGAACCGCACGACCATCGACGACACCAAACTGCAGGTTCATACCGTAAGTGAGCATATTCTCAAAGGCGAGCGTGTCGCCGTTCGGCACGCCGTCGCAAGGGGAGCAGGCAGTGAAGAGCCCAATCAAGTTTGCCCACGTGGTGCTGAAGACCACCCGCTATACCGAGATGCTCGAATGGTGGCAGCTTGTGCTCTCTGCATCGGTGCGACATGGCAACGACTTCATAACGTTCCTTTCCTATGACGATGAGCACCATCGTCTTGCCATCGTGCGACTACCACACCTGAAAGAACGCGACGACTCGCTGAGTGGTGTCGAGCACTTTGCCTTCACGTTCGCCTCACTTGCAGATCTCTTCGGCAAGTATCAGCAGTTGAAGACCAACGGGATTGTTCCGTATTGGACGATCAACCATGGCATGAACTTCTCGGCCTACTACCGCGACCCCGACGGAAATCAGGTGGAACTACAAATCGACGCGATGTCGCCCCAGACGGCAGATGAGTTCATGAACTCACCTGTGTTTGCAGCGAACCCGATTGGTGTCGATGTCGATTTTGATGCTCTCATCGCCCGCTTTGAAGCCGGCGAGTCTGCTGAGTCGATCGTGCGATATCCCGGCTACAGCCCGGTCGCCTAGCAACGCGGAAGCAGCGCGAGTAGGCGTTAGCCGCGCGGGTTGCGAATGCGCGGCCACGCGCCGATGTCGCTCAGCAACGCAACGGTGCTCGCCATCTGTTCGGGTGGCACCGGGTGGCTGATGAGATACCCCTGTGCTTTCGCGCAGCGCAGTTCGCCCAGCGTGTGTAGTTGGTGCACGCTCTCAACACCCTCAGCCACGGTGTCGAGCCCGAGCGAGTCGCACATCGCAATAATCGTGCGCACGAGCGCCCGCGCATCGGGCTTGTCGGCAACGCCAGCCACGAACGAGCGATCGATCTTCAATCGGTGAATTGGGAACCGCTGCAACAACGACAACGACGAATAGCCAGTGCCGAAATCGTCGATGGCGACCCGAACTCCAAGGTCGCACAGTTTCGTCAGGGCGGCAAGTGCCTGGTCGGGTTGCGAAATCATGACGTTCTCGGTGACCTCCAGCCACAGTTGCCGAGCGGGAATATGGGCGCGCGTAAGAGCCTCGCTCACTACGTTGACGAAGTTCGGGTCATTGAGTTGGCGTGGTGAGACGTTGACCGCCATCGTCGCGTCACGCGGACACCAGCCACCGGCGATCCACTCGCTCAGATGGGTGAGCGCTTCGAGTAGTGCCCAGGCTCCAATCGGCACGATCGTGCCCGTCTCTTCAGCGATGGGGATGAACTCGGCGGGTGACACGGTCGAGCCGTCTTCACGATCCCAACGCATAAGCGCCTCGAAGCCGACCACTTCGCCGAGCGACACGTCGATGATCGGCTGATGCACGAGCCGCAGCTCTCGGCGTTCGAGGGCGCGATAGAGCGCGGTCTCAACCGCTAGCCGTTGCGTGACGCTCTCCAACATCGACTCATCGAAGATCGCCACGCAGTTGCGACCGCTTTCTTTGGCGCGGTACATCGCGGTGTCGGCGTGGCGCAGCAGGTCATCAGCGCTGTTGGTGACCGACGGTCGGTAGGTCGAAACACCGATGCTCGCCGACACGAAGACGTCGCCTTGATGCAGAGCGAGTGGTTCATGAAATGACTCGAGCACGCGATCAGCAAGCAGCATCGCATCGCCCGGCCCCGTGGCGCGCGGGTCGAGCACCACAAATTCATCGCCGGCGATACGACCGACAACGCAGTAGCTGGGCAGCACCACACGCAACCGACCTGCTACTGCCATCAACACATCGTCACCTGCGGCGTGCCCGAGGCTGTCGTTGATGTTCTTGAATCGGTCGACGTCGATGAACAACACTGATGGTTGCCGACCATCACGCCACGCGGTGCGAAGCGCGGTGTCGACATGCTCGAGCATGAGGCTGCGGTTGGGCAGCCCCGTGAGTGCATCGGTCTGGGCGCTCTTCACCAGCCTTTGCTGTAGCGCGGTGTTCGAGCGCACGGCGAGCACGACGCGCAACAACACGGCACATGCCAGCACGATGACTGCTGTCGATCGCACCACGCGGTCGCGCGTGTCTTGCGCGTCGGTGAGCGCGAACACGGCAATCGGCACCACCAGACCACTGGTCACGATGACGAGTCGCCACGTCATGGGTCGAGATGATTGATACGGGCCCTGCGCGGCGAGATTGCGAATGCCAGGGTGCAGCAACGTGCCTGCCGCGGCAAACAACGCCAGGACGTACGGCGCGCTGCGCAGCGACTCAGCGACCGTTGCAACCTCGGCGTCGTGAACGGCCCACAGCACATCGCCGATGACCGACGCAACGATGGAGCCACTTGCAAGCCAAACAACCGCACCGTTCTCGGCGTCGCCAAACAACAGCGTGGCGAGCAAGAGCAGCACGATTGCTGCGAGTGAAAGCGCTAAACCACGCAACGTGACCGTGGCGGCGCCATCGGTCGACGTGTCGAACAATGGTCGCAAGAGCAGAATCCAACACACCAGCCATGAACCAAGTGCGACGATTGCCGAGTCGGCGAGCACGCCGAGCGGCTCTCGACCGATGCGTCGTTGGGCAACCACGAGCAAGCCGAGCATGAGTACGACCTGCACACCGAGTGACAATGTTTCGGCAGCGAAGTGGGCAGTGGCACCTCGTGCAGGGTCAGCCAACACTTGCGAAGCCGCTGACAAAAGACCGATGGCCAGCAGCCCACCCCAGACGCGAATGTCGGGCGAGTTGACGCGCGCCGAAGCGACCGCGGTGACGGCTACGACGATGGCACCAAGGCCGTAGAGCAGCGCCCCGAATGTGGCTGAGTCGACGAGAACGTGCGCCAGAGCGGCGAGCAAACCGAATGCGAGCAGTGCGTACGAAACACGCTCGAGCGTGCGAGTGTTCACGCCAGAATCACCGCAAATACCGTACCGAATCCACTCGTCGCGGCGGGTGATTCGCTACCATGCTGAGTGGGCGGAGGTCCACTACGGCGATGTGATGTCGCCACGACGGAGCTCCATGTTCATTACACGACATACGCGTCTCGGCGACGTTGATCTTCGCGACCGATTGTGGAACTTCTATCGCCGCGCATATGCGCAGAACCCGATTCAGCCCTTTACCGAGTTGGTAAACCGCAGCGAGTTCGACGAACATCTGCTGAATTCGATGAACCGCGTGTGGGTCGTGTGGGAGCACGACCAGCCGGTCGTCATGACGGTGATTTCTACCGATGTCACCACCACTCGTTGGTTGAATCCCGACTACTTCCGTCGCAACTACGCAGATCACATGCGTACGGGTCGCGTGCACTATGTGCTGTGGGTCGTGGTGGATCCCGAGGTTGAAGTGCGTGGCGCCAACATTGCGTTGGCCAAAGAAGCGCTCACGATGGAAGCACGCGACGGCGCACTGCTCGTGTTCGATCTCATCGACAGCACGCAACCGAATGAGTCGGGCGGGGCGGCAGAACTCATGCTGCGAATGGCACGCATGGTCGGCGAGGCGAACCTCGTAACACTCGGCACGCAACGCTTCTATGCGCTTGATTTTGTGGGTTCGAACGCGAAAAGCGGAGACGACACCGCTGATACTCTGAAGGAGGCCATGGGCACCCCCGTTCAATGACCGTAGCCCCTGAGACGGTCACCGTCGTAATCCCCTCGAGCCACCTGATGGGGTCGCTCGTCGGCGAGCGTGACGAGTTGTTGCGGTTCATCGAACGGTCGTTTCCGCAGACTCATATCGTCGTGCGTGGTAATGAAGTGGCATTGGCCGGCCATGAGGCCGAGCGGGTCGGCCGACTCTTCGAAGAACTTTCAGAGCTTCTGCAGCGCGGTGAGCACCTCGACCTGATCGTGCTTGGCCGAGTGATCGATATGGTGCGGCTGATGTGAGCCCAACGTCGGTCTTGACGGCCGACATCGTGAAAGTGGGTCAAAGTCGACCAGTGCGAGCCAAGACGGCGGGGCAGCGGCGCTATGTCGAGGCCATCGCCGAGCACGTCATCACCTTCGCCCTCGGACCAGCGGGTACGGGCAAGAGTTGGCTGGCTGTCGCCATGGCGGTGCAGGCGCTGCATGCCAAGCGGGTGAACCGAATCATCCTCACTCGACCGGCCGTCGAAGCCGGTGAGCGACTCGGCTTTCTGCCCGGTGACCTCATGGCCAAGATCGACCCGTATCTGCGGCCGCTGTATGACGCGTTGCACGACATGGTCGGAGCAGAGAACGCACAAAAGTATCTTGAGCGAAACGTTGTCGAAGTGGCGCCATTGGCCTTCATGCGTGGGCGCACGCTGAACAACAGCTTTATCATCCTCGACGAGGCGCAGAACACGACACCCGAACAGATGAAGATGTTTCTTACTCGCATCGGCTTTGGCTCAAGGGTTGTCGTCACCGGCGACACCACTCAGGTCGATGTCGCCGACGGCAGAAGTGGTCTCGTGGGCCTCGAGCGAGTGCTGACGGGCATCGAGGGTCTCACGTTCGTGCACCTTGACTACAACGACGTCGTGCGACACAAGATCGTGGCTGACATCGTTGCCGCCTATGAGCGCGTCGGTAACCAGGCATCTGCACGGCTGCGAAGCGAGCGTCGGCGTGGCTGATCGGCCACGCTCACGTCATCCACGCCGCGCCGGAGGCGATGGGTCAGTCGAGGTCTTCGTCTCTGACGAACAATCAGACATCGTCGTCGACGTGGTGCGGTGGCAACAGCTTGCAACCAAGGTGCTGCAGTCAGAGGGTGTACGCGGTCAGGCAGAGATGGCTCTGCTGTTCGTTGCGACGACGACGATTCAAGAGATGAATCGCATCCACATGGGCAATGACGCGCCAACCGACGTGTTGGCGTTTCCGATCGATTTGGTCGATGACTCTCGAGCAACTGGCCCTGCTGCACGCACAGCCACACCCGTGCGCGCACGTGTCGACGTTGGTGACTTGCCACTGCTCGTCGGTGACGTTGTGGTGTGTCCTCAGGTGGCGGCTGGTCAGGCGGCCGATCATGCCGGCAACCTTGACGATGAATTGGCGTTGCTGGTTACCCATGGGGTGCTGCACGTGCTTGGTTACGACCACGACACGCAGGAACACGCAGATCGCATGCGCGCGCGCGAGCGTGAGTTGCTCGAACAATTGCACTGGTCTGCGCCGGCCCCGACCGGTTTTCGACAGGGCTACTAGATGATCGCCGCCGCACCAACCAACGCCGATATCTGGTTGCTCGTCGGTATTGGCGTCTTGCTCATCATCCTCATGCTCTTGGCGCTGGCCGAGATGTCGCTCTCGCGCATCACCCGTCAGCGAGCCGAGGCGTTGCAGGCGGCCGGGCACAAGCGCGGCGACATCTTGGTGCGTCTTGCTAGTGAGCCGACGAGATGGGTGAACCCGCTGTTGCTCACCGTCAATGCGCTGCAAACCGTGCAGGCGGTTCTCACTGGCGTGGTTGCCAACCGACTCTTCGGCGCACCAGGTGTTGCAGTGGGCGTCGTGCTCAACGTGCTCGTCTTCTTTGTGCTTGCTGAGGCCCTGCCAAAAACCTATGCCGTGCTGCACTCGGTGCGTGGTGCGACCGCTACTGCTCCGCTCGTGTCGGTGTTGGCTGGTTTTTGGCCGCTACGACTCGCATCGAATCTTCTCATCAAGCTCACGAACTTCTTCGTGAAGGGCAAAGGTCTTGAGCAAGGACCATTTCTCAACGAGCAAGAGTTTCTGGGTCTCGTCGAGGCTGCCGCGAAGGATTCAGTCATCGAAATCGAAGAACAGAGTCTCATTGAATCGGTCATTGAGTTTGGCGACACCGTGGTGCGTGAAATCATGACGCCCCGCCAAGACGTGATGACGGTCAACGAAAACGACACCGTTCGGTTGGCACTTGATATGGCGGTCGAGCAGCAGTTCAGCCGCGTGCCGGTTCTGCGAGTTGACGACGACGACATTGATGACGTGTGTGGTTCGGTGAACACCAAAGACTTGATGAAACTCGAGCGTTCAGGCAGGGGAGACGAGCTCGTCACTGCGGTGATGCGACCGGCACACATCGTGCCCGAGACCAAGGCGGTGGCCGAGCTGATGCGCGAGATGCAGCACACAAAGAACCACCTGGCAATCGTGGCCGACGAATATGGCGCCTTCTCGGGCATCGTGACGCTCGAAGACTGTCTTGAAGAGCTCGTCGGCGAGATCGTCGACGAGCACGACGAAGGCAATTTGAACTTCCGCCCACAGAGCAATGGCGACTGGTTGATCGAGGGTGGTGTCTCGATTGCCGACGTCAATGATCGCCTGCAACTCTCGCTGCCCGTAGATGACTACGACACCATCGGCGGTTATGTTTTTGGCAGCATCGGACGCGTACCGCGCCTCGGTGAAGGCCCAGAGGTCGCCGGCGTGCGGGTGCTCACTGAAGAACTCGATGGTCGGCGCATCACCACGGTGCGTGTTACCAAGGCGCTGCCGCGCGACTGACCGCCAACTAGGGTTTCGCGCATGGAACTCTCACTTAAGGGCAAAGTTGCGCTCGTAACAGGCGCCTCGCGCGGCATTGGCAAGGCAATCGCAACCCAGTATGCGGCGTCGGGTGCCAAAGTCATGATCTCGTCACGCAAAGAAGACGCATTGCGGGCCGCCGCGAAAGAGATGCAGGGTGAGGTCGAAGTGTTCGCCGCCAACGCAGGCGATGTCGCTGCCGGCAACGCGTGTGTCATGGCGACCATCGAACGATTCGGCGCACTCGACATTCTCGTCAACAATGCGGCAACCAACCCGTACATGGGGCCGACACTCGGCATCGACGAATCGCGCTATGACAAAACGTTCCAGGTGAACCTGCGCGGCCCATTGTTCTGGTGCAAAGCCGCATGGGACGCTCACATGAAGAATCATCCGGGTGTGATCATCAACGTCGCATCAGTGGGTGGTTTACGTGCCGAAGGCCATCTCGGCGTTTACAACCTGACCAAAGCGGCGCTTATTCACATGACGCGTCAGCTCGCCGGTGAGCTCGGCCCGACGCGCGTCGTTGGTATCGCGCCCGGTCTGGTGAAAACCGATTTCGCCGCGGTGTTGGTCGAGAACTTCGGCGAACGTCTCGCAGCGCAGCTTCCGACGCAGCGTTTGGGCGAGCCAGACGACATCGCGAATCTCGCGACATTTCTCGCTTCAGATAAAGCGAGTTGGATCACCGGCGAAACTTATGTGATCGACGGTGGCGCAGGGGTGCGTTCAGGCGCCATATAGATACGCCCGTATCGCAATAACGCGGGTGTGGCAACCGCGAGCACGCAGATGAGCAGAACTCCAGACACGAGGTAAGTGGCGCGTAGCCCGTAGCGATACGCGAGTTGTCCGCCAATGAGCGCGCCAATACTCGTGCTGCCAGTGCCGAGAAACCGATAGACACTGTTCACGCGACCGAAGAGTTCAGGCGGAATCAGACGTTGTCGAAGGCTGACGGTGATGACATTCCACGTCGTGCCGAACACCGACATCAAGGTGCCAGAGACGACCACGACTGCCACGTTGGGGAAGATGCCGGGCAGCAGGTCGAGCACTGCAAACATTCCGTAGGAGATGACGAGGGCCATTGCGGGGCCGAGCATCTTGGCCACTCGATCGCCAATGAGTCCGCCGACGATGGCGCCGCCTGCCGAGACGGCGAGCAGCAGCCCGAAGCCGCGCGGACCGACGTCGAGAACGTCGCGAGCAAACTTGGCAAAGACCGAGGCAGCGAACATGTGGGCCATGTTGACGAGACCGAGCAGCACGGCCAGCAATCGCAGCAGTCGATGTTCTGCGAGCCAGCGCAAGCCGGTGCGCATCTCGACCCACAACGAGGCTCGCTCGTGAGCGACAGGAACAAACGGTGTTCGAGGTCGCAGCCCGAGAATCAGTAGGGCGGCAACGACCAAGGCGATGGTCTGCACCCCGAATGGGGTGAAGGCTGCGGTGGCAAACAGCACTGCACCGATGGGCAGACCAACGAACGAGTTGGCGATGACTTCTGTGGCGTAGAGGCGGCCGTTCGCGCGCTCGAGGTGTTCGGGTTCCACGAGCGAGGGCAAGAAGGCCTGGGCCGACATGTCGAACACCACTTCGAAGACCGCGATCAGTGTGACCAAGGCGATGAGCAAACCGATGTTCAGCTGTTCGCTGATGATGAGCAGGGTGACGATGCCATAAAGCGCCCCGCGAGCTGCGGTCGAAAGGGTGAGCAGCCGACGTCGTTCTACTCGATCAATCACGACTCCGAGCGGCAGCGAGAGCACGAGCCAGGGAATCATCGAAGCAAAACTCACGAGCGAGATGAGTCGCACGTCGTTGGTCAACGTGAGCGCAAGCAGTGGCCCCGCAGCAGCCACCATGCCGTCGCCCAGATTGGAAATCGATGAAGCCGAGAGATGGCGCCAAAAGACACCTGGCAGACGTCGTTCGTTGGCGTCAGACACTCGGTAGTTCGCTTCGACGCACCTTGCCGAGGGTAGTTCGCGGAATGCTCGGCACCACCATCACACGTTGTGGCGCATGCGATGGTGAGAGCGTCTCTTTGACGTGGCTGCGAAGTTGCTCGAGTGTGGGTGGTGTTGCCGCAGTCGTGGTGATGTAGGCGACAACGACCGAGCCCCACTGTGCATCGGGCGCACCGACGACACACACATCACTGACCAGTGCATGCTCGCGCAATCGGGCTTCGACGACGCGTGGCCACACCTTGACCCCACCTGTGATGATCAGGTCGTCACGTCGACCTCTTACGGTGAGTTGATTGCCGTCGAATTCGCCGAGATCGCCCGTCGCCAACCATCCGTCGCGCAGCGGTAGTGGTGAATGACGATACGTACGCGCCATGGTGGGGGTGCGCACCAGAATCTCGCCGTGCTCGATGCGTACGTCGACGCCGTCGAGAGTGATTCCGCCGTAGACGACACCGCCCGCAGTCTCGGTCATGCCGTAGGTGGCAATCGCATTCGTGGGTAGTGCGTCGCTCGCTGCTCCGCCGACCAAGACCGTGCGCCACTCTGAAAATGAGTGACGCGTCATCAGGGTTGGCACCACGGAGGTGCGCGTGGCTCCGTCTGCGCGTGCAGCATCAATCGCACTTTGGTCGACAGCGTGGCAGAACGAGAGTCGACTGCGGTGATGTAGTGCTCGCGCGATGACACCGAACCCGCCGATGTGTGCCGCTGGTATACAAAGCCACCAATGATCATCGGCTGACAATTCGAGTCGCCTACCCACCAAGCGTGCCGCAGCATTCAGTGAGTCATGCGTATGCACGACACCCTTCGGTTCACCCGTCGTGCCACTGGTGGCCACGACCAATGCATCGCCGTCGGTGAGTGGCACGAGCATGGGCGAGCGTTCAGGCGCGAGGGTGTTGACACCGTTCGCCGAAACCACGACGTCTGCGGCAAGTCGCGCCAGCACTTCGGTCTTGGCCGCTATCGGTAGCCGTTGGTCAAGAGGCAGAACCACGTCTCCCGATTGCCAGGCACGCACGACATTGGCAACGAACTCGTCACCAGCCGGCAAGTCGAGTGCGATGAGGCGCGGCATTGGCGTCACGCTATTAGCGTCACGACGTGACTTCGGCCAACGAGTGGTGGCTCGGCGCGAGGCCCCGCACGCTGCCAGCAGCGGTTGTACCCGTGCTGATCGGCACTGCAGTGGCCTATGACCAAGCCAGTGACTTTGTCGCCGCCGAGTGGTTGCCGCGCGCCGCTCTCGCTCTCGTCGTGAGTCTGGCTCTGCAGGTTGGCGTGAATTACGCCAACGATTACTCCGACGGTGTGCGGGGCACTGATGACGATCGCGCAGGGCCGATGCGATTGGTTGCTTCACGTCGTGCCACCCCTCGTGCCGTGAAGGTGGCTGCGTTTACTGCTTTCGGTGCGGCGTGCGTCGCAGGGCTGGTGCTCGCCGCACTCACCACCTGGTGGCTGATCGCTCTGGGTGTCGTTTGCGTGGTGGCAGGGTGGACCTACACCGGTGGCCCGCGACCGTATGGCTATGTCGGTCTCGGAGAGGTCTTTGTCTTTGTGTTCTTTGGTCTCGTGGCGACAATCGGCACCACCTATGTCGTAATCGAATCGGTTTCAGTGCTTGCAGTGTGCTCGGGCGTGCTCGCGGGGCTGCTGGCTGTTGCTCTTCTCATGGTGAACAACATTCGTGACATCGACGGCGATGCGCGCAGCGGCAAACAGACGCTGGCGGTGCGACTCGGGGTCAAGCGCAGCAAGAACCTCTTTGTGCTGATCTACGTGGCCGCTCTTTTTGCTGTGCTCTTGGCGGCAACGCAATCACTTGGTGCGCTGCTCGGCTGTGCAGGCTTGCTCGCGGCACTGCCGGCCATCACCACGGTGCGCGATGCAACGACGGCACCGCGTCTGATTGCAGCGCTCGGTATGACGGCCCGCACACAGCTGGTGGTCGGTGTGTGTTATGCCCTGGGGCTCATCATCCACTGAATCAACACGTCGGCGAACGCTGACGGCTGTTCGAGGTGCACAGAATGCCCGGCATTGCCGATGATTTCCAGTCGAGCCCGTGGCGCCATCACCGCGATGCGACGTGCCAGTGCGACGAACTTTTCGTCTCGTGCGCCAGCCACCACCATGAGGGGCTGTGAGAGTTCAGTCAGCCGGTTCCACAATGGCGATTGCGTTCCGGTTCCGCAGAGTCGAAGGCTTGACGCCAAACCAGCGGGGGTGTTCATAAGGCGTGACTCGCGTTGTGCTTGCGCCGGCGTGAGATGGGCAAACAACGGTTGCGCCAGCCACTCATCGATGAAGCTGGCGATACCAACCTGTGAGATTCGATCGGCCAGTTGTTCATCGGCCGTGCGTCGTGCGTTGCGTTCGCGGTCGTCGTCGATGCCAGCGGTTCCGCTGATGAGAACGCAGCGCTTGACGGCATCGGCATGGGCGAGTGCGGCGTGCAGCACCACGCGGGCGCCGAGTGAATAGCCGACATAGGTTGCCTGCCCACCCGTGGCACGAGGGCTTGAGCGGTGTGGTGCAAATCGAGATGCAGCTCTGCCGATGCACCGTGCCCTGGTAGGTCGACAAGCATCGCCTTGGTATTGGGAAGTTGCGGCAACACGCGTTCGACGAACTGCCGCCATGAGTCGCCGGTCTGAGAGAACCCGTGCACGAACACGAGGGTGTTGTCGCCGCCGCCGATGGTCTGGTGGGCGAGCACGTGGCGCGTCACGAAGGTTCGATCATCTTGCGCAGCAAGCGGGCGAAGGTGGTCGAGTCTTGTGCACCAGGGATGACGAACGCGTCGTTGATGACGAATGTCGGCACTGCTGTGATGTCTCGCTCAGCGGCCCATGCGAAATCGTCGTGTACTCGGCTGCTCCACTCGTCGATCGACGGTGTTGCTTGTGAGACGGCAGTGGTTGTCGGGGCGTCGAACAACGAGCCGAGTGCATCATGCTGAACTCCGGCGCGTCGGGCGCACGAAGTCAACACCGCAGGGTCACCGATGTTGAGACCTTCAGTGAAGTAGGCCGACATCACCTTCTCGTTGACTGCACCCTCGAGATCGGGCGCGTGGTGCGCGACAAACTTCAGTAGGCGGTGGGCACCAAGCGTGTTGGCACGCACGGCGCGCTGCATGTCGAAGGTGATGCCTTCTGCCGCGGCGGTGGCGGTGACGTGCGCAAGGATCTCGGCGGCGCGTTCGTGGCCGCCGAACTTCTTGGCGTAGGCATCGATGACGGGCTCGGCGGTGTCGGTCGGAGCGGTTGGGTCGAGTTGGTAGGCGCGCCAGCTCACGTGCAGATCCACTTCGAGACCCGCGTGGCGGAGGTCATAGACGGCACGTTCAAAGCGTCGTTTGCCGATGAAACACCACGGGCACACCAGGTCAGAGACGATTTCCACCCGCACTGCTGCCACGATAGAGGCATGCAGTCTGCCGACGTGACCGCCACGTTCTGTGCGACCTTCGTCGACGAGTGGTGTTCGCTTGGGGCGCGCGATGTCGTGTTGGCCCCCGGGTCGCGGTCGACTCCGATGGCATTGGCACTAGCGGCTGAATCACGTTGCCGAGTGCACGTGTTTCACGATGAACGCAGCGCGTCGTTTGCTGCTCTCGGCATGGCGCTCACCCGTGGCGTGCCGACGTTGCTGTTGTGCACGTCAGGTACGGCAGCCGTCAATTTTCATGCAGCCGTGGTCGAAGCTTCACATGCCGAGGTGCCATTGATCGTGCTCACCGCCGACCGACCACCAGAACTGCAAGGCATTGGTGCGCCGCAGACCATCGACCAACAGCGTTTGTTCGGTGTGGCAGTGCGATCGTTCGTCGATGTTGGTGTGCCAGATGATGATCGACGATCAGAGTGGCGTCGCGTGGCACAGCGGGTGTGGTCGGCTGCAACGGGTCAGCGGCCTGGTCCGGTGCATGTCAACCTGCCGTTTCGTGAACCGCTCGTCGGTGAGGCGGGCGACCTGCCAGCACGCGAAGAAGTCAGGCAACCCCGTGCGGCTCGACCGCTGCCCACCGAACAGCTCTCGCACTTGTGCTCGCGTCTCGTCGGGCGACGCGGGGTCATCGTTGCGGGGGTTGGCGCGGCTTCTTCTGCCGCACTGACCGATTGGCCGAGACACTCGCGTGGCCCGTGCTGGTTGAGCCTCGCAGCGGTGCGCGCATCGAGAGCGAGTGCTTCATCCGTCATGCTGATGCGTTCTTGCGACACGAACCCACGGCGAAGGCACTGCGCCCTGAGGTGGTCATCCGCTTCGGTGCGCCGCACGCGTCAAAGGTGATGGCCGGGTGGTTGCGCGACGCAGAGTGCGAGATGGTGGTGGTCGGCGAGTCGCCGTTTTTGATTGACCCCGATCGCCGTTGCACGATGCACGTGATTGCGAACCCTGATGCAGTGTGCGAAGACGTGTTGAAGGTGGTCGCAAGAAGTGCTGCTGCGCCTGCATGGCTTGGTGGCTGGGTTGCAGCCGAGCAAAGCTCACGCAAGGTCATTGCCTCATTGCTTGATGATGAGGCGGCATTGAGTGAGCCCGGCGTGGCTCGCACGGTTGCTGCCGCATTACCGCGGGGCGCTTCGCTGATGGTGTCATCGTCGATGCCGGTGCGCGATCTCGAGTGGTATGCCGGGGCAACCGACCATCTGCGCGTGCTGGCGAATCGCGGGGCTAATGGCATCGACGGGGTCGTATCAAGTGCCGTTGGCGTCGCGTTGGCCTCAGGTGCGCCGACTGGCCTGTTGATTGGCGACATCGCTTTCTTGCATGACAGCAACGGCCTTGTCGCGTTGCGTCATCGCCCGGCAGACCTGCGCATCGTGGTAATCGACAACGACGGTGGGGGAATCTTTTCGTTCTTGCCGCAGCGCAACACGTTGGCCACCGACCGCTTCGAACAGCTTTTTGGCACACCGCACGGCACCGATCTCGCTGTGCTTGCGAATGCTCATGGCCTTGCAGTCGAGTCGGTGTCAACTACCGCACAACTGCGCGCTGCCCTTGTTGCGCAGGGCCCGCGTGTCATCGTCGTGCGCACGAACCGCGACCGCAACGTTCAGCAGCACGACGACCTGCACGCTGCGGTCGCGCGGGCACTCGACGGCGCTTAGGGCCGCACAATGGCGGCAAGCATCGCCTGAAACTTTGCTTGTGTTTCGGCGAATTCTGCCTGTGGGTCGCTTTGTGCGACGATGCCGCCGCCTGCGAACAGTCGAGCTGAGCGCCGATCACCACTGAGTTCGGCGCAGCGAATCGTCACCGCCCAGGTGCCATTGCCGTGACGATCGCACCAGCCGACACTGCCGCCATAGCGACCGCGTGAGAAGCCTTCGTACCTCGTGAGTAGCGCAAGTGCGGCTTCGCGGGGATATCCGCCGAGAGCTGGTGTGGGCGAGAGGGCATGCATCATGTGCACCACATGCGGCAACGGCTGCGAGAGCTTTCCTTCGATTCGCGTACCAAGATGTTGCACGTTGGCGACGGCCACCACCTCTGGCTCTGGTTGCCAGTCGAGATACGAGCACCATGGCAACAGCGTGTCGTGCACCATGTCGATGACGACACGGTGCTCAACTTGGTTCTTTTCGCTGGCCCGCAATTCGGCGGCCAGTCGGGCATCGGTGGCGGGGTCGCCCGTGCGCGGGGTCGTGCCGGCCAGCGGGTTACTGCTCACATCGTCGCCAGCGCGAGCGACGAGCAATTCGGGAGACGCTCCGACGAGACCCTCGATCGAGTATCGATAACTCGAACCAAACGAGGCGCGCAAACGACGAAGCAGTGCGTGTACAGAGATCGGCTCACTCGACTCGACCATCACGTCGCGAGCGACAACCGCCTTGGTGATCTCACCACGTTGCACTGCGTCGCGAATCGCGGCAACCGCAGTCAGGTAGGTCGTGATATCGACCCCTGGTCGCACGGTGAAGTGCGGCTGGCGAACGGTTTCATGAACGGGCGGCGTCAGATCTACCGCGCACCCCTCGACGTGGGTGACCCACGCGGTTCCATCGTGAGACTTGGCCACGACGACCTCAGGAAGAATCGATTCGCCAGACTTGCCGTCGAACGAGTGCCAGCCCACGAGCACACCATCTGACCCGAGCCTCGCCACCGCGTCGTCGCACGTGACGGTAGAGAAAAAGTCAGGCGCTTCGGCAAGTGGCAGACGTGCCGCCACACCGCGGCCGGCAAACCCGACGCCGTCTCGCACAAAGAGCACGCCATCGTCGCCGGCGATGTCGTTCAGATCGACGTTGCCATCGGTGAACTCTCGTAGTGGGCGAGTGATGAGTCGCATGGTGTGCGGGCCCTTATCGCGTGCTGAGCAACAGCTGGGTGAGACCACCCGACAGTTGGTGATGTGCAACGTTGCGAAACCCAGCATCACGCATCAGTTGACTGAGGGCGTCTGGTGCCGGAAGATACGAAACGCTGCGCGGTAGATACCCGTAGGCGGCGCGGTCAGACAGAAGGCCACCGAGCCAGGGGACAACTCGCCCAAAATACAGCGAGTTGCCTGCGCGCACGAGTCGGTTGGTCGGCACCGATACATCGAGCAACGCGACCCGGCCGCCGGGGCGCACGACACGGCCAGCTCGGCGAAGAATGCGGGCAGTTCGACGAAATTCGCAAGGCAAAGCCGCAGGTGACGCCGTCGATACTCGCGTTGGCCAGTGGCAGCCGCAGAACGTCAGCTTGCGTGCGGGGTGCGCCGCTCGTGTCGTTGGCGAGCATGCCGAAGGAGAAGTCGAATGACAACGGGGTGAGACCCTGACGCTTCAGCTCGGCACACAAGTCGCCGGTGCCACTGGCGAGATCAGCGACTACCGCACCTACGGGCAAGCGCAGGTCGCTGACGGTGCGTCGACGCCATCGAACGTCAAGCCGAAACGTCATGATTCGATTGACGAGGTCGTACCGCGAGGCAATGGCATCGAACATGTCGCGCACCGCGCGGGCCTTGTTGTCACCGGTGGGCAGCTGGTCGAGGTCCCAACTCTTGCGTTGCGGTTCAACCACGAGGCAAGGCTACGGTGGAACAAGTGATTGACTTCTCGTTCGCACCCGAGATCGAAGACGTGCGCATGCGCGTGCGTGACTTCATGGACAAAGAAGTGCGGCCACGGTGGGATTCCACCGACCACGACGACCGAAAAGCCGTCGTGAAGGCAATCGTCGAGTTGCGTGATCGTGCTCGCAACGAATGGAAGCTGTGGTTGCCGCACATGCCTGCAGAGTGGGGTGGCATGGGCCTGGGGCCGACGGCGATGGCTGCAGTATCGGCTGAGGCGGCGAAGGTCGGCATTGGTCCCTTCGTGTTGAATGCACAAGCGCCAGACGAGGGCAATCAACACACCCTCTTGCACTGGGGCACCCCCGAACAGAAAGAAAAATATTTGCGACCACTGTGCGAGGGCACGACACGATCGTGCTTTGCAATGACTGAACCCGAAGTGGCGGGTAGTGATCCGACGCTGATCAAGACACACGCCTACCAAGACGGCGACGAATGGGTGCTCAACGGTCACAAGTGGTTCATCTCTGGCGCGCGCGGCGCACGATTTGCGTTGGTGATCGCTCGCACCGAAGACAACCCCGATCTTCCGCAAGCCGCCAACTCGTGCTTCATCGTCGATATTCCGACCGAAGGGTTCGACATCGTGCGCGACATCGAGACGATGTCTGGGTCGCACAACCACTGCGAAATCTTCTTGCGTGACGTTCGTGTTTCGAAAGACAACATGCTCGGTGGTCGTGGTCAGGGGCACTTGCTGGGGCAGTATCGCCTTGGCCCGGCGCGACTCGCGCATTGCATGCGGTGGATCGGTCAAGCAGAGACCGCCCTCGACATGATGGTGAAGCGCAGCCTCGAACGTTTCTCGCACGGTTCGCTACTCGCCGAGAAGCAGGGCATTCAATGGCTGATTGCCGACTCGACCGTCGAGTTGTATCAATGCAAACTGATGGTGCTGCATGCCGCCTATCGCATCGAACACGGTCTGCCATTCACGAGCGAGGTGTCGATGGCGAAGCACTTCGTTGCCAACAGCCTGTGGCGAATCGTCGATCGGGCGATTCAAGTGCACGGCGCGCTGGGTTACAGCAACGACACGCCCCTTGCGCACATGCTGCAGCAGGCTCGCTGGAGCCGATTCGCCGACGGAGCCGACGAAATCCACCAGATGCGCATCGCCCAGCGCACGATTGCGGCATACAAGGATCACGGCACCACCAAGAGCGCGACAGGAGACCTGCCCTTATGAGCACTGCAAAACCACAACGGGCTGACGCTGCGAACAACGATCTGATCTTCGGCGTTTTCATGCCGCAGGGTTGGAAGATGGAGCTCGTCAGCATCGCCGACGACCAAGCAAAATGGGCCAAGGCCGTCGAAATCGCCGTGCGCGCCGAGACGCTTGGCTACGACTCGATTTGGGTGTACGACCACTTTCACAATGTGCCCAAGCCGGCGCACGAAGCCGTGTTCGAATGCTGGACCACCATCGCGGCAATCAGTCAGCGAACGTCGCGAATTCGTCTCGGACAGATGGTCGGATGCAACCTGTATCGCGAGCCGGCGCTGCTTGCCAAGATCACCTCGACGATCGACGTAATCAGCGGAGGGCGCCTCGACTGGGGAATTGGCGCTGGTTGGTATGAGAACGAGTGCCGCGGATACGGCTATGAGTTTCCGCTTCCGAAAGAGCGCATTGCGATGTTGCGCGAATGCGTGGAGATCGTGAAATCGATGTGGTCAGAGAAAGAAACCACCTACAACGGCAAGTACTACACGCTGACGCGCGGCAACTGTGATCCGAAACCGGTGCAGAAGCCGCGACCACCGATCTGGATCGGTGGCGGTGGCGAGCAACTCACGTTGCGGGTGGTTGCGCGTCACGCCGACTACGCGAACTTTGGCGGCACTGTCGAAGACTTCAAGCGAAAGCGAGAAATCCTTGCTCAGCACTGCAAAGACGTCGGACGTGACTTCGACGAGATACGACTCACCTGGTCACCCGAGGTATTCATGCGTGAGACTGAGGCCGAAATTGCGGCGGCTGGGTCACGCAGTCTCTGGGGTCACCCCGTCGAGCAGTGGAAGGCGACCTCTCTCGTTGGCACGCCAGAACAGGTGAGCGAGAAAGTGGCCGCCTATGTGGCAATGGGATGCGTTGGCTTCGTGCCCTGGTGCGCGGATTACCCCGACACCACCACCTCGACTTGTTTGCTGGCGTCGCCAACCAGTTCCG